>JBGQBD010000025.1:0-24550 GCA_041494645.1 Candidatus Limnocylindria bacterium
AGCCGAGCTGGGAGAGCGTGGAGTAGGCCAGGACGCGCTTGATGTCCGTCTGCGTGAAGGCGATCGAGGCGGCCAGTATCGCGGTGAAGATGCCGATCGCGGCCACGACGACCATCACCCCGGGCGCGGCCCCGAAGATCGGGTTGCAGCGGGCCACGAGATACACGCCGGCGTTGACCATAGTGGCGGCGTGGATGAGGGCGGAGACCGGCGTCGGGCCTTCCATGGCGTCCGGCAGCCAGACGTGGAGCGGGAACTGGGCGCTCTTGCCGACGGCGCCGCAGAAGATCAATAGCGCGACGACGGCGATCCAGGTTGACGAGAGCCCGCCGCCCTCGACCAGCTTGAAGACGGCCTGCATGTTGAGCGTGCCCAGCTGCGTCCAGATCGCCATGATCCCGAGGGCGAAGCCCATGTCGCCGACGCGGTTGACCAGGAAGGCCTTCTTGGCGGCCTCGGCGGCGGAGCGGCGCGGGTACCAGAAGCCGATGAGCAGGTAGCTGCACAGGCCCACCAGTTCCCAGCCGACGAAGACGAGCAGGAAGTTGTCGGCCAGGACAAGGATGAGCATCGAGAACATGAACAGGTTGAGGTAGGCGAAGAAGCGCCACCGCCCCGGGTCGTGCTGCATGTAGCCGATCGAATAGACGTGGACCAGCATGCCGATCGTCGTGACCACGATCAGCAGACACCCGGTCAGGGCATCCACGTAGAAGCCCATGTCGGCCTTGAAGCCGAGAGCCGGGATCCAGTTCCAGAGGGTGACGCCGAAGCCATCGCCGATGCCGAAGCCGTGCGACAGGGCACCGAAGGCGACGATCGAAGCGACCAGCCATGAGGCCACGACCGACCAGACTGCGATCTGGTGCGACTCCCGGCCCATCTGACGGCCGAGCAGCCCGGTAACGACGAATCCGGCCAGTGGCAGGAGCGGAATGAGCGGGACGAGGAAGTTCATTGGTCGCTCACTGGCTCATTGAGTCGTACTCGTCCACGAGGGGCGTCTTGCGGTTGCGGTAGATGGCGATGACGATCGCCAGCCCCACCGTCACCTCGGCCGCGGCAACGGCGATGACCAGCAGGGCGATGACTGCGGCTTGCTTGTTGAGCGCCGGGACGAAGGCGCCGAACGCGATTACGGTCAGGTTGACGGCGTTGATCATCAGCTCGATCGACATCAGCATGCTGATGGCGTTGCGGCGGGCCAGGAAGCCGAACGTTCCGATCGCGAAGAGCAGGCCCGAGAGGATCAGGTACGAGTCGAGCGAGCCGCTCATCGGTTCCCCTCGCCTTTGCTGATCTCGCGGCGGGCCAGGTAGACCCCGCCGATGACGGCCGCGGTCAGCAGCACGCTCACGACCTCGAATGGCAGCACGAAGTCGCGGAACAGCGTGTGAGCCACCTCTGTCGTGGAGGTCCATAGACGCGGCCCGGCCGACGGCCACGTCGTGGCCAGAACGGTGAGGGTGATCACGGCCGCGATCACGGCCGCGGCGGCGGCCGCCGAGAGCACCTGGGTCTGGAAGACCAGTCGCATCGGGGCATTCTTGGTCTGGGTCAGCATGATCGCGAACAGGATCAGGACGGCGATGGCACCGATGTAGACCAGCACCTGCGTGACCGCAACGAGGGGATTCCCCAGCAGGACATAGATCCCCGCCAGCGACGCGAAGGCGACGATGAGGGCCAGACCGCAGCGGATGATGTCGCGCATGGTCACGACCAGGAGCGCCGACACGAGAAGCGTGGCGGCCAGGGCGACGAAGAGCACATCGTCCCAGCGAATCCCGATCAGCGGGATCGAGTCGCCTATCGGCATGTCTCGCTTCCCTCCTCCTCGCGGGCCGGCGAACCGGCCCAGAACGGCTTGACGGTCACTTTCTATGGGCTCGGTGGCTGTGGCTGGCGGCGCCGGCCAGTGACGGCGGCAGCGCCGGAAGCGCGGGCAGCATCGCCGCCGGGTCCTCCAGGCGACCTTCGGCAAGAGCGTGGGCCACCCAGTCGCGCTCGCGGCGAATGTAGGTCACCTCGGTCTCGCGGTCGATCGCCGCAAGCCCGATCAGGTCGATCTCCGGGTCGTCCCGGTCGGTGTGGGCCAGCTCATTGTCCTGGCCGTCTCTCAGGGCATCGTAAGGGCAGGCGTCGACGCAGATGCCGCACAGAATGCAGCGGCTCTCGTCCACGTCGTACTTCTCCAGGACCCGTGGCTTGGGCATCAGCGCGCCGGTGGGGCAGGTCTCCGCGCAACGGCCGCAGGAGACGCACGGCGTGTCGTTGAGGCTCATGTCGAGCGGCGTCGTGACCAGTGTGTCGAAGCCGATGCGCATGAAGTCGTAGCAGGCCGCGCCCACGACCTCTGCGCAGACGGTGGCACAGCGTCCGCAATCGATGCAGCGCGAAGGCTCGCGCAGGATGAAGGCGTGGCTGTCGTCGCGGATGTAGTCGTGGTTGTAGCCGGTGAAGCGGTTCTCCGTGACACTGCGGAAGCCGGCGCCCTGGTCGTGGCCCGGCTCCAGGGTCTGGAGCGTGGTCCCGTACTCGATCCCCAGACGTCGCAGATCGCAGTTGCCGATGGCCTCGCATGTGCACTGGAGGCAGCGCGTGGACTCGGCCATTACCTCGGCCTGCGTGTAGGGGATCTCGTACTCGACGTAGCTCTTGACCCGCTCCTTGGCCGGCAGGGACTTGAGGCGGTAGCGCGGTTCCTTGGGCTCGTCGATGTAGGGCACGATCGAGAGGAACTGCGGCTCGACCTCCGCAAGGGTCTGGCGGGTTCGCAGCTCGGCGAGGTCGCCGCCCTTCAGGTATGCGTCCACGGCATAGGCGCAGCGGCGGCCCTCGGCGACGGCCTGGACCACGGTCGCGGAGCCGATGCGCACATCGCCGGTGCCGAAGACGCCGGGCCGGCCCGTCTCGAACGTCACGGCGTCGGCCTGGAGCCGTCCGTGGGCCGAGGCGATGCCTTCGTTCCCCGGTCCCACCCAGGCGAGGTCGGGGCCCTGGCCGATCCCCAGCAGGACCCGATCGCACTCGACGACGAACTCGGTGCCGGGCGCAGGCTCGGGCCGGCGGCGGCCCGAGGCATCGGGCGCCCCAGGGCGCATCCGGATGAACTCGACCCCGGTCACCTTGTTGCTGGCGTCGACCAGGACGCGAGTCGGGCCAGCCTGGAAGACGGCCTTGCCGCCCTCCTCCAGGGCCTCGTGGACCTCGCTCGCGGCCGGCATGTCTTTCATGTCGCGGCGGTAGACGAGGGTGACTTCCCTGGCCCCCTGCCGAAGCGAAGTCCGCCAGCAGTCCATGGCGGTGAAGCCGCCGCCGACCACCACCACCCGGCTCTTCTTGTGGCCCGGGTAGGGCAGGCCGAGAGCGGCGATCTTGAGGTATTCCAGGCCGTCGATCACGCCGTCGGCGTTCTCGTTGGGGATGTTGAGCTTGTTGGTGTCGTAACAGCCCGTGGCGACGATCGTCGAGTCGAAGCCCTGGTCGCGCAGGTCGTCCAGGCTGAAGTCGCGGCCCAGGGCCTTGTTGCATTCCAGGCGGGCGCCCAGGTGCCACACGGCCTCGTACTCCGGCTCGAGGATGTCCTTCTTGGGGAGGCGGTACTCCGGGATGCCGTAGCGAAGCATCCCGCCCGGGGCCGGATCCTTCTCGAAGACGGTCACATCGTGGCCGGACAGGAGCAGGTAGTAGGCAGCGGCCATTCCCGCCGGGCCGGAGCCGATGACGGCCACGCGCTTGCCTGTCTTGGGCTCGGTCTCGAACGGCAGCGGCGGCTCGATCCCGTCGTGCTGCGCCTTGAGGACCAGGTCGCCCGCGTAGCGGTGGCTGTCGCGGATGGCTATCGCCTCGTCGACCTCGTCACGCCGGCAGTGCTCCTCGCACGGGGCGGGGCACACGCGGCCCAGGATCGACGGGAACGGGATGGTGCGCTTGAAGATGCGCGCCGACTCGCGGAACTGGCCCTCGGCGTTGGCCTTCAGGAAGCCCGGGATGTCGATGTGGCTCGGGCACTTGTTCTGGCAGGGCGGCAGGCAGTAGGCGTTGTGGTCGCTGAATATCAGCTCGAGGTTCGTGCGGCGCAGGCGGCGGAGCTGCTCGGTCTGGGTCCGCACGATCATGCCCGGCTCGGCGGCGCGGGAGCAGGAGATAGGCGGATGCTCCTCGCCCTCGACCTCCACGACGCACATCCGGCAAGCTCCGAAGCCCGGCAGCTTGGGCTCGTAGCAGAGCGTGGGGATCTCGATGCCGTTGGCGCGGCAGACTTCCAGGATCGTCTGGCCCTCGAGTCCCTCGACGATCCGGCCGTCCACTTCGATTCGGAAAGCGAGAGTCGAAAGGGGCCGCTGCGGAGCCTGGGCCGTTATGAGGCGCTCGGCGGACGAGTCCGCGAGGGGGATGACGGTGTCGTACGGCGTCTTCGCGTCCGGTCTGCTGTCGGGCCGGCCGGCGCGGCGGTTCCAGACTTGCCTCTGGTTCGCCGCCGGCCGCAGCCGTCGCAGCTGAGCGTCCGGACCGGGCCGGTAGTCCTCGAAGGCGGCCGACTCGGGCGCGATCGGGTTGATCGACCGCTCGGTCGCGGCCGATTCGATCGCGGCGACTTCGGCCGAAGCCGATGCCGCGGCCTTGGCCGATTTGCGGGACCGGGATGGCTTGGCCGGCCCGGCGGCGGGCGGTGAGCTGGGGCTGGGGCGGAGGGTCGGTTCTCGCATGGGACGCCTCAGGAGACGGCCCCGGCACGGGCTGCTGCCTTGGGCTGGCAGATCCCGGCGGGGCAGATGTTGCGGACGATGTGGGCGTCGAGCTCGTCGCGGAAGTACCGAACCACGCTCCGGAGGGCGAGAGTGGCGCGACGTTCGTGGTCGCAGAGGGCGCTTTCGACTATGTCGGACAAGAGGTCGGAGAGTCGCGTCACCTCGTCGCCGCGCGGCTGGCCCTCGCAGATCCGGGCGCCGATCTCGGCCAGCCGGCGCAATCCGATCCGGCAGGGGATCGTCTTGCCGCAGGCCTCATCGGCGCAGAAGCGGGTCAGGACCGCTGCCAGATCCACCACGCAGGATTTCTGGTCCACGACCACGACCGAGCCGGACCCGATATACGCGCCCGCCTCCTCCAGGGAGACTTGGTCGTAGCTGACGCTCATGCCCTCTGCAGGCAGGATGCCGCCGGACGGGCCGCCGACCAGCAGGGCCTTGAGGCGATGCGGGGACGGAACCCCGCCGGCCACGTCCACGATCTCGCGGATGGTGATGCCGAGCGGGACCTCGGCGATGCCGGGCGTGGCCACGGCGCCGGAGATCTGGACCAGGATGGTGCCGCGGCTCGCCGTGGCGCCGATCTCGGCGAAGCGGGCGGCCCCGCCGGTCAGGATCGACGGCACCGCCGCGAAGGTCTGCGGGCCGTGGATCAGAGTCGGCTTGCCGAACAGGCCGCGGGTCGTCGTGTAGGGCGGTTGCTGTTCGGGCTGGCCGCGCTTGCCCTCGAGACCCTTGAGCAGGACCGTCTCCTCGCCCAGCATGTAAGCGCCCCGGAGGGGCTTGACCGAGACGTTGATGTCCGTTCCCGATCCGAGGACGTTGGAGCCCAGGTAGCCGGCCGCCCGGGCGGCGGCGACCGCGGACTCCAGAACCCGGATCGCGTCCGTTGCCTCGGCCCGAACGGCCACCAGGACCTCGCCGGCCCCCACCGTGAAGGCGGCGATGGCGGCGCCCTCGAGAACCGCGTACGGGTTCGCCTCGAGCAGGATCCGGTCCGTCAACACGGCCGGGTCCGACTGGTAGGCGTTGACCACGACGTAGCGGCGATCGGCCTGGGCCAGGGCGCAGGCGCGCCACTTCTCACCGGTCGGGATCCCGGCGCCGCCCCGGCCTCGCAGGCCCGATTCGCCGAGGGCCGCGATCACTCCGTCGGCCTTGAGCTCCTCGACGGCGGCCCGCAGGCCTGCGAAGGCGCCGCCTTCGACGGCCGCGTCCAGGTCGGCGGGCTTGGCCGCGGGCGTGGCCGGGAGCAGGAAGCGTGGCCACCGGGCCGGGGTGGCGAGGACGGTCGCGCGGGTCATGTGACGGTCCCTCCGGCCAGCGTGCGACCCAGGGCCGCCGCGCCCGCCACGGTGACTCGTGGCTGCGGCTTCCCGTCAATCGTGAGCAGCGGCGACGCCGCGCCGGGGATGTGAGCGGGAAGCTGCTCGAGGGCCACGCCGCCCGCCGGCGGCCGGCCGATCTCCGTCCCGAGCGCCCCGCTCAGACTCATGGCGATTCGACTCGCTCCGGCGAGGAGGCAGGCCGTGCAGCGGCAGACGGCCACGGTATGGCCGGGCTTCTCGAGGCGCAGGTGACTGTAGTAGGTCGCGGTGCCGTAGATGAGGGCGTATGGGGCGCCCGAGACCTGGCTGACGCGCTTGACGGCGGCGACCGGAATGTAGCCGCAGGCCCGCTGGATCGACTCCAGGATGGCAAGCATCTCCTTGTGGTCGAAGTCGTACGTCTCCAGGATGCGGTCGACGGCCGCTGGATCGATGGTCTCGAAGTGGCTGAATGCCGGATCGGGCACCGGCCGGCCGGACCGCCGCAGCGCCGATTCCTCCCGCCGCTCGGCGTACGTCTCGGCCGCGCCCCAGTGGGTGTGGAAACGCCCCTTCGTATCGAAGCCGCCCATGTCGATGCACTCGACCGGGCAGGCCATGGCGCATTGGAAGCAGGTCTCACACTTGAGGTTGCCCAGTTCGTCGTAGAGCAGCTGAAGCCGGCCGCGGAAGCGGACCGCGATGTCGGGGGCCGTCTCGGGGTACTGGATGGTGGCCTTCGGCGCGAAGAAGCGGCGCATCGTCAGCGCCATTCCCTTGGCGATGCCGAGGCCTGGAACGAAGCTCATCTGGCGCCCCCCGGGTTGATAAGGATGACGGCGGCCGCCGTCACGAAGAGGTTCAGGAGCGAGGCGGGCAGCAGCCACTTCCAGGCGAAGCCCATCAGCTGGTCTACCCGGACACGCGGCAGGGTTCCCCGCATCCAGACGAACGCCACGACGAAGAAGTACGTCTTGCCCATGAACCACACGAGCCCGGCCAGCCAGTCGAAGGCGATGAAGCCGGCCGTGCCAACGGCGCCGGCCGCCACCACCAGAAGGAGCAGGAAGCCCAGTCCCAGGCTGTCCCACAGGCCCCACTCCCGGCCGCCGAAGAGCTTCGCCAGGATCGCGAACCCCACGGTGCCGAACAGGAAGACGTTGGCCACGATCAGCAGCCATGCCACGGGGCCGATGCCCAGCGAGTTGAGCCAGTTCAGGTTGTACGCCCATGGCCAGTTGAACGGAGCCGTCCAGCCTCCGAAGAAGATCGTCGCGGTGAGCGCCGAGACGATGAAGACGTTGACGTACTCCGCGAAGAAGAAGAAGCCGAACCGCATCCCGGAGTACTCGGTGGCGAAGCCGGCCACGATCTCGGAGTCGGCCTCGGTCATGTCGAAAGGGGTCCGGTTGGCTTCGGCCGTCGCGGCGATGAAGAAAATGAGCGCCGCCAGCGGCTGCCGCAAGACGAACCAGTCGAGCACGGAGCCGGACTGCGCAAGCACGATCCGGTTCATGCTCATGGAGCCGGCCAGGATGATCACGCCCACGACCGAGAGCGTCAGCGGGATCTCATAGCTGACTATCTGCGCCGCCGAGCGCAGCCCGCCCAGGAGCGAGTACTTGTTGAAGCTCGACCAGCCGGCCATGAGCAGCCCGACGACCGTCAGCCCTCCCATCGAGAAGAAGAAGAGGAGGCCGATGTTGAAGTCCTGGCCGAACAGTCCGGGCGCGAACGGGATGACCAGCAGGGTCATCACGCTGGCCATGTAGGTCACCACGGGGGCCAGGGTGAAGATCGTGATGTCGGCGCCGGTCGGGGCGAAGTCCTCCTTGACCAGGACCTTGAGGCCGTGGATGACGGTCATCGCGGCGCCCCATGGCCCGACCCGGTTGGGCCCGACCCGCAGGTTCATGCGGGCGATGACCTTGAGCTCCAGGTACAGGACGACGAAGCAAGTAGGGACAGTCATCAGCAGGATGGCAACGGCCGCCACAACGAAGCGGACAAGCGGCAGGTTCGCCCCCAGGAAGTCGAGGAACGGCGGCCCAAGCAGCACGATCGCCAGGACCGTGATCACCGCCGCAACGATCGCCAGCGGGATGAGGATGGCAAGCAGGCGGGCCTGCAGCGACATGCGGTCCCAGGTTCGAGCCGCGAAGCTCATCGGGTCGCTCTCACTTGTCGATACCGCCCATGACCGGGTCGAGCGATGAGACGATCGCCATCGTGTCGGCCAGAAGGTTCCCGGGCAGGAGGATCGGCACCGTCTGCAGGTTGAGCAGGCTCGGATCGTGGATGCGGAAGCGGAAGGGCTGGTCCGAGCCGTCGCTGATGGCGTACACGCCGAGCATCCCGCGTGGTCCCTCGACCGCGCCCCAGGCACGCCCGGGCCGCGGCCGCAGCAGTCGCGGCAGTCTGGCCATGATCGGGCCGTCGGGCATGTTGTGGAGGCACTGGTCGATGATCTTGATCGACTCGCGGATCTCGTCGACCCGGATCAGGTAGCGGGCCAGCGAGTCCCCTTCCTCGCGGGTCGGGATGTTGAAGTCGAGCTCGGTGTAGACGCTGTAGGGGTGGGCCCGGCGCACGTCGAACGGAACGCCGGTGGCACGCAGGTTCCCGCCCGTGACCCCGATGCCGAGGGCCGTGGCTCGATCCAGGACGCCGACGCCGCGAGTCCGGCGGACGAAGATCTCGTTCTCGTTGAGCAGGCCGGTGTTGGCCTCGGTCTGGCGAGCGGCTCGGCTCATCCAGTCGCCCAGGCGGCTCAGGAACTCGTGGTTCAGGTCCCCGTTCACGCCGCCGATGCGATAGTAGTTGAAGAGCATCCGCGCCCCGGTCAGGGCGGCCAGCATCTCCACGATCTCGTCGCGCTCGATGAAGCCGTACAGGATCGGCGTCAGGCCGCCCAGGTCCAGGGCCATGAAGCCCATGTAGAGGGTGTGGCTGGCCACGCGCAGCAGCTCGGCGGACAGGACGCGGATGTACTCGGCGCGGCGCGGCACCTGGACGTCCATGAGCTTCTCGAAGGCCAGAACCGCGGCCCATTCCTGGTACAGCGAGCTGATGTATTCGAGCGGATCGACCTGATCGATGACGTGGTAGTAGTCCGAGTTCTCGCAGATCTTCTCGACGCCGCGGTGGAGGTAACCCAGGACCGGGTCCACGTCCACGATCTGCTCGCCCGAGAGCTTCAGGACGAGCCGCATGACGCCGTGCGTAGCCGGGTGGTGGGGACCCACGTTGAGGAACATCTCGCCGTCGCGCAGGGTGTAGAACTCGCCCTCGCGCTCGGTCCGCGTCGGGTAGGGCGGGATCGGCTCGTACAGGTGGCCGCCGATCTGGCGGTCGAGCATGACGCGCGGGTCATCCGCACTCGCGAAGCGCGTGGCTGACACGTCGTCGACGGACGGCCGCTGCTCGGGCCGCGCGGCGCCCTTGGGCGATCCTGTCCGGGCGGCCGGGCGATCGGCGTGCTGGCGGGTCGGCATCGGGGTCCTCAGCTCACCGGCGCGCGCCGGATGCCGGCGGCGGGGTCGTCGGCCAGCACGGCCGGGGCGTGGGGCCGCTCCACGTGGCGCACGCCGGCGCCGGGGGAGCGGGCCGCGTCATCGGGCAGCAGGAAGTCCTTGCGGAGCGGGAAGCTCGTGTAGTCGGGCGGCATGAAGATGCGGCGCAGATCGCGGTTTCCCTCGAAGACGATGCCGAACATGTCGTAGGCCTCGCGCTCGAGCCACTCGGCGCCCCTCCAAAGGAATGTCGCCGATGGGGTCCGCGGATCCTCGCGCGACAGCCCGTCGACGATCACGCGCAGCCAGTCGGAGCTCATCGGGCTCCACAGGTGATAGACGACCTGCATCACCTCGCCCGTGTCCACGCCGGCCAGGTCGGCCAGGATCTCGAAGCGCAGGTCGACCGAGTCGTGCAGCGCCCGCAGGACCTCCGGGACGGCGCCCGGATCGATGCGAATCTCCGTCTCGTCGTGGCGCTGGTAGACCGGCGCGCGCAGGTGGGCGGCGAGGCGACCTTCGAGCCGGCTCTTGAGGGTTAGATCCATCGGTCAGATATCGTCCGGTGCGGTGGGGCCGATGTCGCGCTCATCCCAGTGACCACGGCGGTCCTTGACGAGCTGGCCGAGCTGGAGCATGCCGTAGATCAGGCCTTCGGGCCGCGGTGGGCAGCCGGGGATATACACGTCCACGGGCATGATCCGGTCGATGCCCTGGACCACCGAGTAGCTGCGCTTGTATCGACCGCCCGAGACGGTGCAGTCGCCCAGGGCCACGCACCACTTGGGCTCGGGCATCTGCTCCCATAGCCGCATGAGCGGGCCGGCCATCTTGGTCGTGAGCGTCCCGGCGACGATGAGCACGTCCGCCTGGCGGGGCGAGGCCCGGAACGGGAACATGCCCCAGCGGTCCATGTCGTTCTTGCTTGTGGCCGTGGAGATCATCTCGATGGCGCAGCAGGCCAGGCCGGAGAGCAGCGGCCACAGGCTGTTGGCCCGGATGAGGTCGAGGATGTAGTCCGCGTTCGTCGGGATCATCTGCAGGGCGCCCCAGCGGGCCGCGTCGTTGCGGCCGGCATCGGTCCGGCCGAACTCCCGGAGATGGGTGATCTCGGTCGGCCGGCCGCCGTCGTAGGCGAGTGGATTGACGGACCGCCAGAGCGTGTTCGGGACCACGATCGGCGCGGACAGCTCGCCTGGGGCCGCCGGGGCGAGCTGGCGGTCCGGCGCCGCCTTTCGCCCCCGCGACCCGCGATCGACTACCGCCACGTCAGGACTCCCTTCCGCCAGGCATAGGCCAGGCCGAGCATCAGCACGAGAACGAAAGTGCCCATGCTCACCAGGCCGCCAATCAGGAGATCGCGGAAGACGAGCGCCCACAGGTACAGGAAGACGACCTCCACGTCGAAGGCGACGAATAGCAGGGCGTAGACGTAGAAGGAGATGCCGAACCGGCCCCAGGTGTCGCCGTAGGTGTCGATGCCGCTCTCGTAGGGCACGCCCTTGTGGCGGTCGCCGCGGTTGCGGTGGGAGATGAGCCAGGCCAGGGCGATCACCAGGAATACGAAAGAAACCCCCGCGACAGCCAGGCCCACCACGTACCAGATGCCGGTCATCGTTCTCCAGCAGGCCCGTTTGCCGGCGGCGGGCGTCCGCGGCGTCGGGCGCGAGGGTTCTCTCACAGGCCGCGGAGCCGGGTTCGATGCCCGTTCCCTCGTGGCCTGCAGGCAAGTCTACCAGCAGGGCCGCTGTCTAGCCGCCCGCGGCGCGCGGCGCCGTCTCCGGGCCGGAGCCCTGGACGTCGCGCTCCAGCGTGAGGACCCGGAAGCGGCCCATGTGGCGAGGGTCGAGCAGGCGGACTATTCCGGAGCGGGCCCGAAGGTAGTCCTCGATCGTCGTCTCCGGCGACGCCTGGAGCGCCTGCAGCTCCGACTCCAGGCCAGCGGCCACCAGAAACTCGCTCTGGGTCGCGAGGCCAGCGGCCCGGAACCCGCGCCCCTCGGCGAGCAGCCGGAGCGCGGTGAAGTCCACATGGGCGGTCAGGTCGGTCAGACCCACGTTCGCGAACGGATCGTCCTGCACGCGATGACCTCGATAGCCCAGCAGCGTGCCGGCGAGCCGGCGCGGGCCGTACAGCTCGGGCGCGGGATAGCCGTAGTCGATGACGAGGACGAAGCCGCGAGCGAGCCGGGCGGCGGCGTCGTCCAGCCACGGTTCGAGCTCCAGGCAGATCTCGGCGACCTGGCCCTCCGCCAGGGTGACGGCGTCGCCGGCCAGTCGCGCGGCCAGCGCCGGGGTCGAGGGCTCGGCCGCGACCTCTGCCAATCGATCGCGCCAGACGACGAAAAGCTCACGCAGCCTGCCGCCGCGGACGACGACGCGGTGGACAGGCAGGGCGTCGAGGAACTCATTGGCAAGGAGAACGCCGGGGCCGGGCACGGCTGCCGAAGAGTCCGCCGGCCCGGTACCGCCGGTCGGGCTCGAGGAGGCCAGTCGCTCGGTCAGGCCGGCCGCTTCGAATCTTCGATGCAGGTCCGCCAGCCGGTGCGGGTTCGACTCGACCGGTTCGTAGCGGATGGCGTCCGCCAGCTCGGACCCGTGACGGCGCAAGCCGTCGAGGATCGACAGCCCCAGCGTCCCCGATCCGGCCCCGTACTCGATGAGGCCGAATGGGCCCGGCTTGCCCAGGCTCGCCCACATCTCCTCGATCCGGCGGGCGATCGTCCGGCCGAAGATCGGGTGCGTCTCGGGCCCGGTCAGGAAGTCGCCGGAGTCGGTGGGGCGGTCCGCCCCCTGGCGGTAGTAGCCGAGCCGGGGCTCGTACAGGGCGCGCTCCATGAAGCGGGCGAAGGTGATGCGGCCGCCGGGTGCGCCCTGGATCTCGGCGCGGATCAGGGCGGCCAGCTCGGCCGAGCGCTCGGACGAACTGCCCGGCGAAGGTTCGGACGGAGGCCGGGAGCCGGCAGGCGACCGCTCGATCGACGGGCGCCGGGGTTCGGGCGTCATGGCTTCCCCGCACGAGCTCGCTGCGCGAGCAGGCGCAGTCCGCCGTTGACCAGCGTGTGACCGCCGAGCAGGATCGGGCCGCCGGAGGAGGCGGTCGAGTCGGCGCCGGTTCCGGCCGCCGATTCGGTCAGGGAGCGGAGCCACGGATCGGCGACCGTCGCGGGTAGCAGCAGGTCCGACGCGAAGCGATCCTCCGCCGCCGGCCAGGCCGATTCGTCGGCGCCGTGGCGATGGGCCAGGAGGACGCGCGTGTCGACGATCGCGGCATCGGCCAGCGACGCGACGGTGCGGGCCAGGGATTCGGGACCATCGCGATCGAGCAGCTCCCCGAGGACGGAGCGCGGGGCCCGGGAGCCGGTCGTGGTGCCGGACTGGGCGAGGCGGCTCGCGGCGCGGAGGCCGCGCTCTTCGATGAGGGCCCGGACGCGGCAGGCGACGCCGCTCTCGAGCCAGCCGAGCGTGGTCGCGGAGACGCGGCCCGCGACCAGCAGCTCGGCCCGGCGGTTCGTTAGGACGTCGGAGAGAGCGGCCAGCCGCTCGCCAATCAGCGGCGCGGTCGCCTTGAGCCGTCCCCGGTCGAGGCCCAGCACCAGCAGGTCGAGGGGAGTGTCGATGTCGACCCCCAGGTGCCAGCGCGACCGGAGATCGGTCACGGAAACGCCGGCCTGTTCCTCCAGCCAGCGGGGGAGGGCGTTGTCGGCGGGGAGGGGCGGCAGCTCCGCCAGATCCGCCGCGCGTGAGACCGCCACCACGTCCGCCGAATAGCGGTTGTTCGCGAGGGCGTGCCCGCCCGGTCCGGCGGCGGCCTCCACGAAGCGCCGGAGATCCGCGGGGCGGGCCAGGGGGATGCTCCCCGAACCCAGCACGATCGCGCCCCCGGCGCCCCCGGACCCCCCGGCGCCCGAAATCCGTGCCCGGATCTCCGCCGCGAGCCTCTCGCCGAACGACGGCCCGCCCGGCGGCCCCGCCACTACCTCCGCCCCGTCCGCGCCGGCCGCCAGAAACGCATCCCGCTGCCGATTCGCCAGGGAGTGTCGGGCCTCGGCCAGCGCGCGAACGAGCGGCCCCGCACCGTTCGGGGCCGCGGCGTGGAGAATGAGCACGACCACGGGGCGCACGATCGGAGTCTAGCCGCGGCGCCTCGCGGAGCGGCGCTTGCGGCGCCGGGGAGTGCAGCCATGCGCACGGTTCGGGCGTACATCGGGCTCGGGGCCAACATCGGCGACGCCCAGGCGACGCTGACGGCCGCGGTCCACGCCCTGGCAGCCCTGCCTGCCACGCAGCTCGCCGGCGTCTCTCGCCTCTACATCACGGCGCCGGTGGAGGTCACCGATCAGCCGGACTTCCACAACGCGGTCGTCGGCCTGGACGTGCCGGCCGGCCCGGGCGCCAACACCGGCCCGATAGCCCTTCTCCTCGCCCTAAAGTCGATCGAGCGGGCCTTCGGCCGGCAGGAGCGGGCTCGCTACGGGCCGCGCGAGCTGGACCTGGACCTGCTCCTGTTCGGCGACGAGCGCCTGACCGTGGAGCGTCCGGAGGCGGGCCGCTCGCCGGACCCGGCCAAGGCGTGGCGGCTGCTCGAGGTGCCGCATCCGCAGGCGCACGGCCGCCTCTTCGTCCTGGCGCCGCTGGCGGACCTGGCGCCGGATCTGGTTCCGCCCGGCTGGCTCGAATCCGTCGTCGAGGCTCGGGCCCGCCGGGAGTCGATCGAGGGCGCTTCGGCCGTCCGCGTCGTCGGTCGCTGGGACGGGGCGCTCGGGAGGTGGTCCCCGGTCGATTGACGCGCCGCCGACGCGCCCGCGCCGCTAGCGTGGCGCTCGGGGCGGGCTACGACTTGACGAGGGTTGTCGGGCCCGTGAGCGCGTCTACACGGGCTCGCGACCCGTCTGCCCCCCATGCGTAGCTGGGCGGCAACCCCTCCCGGCGCTGTGGGCCTGCCGGTCTGCCGCCCTGCCACGTCCTCTCGCCCGGTGCCCCGGGCTCCTCTCCTCCGACCAACCGATCGGCCCGTCAGGTTCCGATCGGCCGTCAATCCACTATTCGCCCGGGATGCCCCGACGGATCACTTCGATGCGACTGTGGGCCGGACCGGGCGTGGCGGCGGGCGGCCGTGAAGCCTTGCGCGTGCCGCGCCGACCCGCGCCCCCGGGCAACTAGTGGCGGAAGTGGCGCCGGCCGGTGAAGACCATGGCCATGTGGTGACGATCCGCGACCTCTATCGCCATCTCGTCGCGGATCGAGCCGCCTGGCTGGATGATCGCCGTGACGCCGGCCCCGGCCGCGACCTGGATCCCGTCGGGGAATGGGAAGTAGGCGTCGCTGGCCATGACCGCCAGCTTGGCCCGGTCGCCGGCTCGCCGCAGGGCGATCTCCACGGCAGTCTGCCGGCTCGCCTGGGCCGCGCCGATCCCGACCGTCGAGCCGCCCCGGGCCAGGATGATGGCGTTGGAGCGCACGTGGCGCACCGCGCGCCAGGCGAAGAGCAGATCGGTCAGCTCCTCGAGCGTGGGCCGTCGCTTGGTGACCACCTGGAGCTGCGTCTTGTCGAGCCCGAGCTCGTCCTTCGTCTCGACCAGCAACCCGCCGGCGATGCGCTTGAAGTCGAGGTTGGCTATGCCGTAGTCGCGCGGGCCCTCGACCGGGTTGCCCGGGACCGCCAGCAGGGCCAGCTGCGGCTTGTGGGCCAGGATGCCGATCGCGGATTGGCTGAAGGAAGGAGCCACGACGGCTTCGTATGAGTTGGCGGCGATCTCGCGGGCGGTCGCTCCGTCCAGCTCGCGATTGACGCCGACGATGCCCCCGAAGCACGAGACGGAGTCGGTCTCGAGCGCCTTGCGGCAGGCCTCGACCAGCTCGTCCGCGGATGCGACTCCCACCGGATCGGTGTGCTTGACGATGGTCACCGTCGGGGCCGTGAAGTCGCTGGCGATGGCGTAGGCCGCGTCGAGGTCGAGCAGGTCGTTGAATGACGGCCGCGCCCCCTGCAGCTGAGTGGCGTCGGCCAGCGCTCCGGCCCGATGCGTCGTCTCGCGGTAGAAGGCGGCCTGCTGCGGCGGGTTCTCGCCGTAGCGCAGGTCGTCCACCTTCTCCAGGACCATGGCCAGACGGCCGGGGAAGGTGTCGCCGGCGACGTGCGAGAGATAGGCCGCGATCTCCGCGTGGTAGGCGGCCACCAGACCGTAGGCCTCGGCCGCGAGCTTCTGGCGAAGCTCCGCCGAGACGGCTCCCCGCTGACGGATCTCCGCGATCACCTGGGGGTAGCGGGCGGGGTTCGCGACGGCCGCGACTCCGGCGTAGTTGCGCGCGGCGGCGGCGAGGAGCGCGGCGCCGCCGATGTCGATCATGCCGATGGCCTCGTCGATCGGGATCAGACGGGCGCCAACCTGCGGCGCGAACTGGGCGACGTTGACGGCCACCACATCGATCAGGCCGATGCCCTGGGCCTTCAGCTCGGCGAGCTGGTCGGGCTGGTCGCGGCGAGCGAGGATGCCGGCGTAGATGGCCGGATGGAGGGTCTTGACCTGGCCCCCGGCGATCGGCTCCGTGCCGGTAAGCTCGACGACCGACCGGACTTCCACCCCTTCGCCGGCCAGGGCTTCGCGCGTGCCATCCGTGGCGAAGACCTCGACACCGAGAGCAAGCAGATCGCGGGCGAACGGCCCGATGCCCTCGCGGCTCGCCACCGAGAGCAAGGCTCGCACCAGGCCTACCTCCCTGCTGCCCGATTCCGGGCTCCCGCGCGCTCCCGGGGCCGTGCATGCCGGTGGCGCTCTCCCATGAGACGAGCCCCGCGCCAGACCCATGCCGCCCGGTTGCCGGATTGGGCCGAGTATAACGCCCGGTCGTGGCATACTCCGTAGACGCGAAATCGAAAGCGCGGAAAAGCGCACGCCTGGCGGCCGTGTCGGCCTCCGCGCCTAAGCTCGGCTCAGCGTTACCGATGAGCGCCCATCCAGGTCGACCGACCGCAAACGACTGAAGTCTCGGAGGGTCCGCGTGAACGGCCCGTGGAACCAGCTCGACGTGCTCCTGGCAGCCTTCAATGACGGCAATTTCCACCGGCTGTGGGGGCCGACGTGGCAGATCGCGATCTTCTTCCTGGTGCTCATCGTCGTCCTGTACAACTTCCAGGGCCGGAGACTGCGCGCCTACTCAGTCTTCCTCGACCTCAACGAGTGGCTCATGTGGACCACGGTTGGGGTCTTCGGGATGCTTCTCCTCTTCACGCTGTTCGGCTTCGACTTCATCTTCGTCCTGCCCACGATGATCGTTGGCGCCGGCCTCTTCATCTGGATCCGGTTCATCCATTTCCCGCCGCTGATCCGAGCGTACGAGGAGCGGCTGGCCCGCCAGCGCTACTTCCAGAGGTCGCGGACCTCTCACCCGGAGGCCACGATCCGGGCGAAGGCAGCGCCGAAGACCAAGCGCCGCCGCCGGTAGCGGCCACGGAGATCCGCCGTTTCGGCATCGGCCACAGACGGCCCGACGGCCCGCCGGGTACCCGCGGCGTGGAGGCAACGCCCCTGCATGCCGACGAGCGTGGAGCCGTCGCGGAGCTGGCATTCAAGCCCAACGCGGCCATCGCTCCGCACACCAACTCCAATCTGGCCTATCTCCTCGTCATCGAGGGCGGTGGGTTCGTTCGGGTCGGCGAGGAGCGAGCGCGAGTGTCCGCCGGCGAGGCGGTCGTCTGGCCGCCGGACGTCGTTCACGCCGCGTGGACCGAACTGACCCCGATGCGGGCGATCGTCGTAGAGTTCGGGGTGGCGTCCGGCGACCCCTCGGCCGAACCTCTGCTGTTGCCGGGCAGCGCCGCAGGCTCGCCCAGCGCGCAGCCGGAAGCGCCCGTAAGCGCGGACGCGCCGGAGTCTCTCAGGGCTGACGGTGCCCTGGCGCAGAATCCTTCGATCGATTCTTCGACCTACGAATCGACCGAGAAGGAGCCCTGGTAGCCCGAGGGGCCGGGCCCTGCGCCATTAGCCCGTCCCGATGGGCGAAGGCCTTGAGCGCTGTCATTCGAGCCGGCGCCTCGGACGGCCTCAGAAAAGGGTGCGCGTCAGAAGCAGGCGGTCCTCGCCGCGGGCCTGGATGCGCCGATCGAGCGCCAGGTCGGCGAAACCGTTCGAACGGAAGAACGTGCGCGCGGCCATGGACGAGGGGTGGATCCCGGCGTCCCCGAGGGTCCAGGCCAGGAGCCGGGTGCTGCCGGCCGCTCGGGCCGCCTCGGCGATCGCGTTGGTCAGGCCACGGCCGATGCCGCGACCACGAAAGTCCGGGGCCACGGCCAAGAACGTCAGCTCCGCCGGGTGCTCGCCGTCGGGCAGGGTGAGACCATCGAAACCGCGAGGGTCTTCCGCGCCGCGCGGCCGATCCCACGGCGCCCAGCTCGCCAGGCCGGCGATCCGGCCTGCCACTTCGGCCAGCAGCAGCTCTGATGCCGGCGGAAGGGTGTTGGCCAGTTCCGGGGCCAAGGACGCGAGGAAGGCGGAGATGGCCGATCGATCGTCCGCCTTTGCCGGTCGAACGCTCGCCACGATGTCCGGGTTGGCGGACTCGGCGGCCGGCTGGCCAGGCTCGGTCTCAGCCGCCAGGGCTGCCCCCAGCTGGCCGAGCATTCGCGCCGTGGCGCCCCAGACCCGTTCGCCCTCCACCGGATAGACACCGTAGCGGATGAGACGCTGCCGGATCGTGCGCTCCTCGAGCTCGACGGGGGCATCGGGCAGGAACGCTTCCACCGGCGCCTCGATGATGCGGGCCACCTCGTCCGGCGCCGGGCGGCAGTCCGGCCGCCGCTGCGCGAGGGCGACCACGGGGGTGATCCTGTAGCCCGTGACGGTCAGCGCGAAGACCTCGAGTACGCCGGTCACGCGCAGCCCGCAGGCCACCGGGTCGAGGCCGACTTCCTCGGCTGCCTCACGCAGGGCCGTGGCGACCGGGTCCCGATCGTTCGGGTCGGCGGATCCGCCCGGGAAGCTCACCTCGCCGGCGTGCGTGCTCAGATGCGGGACCCGCGCCGTCAGCAGGACCCGGGCCTGTCCCTCGGCGTCCGGGAAGAGCAGGATCAGCACGGCCGCCGGCCGCCCGCGGCGGAACCCCTCCGGCGGGAAGGGCTCCTCTCGCGAGTCGAGTCGAATCGGCGTCAGGATCGCCGGCGCCGCGGGCAGCTCTCGCGGCAACGCCGTCGCCCGCTTCGCAACAAGCTCGAATCTCACGGTCTCAGTTTCCCCCAACGGCGGCCGCCTGTGCGCAAGGCTCACCCGGCGGTCCGTTGAACCCGGCCGCGGCTAGTTCACCCGCTTGGGGCCCTCGTCTTCGCGCTTGCCCGGCGTCCAGATGCGGTCGGCGGCCGCGGCCGCGCCCGCGGGTTCCGGAGCCGCTCTCCTGCGGGCGTCGCGCCGGTGGCTGGCATCGGCTACGACCGTGGCCGCGCCGGAACGGAAGACCAGCACGCCACCGATCGCGTCCGCGTCGGCCACGACCGTCGAGCCCGGCTTGATCTCGCCGCGAAGCAGCGCCCGGGCCAGCGGGTTCTCCACGAGCCTCTGTATGGTGCGCTTCAGCGGCCGGGCCCCGTACGCCGGATCGGTTCCCTCGCGAACGATCAGCGACCGAGCCGCGGTCGTCGGCTCCAGGGTGATCTCCTGGCCGGTCAGCCGCCGCTGCAGGTCGGCCAGCAGCAGGTCCACGATCGCGGCCAGGTCGGCGTCCGTGAGGGCGTGGAAGACGATGACCTCGTCGATGCGGTTGAGGAACTCCGGCCGGAACTGAACCCGCAGCGCCTCGGTGATCTGCCCCTTCATCTGGTCGTAGGCCGTCGCGTCGCCCGCATCGCCGCGTTCCGTGAAGGCTGAGATGAACTGAGACCCAACGTTGCTGGTCATGATCAGGACCGTGTTCCGGAAGTCCACGGTCCGGCCCTGGCCGTCCGTCAGGCGGCCGTCGTCGAGGACCTGGAGCAGGATGTTGAAGACGTCCGGGTGGGCCTTCTCGATCTCGTCGAGCAGGACGACCTGGTAGGGCCGGCGCCGGACCGCCTCGGTCAGCTGGCCGCCCTCCTCGTAGCCGACATAGCCCGGAGGCGCTCCGACAAGGCGCGAGACGGAGAACTTCTCCATGTACTCGCTCATGTCGATGCGGACCATGGCCGCGTCGTCGTCGAACAGGAACTCGGCCAGCGCGCGGGCCAGCTCCGTCTTGCCGACGCCCGTAGGCCCGAGGAACAGGAACGAGCCGATCGGCCGGCGCGGATCCTTCAGCCCGGCGCGGGCGCGACGCACCGCATCGGATACGGCCTGGATCGCCTCCTCCTGGCCCACGACGCGCCGATGCAGCCTCTCTTCCATCTGGACGAGCTTGGCCGTCTCGCCCTCGAGGAGCTTGGTCACGGGCACGCCCGTCCAGGCGGCCACGATCTCGGCGATGTCGTCCGCAGTGACCTCTTCCTTGAGGAGCCGGTCCGGGCCGGAGAGGGCGGCGATGGCCGCCTCCTGCTCCTTCATCCGACCCTGCAGCTCGGGCAGCTTGCCGTACTTGAGCTGGGCGGCGGTGCCGTAGTCGGTCTCGCGCTCGGCCTGCTCGACGCGAGTCTGCAGGGCTTCGATCTCCGACTTGGTCGCCCGAATGGCCGAGATGGCGCTCTTCTCCGTCGACCAGCGCTGCTTCATGGCCGCCGCCTGCTCGCCGATGTCGGCCAGCTCGCGCTCGAGTGCGGCCAGCCGCGTCTTGGAGGCGTCGTCGCTCTCCTTGCGAAGGGCCTCCCGCTCGATCTCGAGCTGGACGCGCCGGCGCTCGAGCTCGTCGAGCTCGATCGGCATCGAATCGATCTCCATGCGCAGCCGGCTGGCCGCCTCGTCCACGAGGTCGATCGCCTTATCGGGAAGGAAGCGTTCGGTGATGTACCGGTTCGACAGCGTGGCCGCCGCTACCAGCGCCGAGTCCGTGATGCGGACGCCGTGGTGGACCTCGTACTTCTCGCGCAGGCCGCGCAGGATGGAGATCGTCTCCTCGACCGACGGCTGGTCCACCAGCACGGGCTGGAAGCGCCGCTCCAGGGCGGCGTCCTTCTCGATGTGCCGGCGGTACTCATCCAGCGTAGTGGCACCGATGGTGTGCAGCTCGCCACGGGCCAGCATCGGCTTGAGCAGGTTGCTGGCGTCCATCGCGCCTTCGGCCGCGCCCGCGCCCACGACCGTGTGCAGCTCATCGATGAAGAGGATGATCCGGCCCTCGGAGTCTTTGATCTCCTTCAGGACGGCCTTCAGGCGTTCCTCGAACTCGCCGCGGTACTTGGCACCGGCGATGATGGAGCCGAGGTCCAGGGCCATGACCCGCTTGTCCTTCAGGGTTTCGGGGACGTCGCCGCGGACGATGCGCTGGGCCAGGCCCTCCACGACGGCCGTCTTGCCGACGCCCGGCTCGCCTATCAGCACCGGGTTGTTCTTGGTGCGGCGCGAGAGGACCTGGATGACGCGGCGGATCTCCTCGTCGCGGCCGATGACCGGGTCCAGCTTGCCGGCGCGAGCCTCGGCGGTCAGGTCGCGACCGTACTTCTCCAGGGCCTGGTACGTGGCTTCGGGGTTCTGGCTGGTCACGCGCTGGCCGCCCCGGACGCCGGCCAGGGCCTGGAGGATCGCCTCCTTGTTGGCTCCGTTGCGGTCGAGCAGTTGCTGGGCCTCGCCCCCGCCCTCGGCGACGGCCAGGAGGAGGTGCTCCGTGGAGACGTATTCGTCCCGCAGGCGGCGAGCCTCGTCGGAGGCCCGCTCGATGGCGCGCTTGAATCGCGGGTCGGCGGACAGGGAGCCGCCCTGGATCTTCGCCCGCTTGCCCAGGATCGCCGCCAGCTCGGCGCGAAAGGCCGGAACGTCGACGCCCAGGCGCCGCAGCGTTTCCGCGGGGGTACCGTCGTCCACTTCGACGAGCGCGGCCAGGAGGTGCTCCGAATCCAGGACGGGGCTCTGCAGCTCCTCCGCCAGCCGCTGCGCGGCGACGATCGATGCCTGGGCCTTCTGGGTGAAATGGTCGAGATTCATGGTCCCTCTTAGGTCTTTCGCGGGTTCGGCTGGACGATCTGGCGCAGGAAGTCTTCCGCGGCCTTGCGCTGCCGGCCCTCCAGCTTGCCGGGCAGAACGACCTTGATCTTGACGAACAGGTCACCCACGCCATCGCCCTTCAGGCGCGGCATTCCCTTGCCCGCCAGGCGAAACGTCTGACCCTGCTGAGTGCCGGCCGGAATCGTCAGCAGGATCCGACCGGCCAGGGTTTCCACCTGTACCTCGCCGCCGAGCAGCGCTTCCTGGAGCGTGATCGGCACCTCGCGCGTGAGGTCGGCCCCGCTGCGGCTGAAGATCGGATGAGGTCGGACCTGCGCGATCAGGTACAGGTCGCCGGCTCCATCGCCGGTTCCCGCCTTGCCGCTGAGGCGGATCTTGCTGCCCGTCTCGACACCGGCCGGAACCTTGACCTCGAGGCGACGTTCCCCGACCTGGACCAGGCGCGCCGACCCGCGGAAGGCCTCCTCCAGGCTCAGATCCACTTCGACCTCCACATCTTGGCCCTTGCGCGTGCCCCGGTTCCGGGCCGTGGCGGCGCCGGCTCCCCGGGATGCGGAGCCGCTCCCGTAGCCGGCGCTTCTGGCGGCACCCGCCGGCCCTGCCGCGGCGCCGTCGGAGCGCAGCCGGGAGAGGATCTCCTCGAATGCCCCGCCCGAACGGCGGCCCGTCGCCGAACCGGCCCTGGTCCGGGTCGTGGTCGTCGCCCGAACGGGCTCGGCCGCGGCCGTCCCGCCGAAGAACACCCGGAAGAAGTCGGAGAAACCTTCCGCATCCGCCCCGTGGAACTCGTAGCGGACGTTGCCTCCGCCCTGCTGGGTGTAGCCGGCGAACGGTCCGCCGGGCCCGAACGGATCCCGGCCGAAGGGATTGCCCGCGGTCCCGAACGGGCTGCCGGCCGCTCCCGCAGCGCCCCCGGCTCCGGCCCGCGCGTACTGCTCCCAGTTCGCGCCGAGCATGTCGTACTGACCGCGTTTCTGCGGGTCGGCCAGAACCTCGTGCGCCTCGTTGACGTCCTTGAAACGCCGCTCCGCGGTCTTGTCGCCGGGGTTCCGGTCAGGGTGAAGCTCGCGGGCCAGCCGCCTGTAGGCCTTCTTGATCTCGGCCGGAGTTGCCGTCCTCGGCACTCCCAGCGTCTTGTAGTAGTCCTTGTATTCCATGGTCCCGCTCGGCCGGCCGATGCCGGACTTGGCTCCTGCGGTTCTCGCTCACGCACCCGCAGTGCGCTCGCTTCGTGTCCCGGTCGCCGCCTGGGCCTCGGCTCGGCGGAGTGGTGACACGCCCAATGAATAGTCGTATTCAGTTAGGTCAGCCGCTCCGCCCGGGTCGTCGCCCGGGCACCACCGGTTCTACGCGCGTCGGCCGGCGTTTCCGCCGGCCGACCTTTGCTACTCCGCTTCGGGCTAGTCGGCCCGCCGAGGCACGAGCCCCGGCTCGGCCCTTGCCAGGTCGGCCCTTGCCAGGTCGGCCCTCGCCATTACCGGCGGCTGGTCGCCCGGGGGAGGCGGGAACCCGACGCGGACGTGGCCCTCGGCCTCCGGCTCCGTATCCGGCTCCTTGCTGCCTTCTGGCTTGCCCGGTCCCGCGGTGAGCGGCATCGGCGTGCGTCGGAGGGCCGCCTCCAGGACCTGGTCCATGCTGTCGACCGTTATGAGCTTGATCTGCTTGCGGATCTCCTCCGGGATGTCTCGCAGATCCTTCTCGTTCTTCTTGGGCAGGATGACGATCTTGGCGCCGGAGAGGTGCGCGGCCAGGATCTTGCTCTTGAGCCCGCCGATCGGCAAGACCCGGCCGCGGAGGGTGATCTCGCCGGTCATGGCCACGTCCTTGCGGACGGGGATGCCGGTGAAGGCGCTGATCATGGCCGTGGCCATCGTGATCCCCGCCGACGGACCGTCCTTGGGGATGCCGCCGGCCGGAACGTGGATGTGCAGCGTGTTCTTCTCGAAGACCTCGCGCTTGATGCCGAGGGCCGCGGCGTGGGCGCGGATCCATGACAGACCCGCCCGCGCCGATTCGCGCATCACCTCGCCGAGCTGGCCGGTGAGGATGAAGTCCTCCTTGCCTTCCATGAGCGTGACTTCGATGGCGATCACGTCGCCGCCGACCTCGGTCACGACCAGGCCGGTCGCGGAGCCTATCTGATCCTCGGCCTCCAACTCGCCATACTCGAAGCGCTGCGGCCCCAGGTACTCCACGAGCTTCTTCAGGTCGACCACGGTCTTGCGCTTCCGGCCCTCGGCCACGGCTCGAGCGACCTTGCGCATGAGGTTGGCGATCTCGCGCTCGAGATTGCGGACGCCGGCTTCGTGGGTATAGGAACGGACCAGCTCGACCATCGCCTCGTCCGTGATGGCGATGGTCTTCTCGGTCAGGCCGTGGTTCTTCATCTGCTTGGGGATGAGGAACCGCTTGCCGATCTCGATCTTCTCGGTCTCGGTGTAGCCGGGCAGCTGGATGACCTCCATGCGGTCGCGCAGCGCCGCCGGGATCGGGTCGAGCAGGTTGGCCGTGGTGATGAAGAGCACCTTCGTGAGGTCGAAGGGCACCTCCAGGTAGTTGTCCTGGAAGGTGTTGTTCTGCTCCGGGTCGAGCACCTCGAGGAGGGCCGAGCTGGGATCACCCCGGAAGTCCATGCCGATCTTGTCGACCTCGTCGAGCATGAAGACCGGGTTGTTCGAGCCGCCGGTCTTGATGCTCTGGATGATTCGACCGGGCAGGGCTCCGATGTAGGTCCGGCGATGGCCGCGGATCTCGGCCTCGTCGTGGATGCCGCCCAGGCTCATGCGCACGAACTTGCGGCCCATGGCCCGAGCGATGCTCCTGCCGAGCGAGGTCTTGCCGACGCCCGGGGGTCCGACGAAGGCGAGGATGGGACTCCGAAGAGTCTCGGCCAGGCTCCGAACGGCCAGGTACTCGAGGATG
>JBGQBD010000026.1:0-24149 GCA_041494645.1 Candidatus Limnocylindria bacterium
GTCCGCTCGATGGCGGACGCGGCCGACCAGGTGCTCGAGCAGGCGGGGATCACCGGCGAGCAGGTGGACCTGCTCGTCCCGCACCAGGCCAACATCCGGATCATCGAGGCCCTGGCCAGGTCGCTGGACTTCCCGATGGAGAAGGTCTTCGTGAACCTCGACTGCTACGGCAACACGTCTGCCGCCTCGGTTCCGCTGGCTCTCACCGAGGCCGTCGCGGCGGGCCGGGTCAAGCAGGGCGATCGGTTGCTGCTCGTGGCCTTCGGCTCCGGGCTGACCTCCGGCGCGATCACGCTGCAGTGGACCGCGGATCCGGCCGCCCGTGCCCGGGCCGAAGGCATCGGGCCCGGCGACGTCGCCGTCATGCCCGGATACCTCGAGCCCGTCAACCCGTTTCCGCCGGCGTTGCAGTGGCTCCTGGCCCGATCCGCGGCGGCCGGCAGTGGCCACGTCCCCAAGTAGAAGGGAGTCAACATGCTCGATCTGACCGGGAAGACCGCCCTTGTCACCGGCGGTGCCCGCGGCATCGGCAAGGCCATCTGCCTGAACCTCGCCAGACAGGGCGCGGACGTCGCCTTCGTGGACGTCGGCCGGCCTGAGTTGGCCGATGCGACCGTGGCCGAGATCAAGGCCCTCGGCCGCAAGGCCCTCTTCATCCCGGCGGACGTGACCGATCCGGAGGCCTGCGTCAGGGCGGTCCAGGCCGTCGTTGAAGCGTTCGGCAAGATCGACATCCTGGTCAACAACGCCGGCATCACCCGCGACGACCTGATCATGCGCATGCCGATCGACGACTGGAAGAAGGTCCTCGAGGTCAACCTGTTCGGCGCCTTCTACATGATCAAGGCCGCCATCCGCCCGATGCTCAAGGCCCATGCGGGCCGGATCATCAACATGTCGAGCGTTTCGGGGCAGGCCGGCCAGATGGGTCAGGCCAACTACTCGTCCTCCAAGGCCGGCCTCATCGGGCTGACCAAGGCCACGGCCCGCGAGGTCGCCTCGCGCGGCATCACCTGCAACGCCGTCGCTCCCGGGTTCATCGTGACCGAGCTGACCAAGGATCTGCCGGCGTCTCTGACCGACCAGATCAGGGCCAGCACGCCGCTCGGCCGTTTCGGCACCGTCGAGGAGATCGCCTCGGCCGTCACGTTCCTCGCCTCCGACGAGGCGGCCTATATCACCGGGCAGGTTCTGGCCGTCGATGGCGGCCTGGTGATGATGTAGCGCTCGATCCTGCCGGCGAGCCGTTCCGCTCGCCGTGGGGCCCGGAGGCTGCACGTCCGGCCCCTCGGCCGGGTTGACAAACCGCAGATTGGCCCTTTCCGTGGCGTGAACCCGGCCGGATAATCGCGCCATGGGCATGACCTGGGGCGCTGCTCCCGCATCCGACGGACCCGGCAACGAGCCTGCCGAGACGTACAAGGTCGAGCTGATCGGTACTCAGCTCAGAGCTGAGGGCACCCTCTCCGTAAAGGCCGGGCAGCGGCTGTCGGACTACCTCAACTTCCTGGAGGGATTCTGCTGGATCGAGGACGTCGTCCTGAGGGCGCACGACGGCGATCCGACCCGAGTCGTACTGCCCGAAGTTCGGATTTCCATGGATGACATCACGATCATAGGGCTGCCGAGGTCCAGGGCCGTCCCGCGCGGCCCGGCCGAACCGGCCCAACTGGATGGCCCCAGCGAGCCGAGCTTCCGGACCGGACCGGCCGACCCGGACGAACCGGGCCAACACCATATCGAGAAGCAGGCGCATCGCATCGTGGTCATGACCACGGCCCACGAGATCTACGGCTACGTCCACCTGCACGAGGAAGGCTCGGTCACGGCATTCGTGGACGCCACGTACCCGCGCTTCATCCCGATGACGAACGTGCACGTTCGGTGGCTGGCGGACCGCCGCCTGGCTGGCCGCTTCGATTTCGCTCTGCTGCAGCGAAACCACATCATCGGGGTCGCGACCGTCACAGGCGGCCGAGGCCACAGGACGGCGGCGGATATGGGAACCGGCACCTAGCCGGACGCGTCAGGAAGCCGGCGGGGCTGGCACTGCCGGGGAGCGCCGGCGGCAGCCACGGCATCGAGGCCTGCATCGAAGGGGAGACTGACACGGAATCGACCGCCGCCGACCCGGATTCCACCGCCGAGCCGGCCGGACGCCGTCGCCAGTCGCCGCTCGTCGCCGCAGCGCTTTCCTTCCTGTGGCCGGGCCTCGGTCAGCTCGTCCAGGGACGGCGCCCCGCGGCCGTCGTGTTCGCAGTCCCCGCGGTGGCGTTTGTCCTGTGGGTGCTACTGCAGCTCGATCAGGGGGGGCTCTTCTTCGCCGCCAGCCTGTGGGACGGCACCTATGCGGCGACGGCCATCGCGATCGTCTGCGTCTTCGGGGCGTGGCGCGCCGCGTCCGTGGGCCATGCCTTCTATCTGGGCTTGCGTGGCCGTCGACCGCGAACGTTGGAGTACGGCGTCGCCGCGGTCCTGATAGCGGCCATCGTCGCCATGCATGGCCTCTTCGTGGCCGGAGCGTGGGCCTGGTATCAGACGGCGCAATCCATCCAGTCGAACGACCTCCTGGCCGAGGTCACGGCGACGGGTTCGCCCGCGCCCGCGTCCCCAACGCCGGCAGATACCTTCCCGGTCCAGCCCTCCGCCACGGCCACCTCGAGTCCTACCCCGGAGCCATCGCCGACCAGGCCGCCGAACCCCAACCGGCTCACTTTCTTGATCGTGGGCGTCGATTTCACATCCGGCCGAGACCACTCCCTGACGGACACCTTGATGGTCGTGAGCGCCGACACCGGAACGGGCAGGGTGGAGATGGTCAGCGTCCCCCGGGACACGAGCAACTTCGACCTGTATTTCGGCGGCGCGGTCGGCCCCACCTTCAAGATCAACACCTTGCTGAACATGGCGGGCACAGGCCGCCTCGTGTCGCCCGACACGCCCATCAAGACGCTGGAGAACGAGATCGGCTTTATTGTGGGAATCCCCGTCGACTACTACGCCCTCCTCGACCTGGACGGCTTCGCCAGGATGATCGACCTAGTCGGGGGCGTCGACGTTTACAACTCGCGCGCCATAAATGACCCGGCGACCGGCATCGTGATGGGTGTCGGCCCGGTGCATCTGGACGGTCCCGAGGCGGTCCTGTACGTTCGCTCACGCGAAGGGGCAGGCGGTAGCGACTATCAGCGGGCCAGCCGCCAGCAAAGTCTGCTGGTTGCGCTCGAGCGCAAGGTGGTCAGCCCGGCCGTGCTACCCAAGTTCGGAACGCTGCTGTCGCTGGCGGGCAAAACGATAGCCACCGACTTCCCCCTTAAGACGGCCCGCAATTACGTGTCCGCGGCCCAGCACGTCAAGGTGATCGACAGCTGCGTCTTGGGGCCGCCATACAGCTACCATCCGGACACCTCAACGACCGGCGGAACGTGGACAAGCCGCCTGGACCTCGCACGGGTGGCCAATCTCTCGGTGCAGTTCTTCGGCCCGGAGAGCCGCTACTACGGCCAGTCCGGCGTGGCGGCAGCCCCCTGCGGGAAATAGCGCCGAGCGAGGCGTGGTCGGAGCGGCCCTCGTGTCAGGAAGCCACATCATCAGCGGGTTCGCGACCGTCACATGCAGTTACGGCCGCAGGACGGCGGCCGATGTCGGAACCTAGACCTGGCCGGCCACGTCAGAAGACCAGCCGGCCCCTCAGGGCGGGAAGGGTTTGCCGCACAAACGGCATCGAGGCCTGCATCGAAGTGGAGACTGACACGGAATCGACCGCCGCCGACCCGGATTCCACCGCCGAGCCGGCCGGGCGTCGTCGCTCGCCCGTGATCGCGGCCACGCTCTCCTTCCTCTGGCCCGGCCTGGGTCAGCTGTTCCTGGGTCGTCGGGCGTGGGCCGTTCTCTTCGCTCTGCCGACCGCGGCCCTGGCCGTGTGGGTGGTGGCGCAGGTCAGCCACGGGGCATGGTGGATCGGCGCGAGCATGCTCGACGAGAGCTACGCCCTGACGGTGGCCGTCCTCGTGGTCCTGGCGGGGCTGTTGCGCGTCGCGTCTACCGCACACGCCTTCCTGTCGGCGCCGCCGGCGCGGCGGTTCCGCGTCCTGCAGGCGGGTGTCGTCGCCGGACTCCTGGCGGCCACGGTCGGGACTCACGCCTACGTGGCCGCGGACGCGTGGCTCTTGCATCAGGCGGATCTCAGCATCGCCGCCAACAACGACCTCTTCGCCGCGGATGTCTTTCGCTCACCCAGCGCCAGCCCGACGATCGCTCCCACGCCCATCCCGACCCCGACGCCGATCGACACGTCGGCATTCGCTCCCGCGGGCACCGTTGGACCGAGCGCGGCGCCGCCTTCGCCGACCCCGAACCCCAACCGCATCACGTTCCTGGTCGTCGGCGTGGACTTCATGACCGGGCGAGCTCACTCGCTCACCGACACGCTGATGGTCGTCAGCCTCGACACCTCGACCGGGAAGGTCGCCATCGTGAGCGTGCCGCGCGACACCGCCAACTTCGACCTGTACTACGGCGGATGGGTCAGTCCCGGGTTCAAGATCAACGAGCTGCTCTCCTCGGTGAGCAGAGGGTCCCTGGCGTCGCCCGATCCGCCGATGACCACGCTGGCGAAGGAGATCGGGTTTCTGGTCGGGATCCCGGTCGACTACTACGCCGCCATAGACCTCGACGGCTTCACCAAGATGGTCGACGCCATCGGCGGTGTTGACGTCTACAACCCGCGTGCCATCGACGACCCCTTCACCGGCACCGAGATACCCGCCGGCCCGGTCCATCTCGACGGTCCGACCGCGCTCAAGTTCGTCCGCTCACGCGAGGGAGCGGGCGACAGCGACTACACTCGCGCCGGCCGCCAGCAGCTCGTGCTCGTGGCCCTCGAGCGGAAGGTGGCGAGCCCGGCGGTTCTGCCACATCTGAGCACGTTGATCTCACTGGCCGGCCAGACGATCGCCACGGATTTCCCGCTCAAGAATGCCCGAGACTACGTCACCGCCGCCCAGGGCATCTCCTCGGTATCGGGGTGCGTACTGGGGCCGCCCTACAGCTACCATCCCGCCACGTGGACCACCGGCGGGACCTGGACCAGCCGGCTTGACACGGCGCGGGTCGCCAACCTGTCGGTTGCGTTCTTCGGCGCGGATAGCAGGTACTACGGGCTCCCGGGAGTCGTCGCCGCGGGCTGCGGCCAGTAGGGCCGGAGGCCCGGCCGGTGCCTACTTGTAAGTGACGGCCGTCCCGATGGGCACACTCTGGATGAAGATCTCGCCGCGGACGAACGGGATCTCGTTGCCTGAGGCGTCGTAGAAACGGGTGAGGGCGGTGGTCGACGGCTTCTTCCAGGTGCCGACGATGGCCTGGCCTTCCTTGAAGACGATGGCATTGCCCGAGCCGACGTTGCCTACGACGGGCCTCAAATGGTCGAGCGACGGCGCCATCGCGTAGCTCTGGAACATGACCACGATGTTGCGGGCGACAACCGGCTGGTTGTTGGCCGGGTCGATCTGGGGCTGCCCGCCCACGCTGCGGCTGTACGAGTCGGCCGCGGGATCGAACTCATAACCGAGGGTGCCGGTGCGATACGGGATCGTGATCGACTGAGAGAACGGGCGCGTGGCAAGCGGCTCGTCGTCGACGAAGGTTCGCGTCGGAAGGTTCTGATAGGTCGCCGGGTAGCCGCGCCTGGCGGCGCAGCTGATGAGGGCCGCGGAGTTGGTGTAGTCGTTATGCGGCGCCGCTCGCGTGGTGATCCGGTGATACGGGCACGACCCGCCGTTCAGCTCGTCCTCGTTGTAGATGTACCTGGCCATCGAGGGGACGGTTTGCTGGAGTGAAACGGCATCGCCGCCGATGTGACCGAACAGAGCCTTGTACTCGGCCGCCCAGTAGACGAAATAGGGTCGGGTGCTGCGGGCCGGGCCGATGTCCGATGCCGTCCCCTCCTGGAAGACGAACATGTAGCGGTCCTCGCCGCCGTCGGCCATGGCCTGATAGACGATCGAGGCCGATGACATTCCCGACTGCGGTCTGGCCACGGCGTTGTCGTCGATCATGATTGCCATCGGCAGGCGGTGAGCCAGGTCGGGCGGAGCAGGCACGCCGTCCAGGTCGCTGTAATCCCAGCCGCTGGGCAGACCCGTGGGGCCCGCGAAGGATCCCGGGGAGAACGAGGGATAGCCCGTGGCCGAATCGGTCGGCGATGCGATCGCAATCGGGGAGCTGCTGGGCGTGGCGCTGGCTGTCGATGTTCGGCCTGGCACGACCCACACCAGCAGAGCTGCGGCCACGATGACCAGCGCCGCGGCAATCGCGCCGACGGCGACCACCCCCTTGCGATGGCCGGTCCAGATGCGCGCGATCCCAGTCCTGACGCGCTCGATGGCAGTCCGGATTCGTTCGATCACAACTCGTCTCCGTGTTGTCGGGTTGGCCCCGGCATTGCGAGAAAGGCGGCACCTCAAGGGCGCTGTGGGCGCCGGGTGGGCGGCATTCGCCCCAGTCGCAGGTATCGGGCTGGCGCCGCGAGTCGGAAGGTTAGCACGTCAGGCGCCAGGCCGAGCCCGCGGCCGGTGCTGGCCACAGGGCCGCGCCCGCAGCCGGGCTAGTGAGCTGACGAACCAGATTCGGCTGCTGCGGCGCCAAAGCCCTCTTTCTCCTCTGCCGAGGGCGGCGAGACCAGCACCAGTCCTACGCACAGGCCCACCACGAGCCACACGGACGCCGACGTGGTGAAGCGCATAAGCGGCGCTGCGAGCATCGCGACCGCGGCGTAACCGAGCAGCGCGGTCCAGGTTGCCACGATCATCCATGATCGCGGTGGTGCGCGATGACCGGCGGCTGCCATGCGCCACAAGAGCCCCACCATCCACGCCAGGAATGCAAGAAAGCCGATCGGCCCAACGCTCACCCATAGCGTGATGTACATGTTCTCGCCGACGCCGGAGCCCGCGCTGTCCCCAGAGCCGAGAACCTGGCCGAACTGATCGGACTGGCCCACGCCCAGTCCGATCGGGTTCTGGATGAGGGTCCTGACGCCCTTGTCCAGGGCCTCGGCGTGATCCTGGGACGACGCGTCGGTTCCCTTGAACACCGCCGTGACGGAGTGGTTCAGAGATGGAACCGTGAGGACGAGCGCCCCGGCCACGATAAGGGTGACCGCGATAAGCGCCCAGCGGCGGTATATCAGGCTGCAGAGCAGCAAGGCCAATCCGGATGCGAGCCAACTGCCGCGCGATATCGGTGCGATGACGGCTCCGAGGAACAGAATGGCCAGGATGGCGATTGCCAGGGCCGTCCACCGACGAGTCTGGCTGAGCGACTCATAGAACCAGGCCGCGGCAAGGATGAGCGGCAGAACGAAGTAGTGGCCGGTGCCGACCGGGTGCGTGAACGGCCCCACCGCTCGCGGGAAGATCGCATTAGCGCCCGCACCGAACTGGGCGAGGACGCTGATTTGCCAGAGGCCCAGGGCGTCGGGTATGCCCTGGACGACTCGGATGAAACTGACCAGATCCAGCGTCGATGACCAGAAAGCAGGCGGCAGGAAAACCCATTCGAAAACCGTGAACGCCGCGGCCAGGGCCGCGACCGCCAGGAACCATCGCACCAGCCATCGGAGATCCGCGCCCGCCGCCAGAGCCAGACGACCGAGCCCATATAGCTCCACGGGCACCAGCAACTCGCGCGCCGAGGCGGCCACGGCAAGGAACGAGATGTGAGACCCAAGCAGCCACGGGGCGAACGAGTACAGACCGATAAGCGCAACGTAGACGACCGCCGCCCAGTCGAACCAGCAGAACCGCAGCCGTCGCCAGTACCGCGCGAAGAAGTACAAGATGAGCGCGGCGACGAAGGCATCCTTCGCCAGGAGCATTGCCCGAGCCAGGATCTCGGCGTGGCCATACTCGAACACAACGATGGCGAGCGGCGTCTGGAGCGGCAGCCACGCCAGGAGGATCGCCAGCGCGATCGTAGCGAAACCGAGCTTCTTCGCGGCCTGCGACTCCGTCGAGGCAGCCGACGATACGGCGACTTCTGCCACCTGACTCAAATGTGACCTACCCCTTGTCGGCCGCCGCACGGCCGATGGCGTCATCGGCTCACGGCAACTCAATGGCGGGGAGTATAGCCGGGGTCTGCGGGAGGGTCAGGCGGGCTGCGCGAGCGCGGCCTCGAACGACCGCGCCGTCTCTTCCTTCGAGTAGCGCAGGGCGCGTTGCCGCGCCGCGAACGAGAGTTGCTCAGAGAGCTCGCGGTCGGTCAGCACTCTCTCCACCCCCTCCGCCCAGGCCTCGACGTCGTATGGCTCGATATGGAGGGCGGCGTCGCCGGAAAGCTCCACCAGGGCGGGGGCCGTCGAGCTGATGCACGGCAGGCCTCGCTCCATAGCCTCCAGGAGAGGCAGGCCGAAGCCCTCGTAGATCGACGGCAGCACCAGGCAGCTCGCCGAGGCCAGGACGGCGTCACGCTCTCGATCCGGAAGGTACCCCGTCACGATCGCCGTCCCGTCGGCCTCCGCGGCGGACAGTTCCGCGAGCGTCCGCTTGGTCACCCAGCCCCGGCCGCCGATGAGAACGAGCTTCACGTCGCTGCCGTTCCGTCGCAGCGAGGCGACTGCCCGCACGGCCGTGAGGACGTTCTTGCGCGGCTCGACTGTGCCCACGTAGAGCGCAAATGGCGCCTGGATTCCGAGGCGCGCCAGGACCTGCGGATCGCCAGCATCGCGTGGGGCCGGCGGCACCCAGGGCGGTACGACAGCGGCGCGACATCGACCGAACAAACCCTGGAGGTCACGGACGGTAGTCTCGCTGTCTGCGATCACGAGATGCCTGTGCACGACCGTCCGCATCAGCAGACGCTCGATCAGCTTCGTGCGCAGAGTGTGGTGCTGCGGGTACAGGAAGCTGATGACATCCAGGATGATGGGCATGCAGGGCACCCCCGAGAGAGCCGGGATGATCAGGCTCGTCGAACAGTAGGCCCGCACCGGATGGCGGCGCAGGTGCCACCAGGTCCGGGCATGCCAGAGGATGCCAGGCGAGGCAATGCGGACGACGCGGACACCCGCCGGGAGGCCAGGGACCTCGTCGCGGACGTAGACTCGGAGCCGGAGCTCGGGTCGATTCTCCGCGAGCGCCTGGACCACCGACAACAGATATCGCCCCACGCCCGTGGGGGAGCCGCCGGCCGCCCGAAGATCGAAGGCGATCTCCGCGGTCATCGACCCAGCACCTCGCGATACAGCTCGAGATGGCGCCGGGCGATCGACGCCCATTCGCTCGCCGGATCAGTCGCCACGCGGAGCCGCGGGCGGCCGGCAGCCTCCAGGATGGCGTCGCCGAGGGCGGTCACGTCGCCCGGGTCCACGAAGCGAGTGTTCGTTCCCTCGTCGAAGCCCCGCGCCGTCCGGCTCGTCGTGACGATGGAGAGACCGTGGGCCACGGCCGCCGCGTAGGAAGTGCGGTTGGAAGTGAGTCCACTGCGGAAGGGGAAGACGCACACGTCCAGGCCGAGCAGGGCGGGCGACAGTCGATCGGCCGGCAAGGGGCCGGTGCGCAGCGTGTCGTCTTCGAGTCCGGCCAGCTCGATCAGCCTGTCGACCCGCCGCGCGTAAGCCGCGTCAGGGCCCGGGTCGCCGGCGATTACCAGGCGAGCGCGGCGGACAGCCCGGACCCGAGCGAAGGACTCGATCAGCGCCTCGATCCCCTTGTCCGGACGCAGAAACCCCCAGTAGCCGACGATCAGCTCGCCGGGATCTCGGTGGAACTCTTCCGGAGCTAACTCGGCCCGTTGGGCTGGGATCACGTTCGAGGCGAGAGGAATCTCGGCGATCCTGAGCCCGGGCCGCCGGCCCAGATACCTGCCCACTGCCCCGGCAAGATCCGCGCCCGGGGCCACGATGAGACGGCATGGCAGCGCGCCCGCAGCCAGGCGAAGACGGTGCCGGCGCGACAGGCGATCGAACTCATGGAAGGTGAGCGCTACCGGCAACCTCGGATGTGCCGCGAGGAGGACCCACGGCAGCGCTGTGACGCCGAACCCTCGACCGTAGCCCGAGCCCGGGAACTGGATGTGGACGATGTCCGGACGAGTTCGACTCACGGCCCTGGAGACGCTCGCCGCATCGGCAAGACGCCATCTCGTGCTGACGGTCCGGACTTCGTAGGGGAGGTCGGACCGCAAGCCGGGCCTCGCGGCTGTCACGACCACGGGCTCGGCCCCGGCGGCTGCCAGCGCGGTCGCCAGTCGGTGCGTGTAGTCGCCAATCCCGCAGGCGATCTCTGGGAGAGCGGCGCTGACGATACAGATCCGCAAGCGCGCCTCCTCGTGTCGGTCGCGCGTGGTCTCTGCCGGGCGCGATCCCGCGGTAGTCTAATCCGGCAGCGAACCGGATCGCTGGCGGTCAGGACTCGCCCCGGAGGATGGATGGGCTCGGAGGGCACGCCCCGCGTGGTGACCGTCGTGGTCACCTTCAACGGACTCGCGGACACGCTCGTTTGCGTCGAGTCGCTCCTGCGGACCACGTATTCCCGGCACGCAATCGTCGTCGTCGACAATGGCTCCTCGGGCGAAGCCGAAGCGGTGCAGGCCCGATTCGGAGCGGCCGTCACCACGATCGAGGCCGGGCGGAATCTGGGCTACGGAGCCGGCGCGAACCTGGGCATCCGCTGGGCGCTCGATCACGAAGCCGACTACGTGTGGGTGCTCAACAACGACACGGTCGTCCCGCCGGAGACGATCGGCCGTCTGGCAGGCGCGCTCGAGGCCGATCCACGAATCGGGATCGTCAGCCCGCAGATAACTGCGCCTGAAGGCGCCGAGGCCCCCGGCGGCATCTGGTTCGCCGGCGGCGTCATCGATCTGGGCCGGGGCGAGACGCGACACCTGGTGGCACCGATCGCGGCGGGCAGCGGTTCAGTGCCGTCGGCGTTCCTCACCGGCTGCGGCCTGATGATTCGGGCCGAGGTCCTGCGGCAGGTCGGCCTCTTCTGGGAGCGGCTCTTCCTGTACTGGGAGGACACCGACCTGGGCCTGAGGGTGCAGTGGGCCGGATGGACGACCTGCGTCGTGGCCGACGCCTGGATCCATCATGCCATCCACGGATCGACCGACACTCGAGTGGTGGCCTACTACCACTTCCGCAACGCGTTGTTGGTGACCTGGCGACATGCTCGTCGCGGGACTCTGGCCAGGGCGACCGCGCACCTGGCGGGGGTGGTGACCCGTCGCTGGGCAAGTGCCGCTCTGAGGCGTCGGCCGGCGCCGCTGTCCGAGACCCGTGGGCTGGCGGCTGGCATCGCCACGGTCGTGCGCTGGAGCCTCCGGTCGCCCCGCGACGCCCGTCTTGCGCCACCGCCGAAATCGAAGGATGCGAGGCCGCTGGCCATCGTTCACGTGGTGCGGCGATACTCGCCACTGCTGGGCGGAACCGAGACATACGTGCGGGATCTGGCCGAGGCCCAGGCCCGCCAGGGCCATCGAGTCACCGTCCTGACTCTCGATCGCGACGTGACCGGAGTGGAGCGTGGCCGTCTGCCTTCGAGCGAGGAGCTTGCAGGCGTCCGCCTCAGCCGGCTGCCCGGCTTCGGTAACCGCAGGTTTGCCGTCACCGGCCAGCCCGTCCGACTGGCCCGAGAGATCGCCCGAGCGGACGTGGTGCATCTGCACGACCTCCGCTTCATGGTCGGCACCGCTTGCCTGGCGGCCCGCGTCCACCACCGGCCTGTGATCCTGCACTCGCACGGCCTGCTGTTCCACACGCCGTGGGCCAGGCGCCTCAAACGCTTCATGTTCAGGGCCTACTACGGGCCGCTCCTCCGCCTCTGCGGGGCCGCGGTCGCCGCCAGCAGCGAGGCGGACCGGGGATCCCTCCTGGAGCTCGTGCCGCACCTCGCCCGCCGAACGGTCGTGGTCGAGAACGCGATCCAGCTGGCACCGCTCCTGCGCCTGCCTCGACGCCCGATTCGGAGGCGGATACTCGCCTTCGGGCGCGTCTCCCGGACCAAATCGCTCGACCGATTGCTGGAGGCAGTTGCGACCATCAAGAAGTCGGATTGGGAACTCTGGATCGCCGGCGCCGAAGAGCCGGCCGAGCGCGCCCGGCTCGAGGCCGTAGCCCTGGAGCGGGGAATCGGAGAGCGCGTTCGCTTCCATGGCCCCTACTCGGACGAGAGCTTCGGGAAGCTTCTCGCGTCCGCCGATCTCGCCGCGTTCCCCAGCGGCGGCGAGGGTTTTGGGCTGGCTCTGCTCGAGGCTATGGCCGCGGCCGTTCCCGTGCTGGCGAACGACATCCCGGCCCATCGCGCTCTGCTTGGGCCCGATCTGGCGGGCAATCTCATCGACTTCGGCGCGGCTCAGCGGGCGGGAGTCGAGATCGCGCGGCTGCTGGAGATGGGCGCGCCGCCGAAGCTGGCCCTTGGGGACAGGGAGCGCGCTCGTGCCGCCCAATACGACGAACCGCGGCTCCTCCGCGACATCGAGACGCTCTACGAATCCCTCGGCGTCCGCTCCCGCCCCCTGCGGTCCTGAACCATCCACCACAGGAATCGAGGGTCGTCCCAGAGGTATCTTCGCGACAGTCGGCGCGGCTCGTGGGCGAGACGGAATAGCCATTCAAGACCGTACGACGTCACCCATCTGGGAGCCTCGCGCACCCTTCCTCCGAGCACGTCGATCGCGGCGCCGACGCCGACCAGGACTCGGTCATGGAGTTCCGCGGCGTGGCGTTCCATCCAGAGCTCTTGCTTGGGCGCCCCCAGGGCGACGAAGATGACCCGAGCCGGCGAGGCGAGCAGCCGGGCGGTCGCCTCGCGATCCTCGTCGGATCCGACGAGGAATTGCATCGAGGGACCGAAGGCCTCGGACACGAGCGCACCCCGCTTCCGGAGCGTCTTCGCCGCTCGCTCGGCGATCTCGGGCGGCCCCCCGAATAGAGCGATGCAGTCGCCCTTCGCCGCCAGCGTCCGACCCACGGCTTCGGGGAGAAGACGGCCGGTCACCGTCGCAAGCGAGCCGCGTCCGGAGATGCGTGAACCGTAGATGATCCACATTCCGTCGGGGACTCGGAGATCCGCCCCCTGTACGGCTCGCCTGAACGCGGGATCTCGCACGGCGCGAACGATGTGATCGACGTTCGGCGTGCAGACATAGCCGCCGGCGCCCGATGTCGCTCGGTCGACGATCCAATCGACTGTGCCCTGGAAGCCGATGGGGCTGATCTCTATGCCGGCCAACGTCACCGGCTTGCGGCGTGGTGAGGGTTTAGCCAGCTCGCACAGCCCGGTCAGCCAGGTCTCGTACGAGTCGGTGATGGAGTCCCAGCCGTACAGCTTCCGCGCCCGTTCGTGCGCTCGCTGCCCGAGGTCGGCCGCGACCGATGGGTCGTCGAGGACCTTCTGGAGCTGGACGGCCAGTTCGCCCGAGCCCCGGTAATACAGCCCCGCGTCACCGAGCGCTTCGCGATGCTCCGGGACCTCATTGGCCAGGATGGCGTTGCCGAAGCCCATCGCTTCGACGAGGGCGGGATGCGTTCCTCCAACCTCCGTCGCCTGCACGTAGGCGGTCGCGTGGGACCGCAGGATCTTGTAGCCGGAGCCGTAGATGGCTCCGAGGAACTTCACCCGCGGATCGTTTGTTTCGTGAAGCGTCGCGATGTAGCCCGAGGAATAGGGCGCATCGCCCACGATGGCCAGCGCAAGGTCGGTCGCAACCTTGGAGTACGCGTTCACCACGACGTGAGCGTTGTTCTCAGGTTCGAGGCGGCTGACATAGAGCACGTAGCGTCCCGGTTCGAGCCCCAGGCGCGCGAGCGTCCCGTCGTCGGGGACTGGCTCCAGCTCGGTCCCGTACGGGAAGTAGTCCGTGTGGCATCCGTAGGCGTCCTTGTAGTAGGCCTGGATCACCAGAGCGTCCGTCACCACGTGAATCGGAAGCCGGGCGGCCGTCCATGCACACAGCCTGTAGTAGGCGCGGCCGATAGCGCTCCACTTCCGGCGCTTCCATTCGAGCCCGTCCACGTTGAGGACGACCCGCCGCCTGAAGAGCCGCAGAAGCATCACCGCCGGCACGTTGGCGGAGTTGCAGACGTAGACGATGTCATAGCGCTGGGCCAGAGCGTGGATCGCCGCGAACAGCGTGTGGATGACGGTTTCGAAGTACTTGGAGCGCGGCGCGGGGAGACGGACGATGCGCATGCCGTGGTAGGTCCGGATGTCCCGCGGCACTGAACTGTCGCGGCCGTACACGGTGACCGCGTGGCCTCGCGCCACGAGGCGCCGGCCCAGTTGCTCCGCGAACGTCTCGAAGCCGCCGTAGTTGGCCGGCACGCCGCGGATGCCCAGAATTGCGATGCGCATAATGACTGTGATGGTATCTGCATCCCACCGAGTTCGAGAGGCCCTCGACGCCCATGTCGTGGGCCGCCGCAAGACCGGCACCGAGACCCGCATCGTCAACCGCGCCGATGCGCTGGCCCGGCGCCATGATGTCGACGGCGACGGAGCCCTCGATCTGGGTGCCGTGGTCTACGTGACCGGCACGCTGCCCTGGCCGGTGACATCCGGCGGGCACCTGAGAACGCTCGGGAACTTGAAGGCCCTCGTGGCGATCGCGCCGACCCACCTCGTGGCGTTTCCGACGGAGCCGGGTGAACGGCCGCCGATCGAGCTGGCCTCGACCACGATTTGGCCAGTCGCGGCCGCCACCCGTCTGGGCCGTTTGCGCCACCGTCTCGTGGCAACCGTTCGGAGGCGGCATCCGTACGTCCAGCGGCTCATGTCCCAGGGCGGCCTGGAGGCGCTCAGCCAAGTCATCGAGACCACCGGGGCGCGGACGATCGTTGTCGAGTGGCCCTTCTACCCGGTCGTCGCGGATGTGTTCCGCTCGCCGGGCCGGCGCTTCGTCGCGGACGTCGCCGATGATCGCATTGCGGCCGCTCGTCAGGCATTCCGCTTCGGGTCTCGTCCGGCGGCGCGCGCCCGAGCCTTGCTGAACCTCATGACGATGCCCGTTACAGAGGGAGGCATCTGGCGAATGGACCAGGCGTGGTTCGCCGGCGCGGCCGATGCCCAGCGCACCCTGCGCCACCATCCAGGGACGGACTGCCGGGTCGTGCCCAACGTCGTGGACGTGGCTCGACTGGCCGCGAGGCGACCCCAGGCGCCGGAGCCCTGTTCGGTAGCGTTCCTGGGCTCGTTCGACTACGCACCCAATGAAGTGGCCGCCCTGCGATTCCTGCGCGGGATTGGACCTCGCCTGCGGGCGGCGCAACCGGATTGCCGGCTGGGGGTGATCGGCCGCAGACCCGGTCGGCTCATACGGGACGAGGCAGTGGCGCACGGTGCCGTGCTCCTCGCTGACGTGCCGGATGCCCTGGAAGCTCTGGCTCGCTACCAGATCATGATCGTGCCGCTGACGATCGGGACGGGCACGCGGCTCAAGATCCTCGAGGCGCTGGCCAGCGGCATCCCGGTCGTGACGACCGCGGTCGGGATGGCCGGCCTGGATCTGGTGCCCGGTCGCGACCTCCTGGTCGGCGAATCCGACGCCGATCTCGCCGAGGCGGTGCTGGAACTCTGGCGCTCCCCGAAGACGCTCGAGGGCCTGGCCTCGCATGGCCGTTCCGTCGTGGCCGAGCGCTACGGCCCGGCACGACTGCAGGAGACGATCGCCTCTGCGCTCCATGATCTCCGGTATCCTGACGCGGGATTGGGCGAAGCCAGCACAGGGGGCCAACGGCCGCAATGAGCGATTTCTGGGCCGACCGTCGCGTCATGGTGACCGGCGGCGCCGGGTTCTTGGGCAGCGCCCTGGTCCGGCGACTTCAGGGCGCGGGCGCGACGCGCGTCTTCGTCCCTCGCAGTGCCCAGTACGATCTGCGAACACACGAGGGCATAGTCGCGTGCCTCGCCGACGGCCGGCCCGAGATCATCGTCCACCTGGCGGCGGTCGTAGGTGGGATCGGGGCCAACCGCGCGAACCCGGGTCGGTTCTTCTACGACAACGCAATCATGGGCATCGAGTTGATGGAGCAGGCTCGCCTGGCGGGCGTCTCCAAGTTCGTGGGCGTCGGCACCGTTTGCTCGTACCCGAAGTTCACGCCCGTGCCCTTTCGCGAGGACGATCTCTGGGCGGGCTACCCCGAGGAGACCAATGCCCCTTACGGTCTCGCCAAGAAGATGCTGCTGGTTCAGGGCCAGGCCTACCGGGCTCAGTACGGCTTCGATGCCATCCACCTGCTGCCGGTCAACCTCTACGGTCCGGGCGACAACTTCGACGAGGCGAGCTCTCACGTGATCCCAGCCCTGATCAAGAAGTGCCTCGATGCCCGCGACCGGGGCGACGAGTTCATCGAGGTGTGGGGCACCGGCTCCGCCTCTCGAGAGTTCCTCTACGTCGACGACGCCGCCGAGGGGATTGCCCTCGCTGCCGAGCTCTATGACGATCCGGATCCGGTCAATCTCGGCGTCGGCCACGAGATCACGATCCGCGATCTCGTCAAGCTGATCGCCCGACTCGCGGGGTTCTCGGGCCAGGTACGCTGGGACGCGAGCAAGCCAGATGGCCAGCCTCGGCGCGCGCTGGATACGAGCCGAGCTCGCGAGCGCTTCGGCTTTGTGGCCGGCACCTCCTTCGAGGAAGGGCTCCGGCGCACGATCGAGTGGTATTCGGCGACATGAGTGTCGCAGCCATAGGAGCCATGCAGTCCGGCCCGGCAGAATCTGGGCCCCGGATCAAGAGCATGGTCCAAAGCTGAGGCGACGATGACGAGCGGTGTTCGTCCGGGCAGTCTGCCGCTGCGAGTTGTTCGGGGAATTCATTTTCGCGGACGAGCCATCCTGGACAGGCGGCGGATCGCGGCCCTGCGCGCGGGACGCGACGTATGCTGGAGCGAGGACGATGGTCGCGAGCCTCTCGTCACGATCCGGATCCCAACGCACGATCGAGGTCGTTTGATCGTTGAGCGGGCCATCGCCTCCGCTCTTCGTCAAACCTACCGCAACATCGAAGTGCTGGTGGTCGGCGATGGAGCCACGGAGGAGACGGTGGCGGCCATCGAGTCGGTCCGCGATCCGCGCGTCCGCTTCGTCAATCTTGCCCGGGGTTCGTACCCGCCGGACCCGGAGAAGCGGTGGATGGTAGTTGGCCACGCTCCAATGAGCGCTGCGCTGAGTCTGGCCCGTGGTGCCTGGATCGCTCCGCTCGACGACGACGATGAGTGCTCGGACGATCGCATCGAGGTGCTCCTGAGCGCCGCCGTTGAGCGACGGCTGGAGTTCGTGTATGGGCGGACAGCCGTCCTGCAAGCCGACGGCACGTGGAGGGAGCTCGGGGACTGGCCGCCCCGATACGGCGGGCTAACCCACGGCTCGGTCTTGTACACCGCGAGATTGCGGTTCATGAAGTACGACGCGTCCAGCTGGCTGGACGGGTATCCGGCCGATTGGAACCTGTGGCGGCGGATGGCGGCGGCAGGTGTGAGGATGGGTTTCGTTCCAGCCGTCGTCTATCGCTACTATCCGGCCCGGCACAACCCCGTCTCGGGTCACGCCTCCTGACGTGTGCAAGAGCGGACTGGCGGTGAAGCAGAACGGCCAGCCACTTCTAGATCGGCCGGTCGTCTCGCCAGTCGCACGTCAGTGAGCCGCCTGCTCGGCGTCTCCAGCCACGCTCTCTGGCTGCGTCCCGAAGGTTCCACGCGAGCGAACGCAGCACCATTCCGACGCTCTCGCGGACCCCTCCGCGGTGCTTGATTCGGCGGGCGACGAAGCGCGGTATGCGCCAGAAGAACAAGTGCAGCAGGAACAAGGCATTCTGGCCTCTCGTTCCGTTGCGGCGCATGAACAGGATGGCGTTGCGGAGCATGAGGTGGTCTATCTGGGATGGCCGAGCGGTCTGGCTGCTCATGTGCACGATTGTCGCCCGCGGCTCGATGAGACACCGGAGCCCGTGGCGCCAGGCCCGGACGCAGACATCAACTTCTTCCCAGTAAAGGAAGAAGACTTCGTCGAAGCCGTGCAGCTCGCAGGCGGCGGCGACCGATACCAGCATGCACGAGCCGTCGATCCAGGCGACCGGATACGGCGAGGTGGGCGAGGTGATCTCGTCCGCCTGACGGTGGCTCGTCTGCGACGTTCTCCAGTCGAGCTTTCCTCCGGCCGAGAACAGCCGGCCGTTCGGCTCCATTACCCGAGGCCCGACCGCGAACACGCCCGGCCCGCATGCGTCGATCAGTCGCCTGGCCAGGAGCGTGTCATCCACGAGCGTGTCGTTGTTGAGAAGAAGCACGTACTTCGCGCCGCGGTCCCGGGCCCATCGGATGGCTGCGTTGTAGCCGCCACCGACGCCGATGTTGCGAGGCAGGGACAACGCCTCAACCGCTTCTCCGAATTCATCGGCCAAGCGTTTCGCTTCGGGCTCGGCCGATCCGTTGTCGACCACGAGAATCCGGTGGGCAGGTTTGGATAGTCGGGCGAGCGATTCCAGGCAGGCGCGGGTCAATGCGTAGCCGTTCCAGTTGAGGATCGCGACGACCAGCTCGGCGGGATCGGCGAGGCTTTCGTTGGACGTCATGTTCCATCTACCGCCGGTGCGGACGTGCGTATTCCCGCGCTCACTCGACGCGCCGACCCAGAGTCCGAGCGACGGTCACGAAGCCTCCACCGTGGCTTCCCGGCCTAACGCCAGGGCGAGCGCACCGCCAACGATGAGCCAGTTGATCGCGAAATGGATCGCATTGGTCGCCTGATAGGCGACCAGGAAGACCACGATGGCGGCCATGTAAGCCGCGGCAGCGCCGCGCCTATCTTGAATGGCCGATGTCCGCAGCAGCAACCACAACAACGCGAGAAACCCGATCGCCAGGCCGAGCGCTCCGACCACGCCGGACTCGTACAGGACGGCGACAGCCATCATGGCCAGATGGTCGGGTTGATTGTGCTGAGTCACATCGAGGTGGCGCTGGCCGTACGAGTTGGCACCAAGGCCAATGATGGGACTGTGAGACAGGTCATCGATGGCAATCGGCACGTGATCGAGGCGGAAGAGCAGCGTGTCTGGAGGCGGCGGAGGCTGAACCGTGGGCGCAGCCGAAGGCCTGGGCGTAGCCGAGGGCGCCTCTCCGCCGTGCGACAGGGCCGCTGCCACGCGAGTGTCTAGCGGAGCGTTCGCGGGGCGTCCGGTGGGCAACATCACGCTTGCCCAGACCGTGCTCCCGATCGCCAGGACGACGATGGCGAGCGCCGCCGGGGCAAGGAGATCGCGGACGGAACGACTTCGCCAGATGACGATCGCGGCGTAGGTGATCAGGCCGGCCCCCAACCCGACGTATGCGCCCCTGGTGAATCCAAGGGCGAACCCGAGCAGCATGAGCGCCACGACAGCCCCTGATCGGACGGTCCGCCGGGCCCGGAAGGCCTCGATCGCAAACGGGGCCATTGCGCCCAGAAAGCTCGCATACAGATTGGCTTCCCATGCATATCCGTACACCTTCGGGATCGAGCTCATGGCGTTCTGGATGCCCGGAGCCGGGTCGGCCTCCCTGGTGATGACCGGACCGAGGACCAGGAAGAGCAAGGCAGCTGCGATTCCGGTGGCCGCCGCCAGCCCTCCGGCGGTGCGGAACCATCGGGCGGCCTGGGCTGCGCGGTTGGTGAGCAGGCAGAATGCGGCCAGCCCACCCAGCATCGACAGGGCCGTCCAGATCACCAGTCGGAGGCTGTCCTCCCTGTTCGGTGCTTCGAGGAGGGAGGATGCCGCCAGAGACGCGAGGTAGACGGCGAAAGCGCCGGCCACCGCAAGCGCCGCGCGCATCGATTGGCGCGAAGGCCACCGGCGCGACAGCGCGATGGCGATCAGGGCGGCCGCGATCGCCGGCTGCTCCACTCGCATGGAGCCTATTGGGAGTTGCAGAGTGGGTCTCGTAAGGGAAGCGAGCACGAACAGGACCCCGAACGCTGCGACGGGGCGTCTTGGGACCAACCACCCGACGACGGCCGCACCGCCCATGGAGACCACCGATATGACCAGAGATTGGAGGCTGTGGCCCGCAGCGAGCCAGACCACCAGGGTCAGGAGAGCGGCACCGCCGACATACGATGCCGTCCAGGTCCGCGAGTTGCGAATCAGCATCGAAGAGGCCCCGTCACTCTGCGACTGCGATCATCATCATCTGCCAGGCCATGGATCAGGCCGGCCAACGCAGACGCATTGTCACAGGTTCTGCGCCGTCCGATAGGCGGCGAGGAGCGCATCGGCGGTAGCGCGCCAGGAGAAGCGAGCCTCGAGACGAGTGCGGGCTTCGGCCGGCGGACTCGTCTGTGTCGCCAGCAACATCGCCTCGGCGATGGCATCGGGGCTTGCCTCGACAGCGTAGCAGGCGGCATCTGCCAGCACCTCCTTGTAGATGGGCTCTGGGAGGGCCACGACCCTGCCGCCTGCCAGCAGCGCTTCCACGGGGGGAAGGCCAAAGCCCTCGATCCGCGACAGAGCCATGAGTGTCGAGGATGCGAAGAGCCTGGCCAGATCCCGATCGCTGATCTGATCCGCGAACACTACGGCGTCCGCCACCGACGCCGCGCGGGCTCGGGCGACCAATCTCGCCCTATCGCGATCTGGGTGGAAGCCGACGAACGTCAGCCTGCCGGCATGGTTGATCCGTCGGAACGCGGCCAGGGCGTCAATCGCGAGATCGGGCCTCTTGTGAGGGTCGGGGACGCCCACAAACAGGAAGTCGGGACCACCGCCATTGCCAGCGGCTCTCTCCGCTCCGGGAGCTGTTGGCGGCACAACCGCCGGATAGACCACACGCACGCGCTCGGCCGGCACACCCAGGACCTCTCTGACTTCCCGGGCTGTCGCCTCCGAAATCGCGATGACCAGGCCCGCCTTTCGGACGCTGTGCAGGTAGAGCCTGTACGGGATGCGCCGGTGAAGCCTGATGCGGCGCATCACAGCCGCGTCGCGCAGTGGGATAAGGTCGTAGACGGTGGTTATCGTGCGTCGGGACGGGAGAGGCGCAAACGGGCTCGTCGGATCGGTCTGATGCCACAGCCGGGGACTCGATCCGTGAATGGCCAGACGGTCGAAGACGGCAGAGGCCAGCCAGCCGATGTCCTGAGGGCGGACCGTCGCCCGACGAGCTCGCCACGTGCGCGCCGAGGGCCAGCTTGAGGTCGCCGCGCCGTTTACCAGAATGCCCAGCTGCTCGGCGCACCAGTCGGGCTCCTCTCGACCGAGCGCCTCGAGCAGACTCGCGACGTACCTGCCGATACCGCGAATGCCGTGACCGGAGGTCAGCGGGGTGGCATCGATCCCGACCGCCGGGTGGTCCGACGTCGGGACCTCCTGGAGCCGAGAGATCGTCTCCACGGCGCGAAGCGTAGCAGGCCGGCTTCGCAAGCTGCCACGTAACGTCTGCCTGGCGCCTTGCAGGCTGGCCCGTCCGATATGCTATCTCCGCCGACATGACCGAGCCAGGGCGGCCGCAGGCGAGCTCGTCACGACCCCGGGAGCGGACGGAAGACTGGATGATCACCCGTGAGAACGTGAGCCGGCTCCGATCCGCGCGATCCCTGGTGATTGCCGTCATCGTGCTCGCGGGCATCGTGGGCGTGTGGCTGCTTGGTGAACACACGCCGACCGGTTTCGTCGCCGCCACCCTGGCGATCGGCGGCGCGGGCGTCGTTGCGCTGTCGGCCACGCGGCGCCCCGCGGTGGCTTTCGGCGTCCTCTTCCTTCTTGCGTCGCTGTCCGGGTGGACGATCGCAACGAAGCTGGGCAACATGCGGCTCGAACAGCCTGCCATTGCTGCCGGGCTGGTGGCGATGCTGTATGCCCACCGCCTGCCCGATGCCCCGACCTGGCGACGTCTCCTGCCGATAGCCATCGCCTTCATGGTCTACTTGGGAGCACTGACCGCCTCCTCGCTCCTGTACGCGCCCGACCTCGCGGACAGCCTGCGCATGACTTTCTGGATCGGCCTCTCAATTGCCGGTGGGCTGCTTGCCTTCCTGCTCCTGTTGGGAGAAGTGTCAGAGGGCGGTGCTCGAGGGCTGCGACTTACTGCCGCGGGACAGGCGTCGGTTGGGATGGCGGTGGCCATGATCTTCTTCGCGCTGGGGCCCGTGGTGTTCCCCGGGGCCCGCCCTATGCTCGGCCTGGGGGATAGGAAAGTCTTCGGCCTGGCGTGGGAAGCGAACATATATGCGAGCCTCCTCGCGGCACTGAGCCTGTTCGCCATCGAGAGGTTCCGATCCAGGCCACGGCCCGCGAGTGCGGCACTCGTCGTGTTGGCCCTGCTGGGAATGGCTGTTGGCCTGACGAGGGGGGCATACCTTGGGTTGGCCGCGGGGCTGATCGTGTACGCCTTTGTCTTCCTGTACCGGAGACAGAGAGCGCGGAGCCTGCTGCTGCCGGCATCGGTCGTCATAGGGGCGATCGTCGTCGGAGCGCTGGTTGCCCCCGCGTTGCTCAACCTCAATCGCCCCCCCAACAAGCCGATGGACCTGACCACGGCCGGCTGGGGCAGAGGGTTGGCGATCGGGCCGTATCTCCTGCCCGGCCTGCCCAATCTGGCCGGTCAGCCGGTTCAGTCCGGGGCCGGCGACACGAGCTTGCCCGTGGGATCACCCAAGCCCACAACCTCCAATCCAGCGCCCCAGCCGTCGAGTTCTGCAGCGCCCACGCCGTCGAGTTCTGCAGCGCCCAAGCCGTCGAGTTCTGCAGCGCCCAAGCCCAATCCCGATTCGATCCAGCTCCGCCTCAACGTGATCCCCGTCGCTGTCGAGGATTGGGGGCGCGACCCGATCATCGGCCTGGGGGCCGACTCGTTCGACCAGAGGCACCAAGACCACATCGCCATCCTCGCCGTCGCCGCACTGTATGAGTCGGGCGTGGTGGGCTTTGCGGGCCTGACCATCGGCTTCGCGCTGGTCCTGCTGGCGCTCTGGCGCGCCTCAAGGCGTTCCGCCGCCGGTCCCATGAGTGCCGCGTACCTGGGCTCGCTGGTCTGTCTGCTGGTCGCCTATCAGGCCACAAACGCCATCAACTTCGCTGAGATCTGGCTCTTAGCGGGTGCCGGCCTGGCGATGGCATTCGGAGGAGCAACGGACAGAACCGGCGCATCTGAGTGATCGGCCGGGGAGCCGATCGCGCTCGCGGGAACGCGCAAGGAGCGCGTGCTCGGCTGGCGGGCGGCTCACGATCTTCACTCCACCGTGGAGCTGTTGACCGCAGGCCTCGCAAACCGGCGACCCTGACGGCATGTTGGGCGGGAGCAGCGGGCCCTGCGGTCTCGCATTCCTGCTGAGTCGCACCAGCAGCCCATCCTGTCGCATGAATCCCAACCGGCGGTTGCCGCTCCACACACCGTCTCGTCTCCTTGCACCCGGGGTTGATGGAGGCGAGGGCTATCGCCTGGCGGGTCGCGCGCTACTGGCAGTGTGGCTGGCCGCCACAGTCGTTCGCCGAGTCGCCCAGGTCGCCACAGCACCCTGGTCGATCCTTGCCGTGCTCCTCACGATCCCGCTGTTCGCAACCCGTTCGCCGTGGGTCCCGCATTCGCGGCCTTTCTACCTCGAAGGCCTACGAAGAGACGGGCTGGTCCCGCCCATGTGTACTGCTGACATGACCACTGGTGACGCCTAGGATCGTCTTGCCGGAGGGGGTCCTGCATGCCGGCCGTAGCGAGCGACAACGTGAGACGAAGCACATCGCCCACGGCCTTCTCCGCCAATGTGGGATGCAAGCCCGCCGAGCGGGGCGGGCCCCTAGCCAGAGGCGCGGTCGCGGCTCTGCTCATCGGGACCATCATTGCCACGCTCGGTTGGTGCTTGCCGACACCGGGTGTCCCGGCGGAGCCCGGCCGGTCGGCTACCACGCTGGGGCGCGGCGGCTCCGCGACCTCGGGGGTCGCGGATCGTGCGACGGAGACTGACGGGGCTACGCGTTCATACAGCGGGGATCCGACGGCCGACGCGTATGCCCCGCAGCCTGCGACAGTCACTAGTCCGAGCATGTTCGATGCGACCCGGATGGCCGGCCCCACGTCGCCGCGCGGGATGGCGTCGGCGGGGGGGTGGGCCCCCGCGAAACCCCCCCCCCCAAAAAACCGCGGGACCACCGGCCCGCCCCAGGATGGGGGGATAAAC
>JBGQBD010000027.1:0-24074 GCA_041494645.1 Candidatus Limnocylindria bacterium
ACCATTGCGGCCTACGGCCTGCTCCACCGGCGCCTGGATCTGCTCGACGCCGGCCTGCGGACGGCGGCAGTGGGCCTCGGGCTCTTTGTCGGGTTCGGGCTCTTCTTCGAGAACATCATCGGCATCGACAACCAGCGCCAGAACACGGTGCTCCAGGACGCTCTTCCGCTTCTGGCGATCGCGCTGGGGGCGCTCATCGTCCTGAAGAACCTCGTGCCACGGCCCGGTTCGCGTTCCGGCAGAACGGCGTCTGACGAATGGAACGGGGGCCGGCCAACGCCTCCGCCCGCACCGATTCCGCCGGAGCCTCCGACCGAACCCCGCGGCTAGGCGGCGCGGGGCGGTCCAGCCCCCGCGGCACCGGCGATGGCCGGCTCAGCGAACCTTGGTCACTGTGTAGTCGAGCATGCCAGCCGGCACGTGGACGCGAACCGTCTCGCCGGCCCGCCGGCCCATCAGGGCGCGGCCGATCGGTGACGTGAAGCTGATCCTGCCGGCTGCGGCGTCGGCTTCTGCCGAGCCCACGATCGTGAACGTCTCCTGGCCGTGGCGGTCCGTCTCGATCACGACCGTCGAACCGAGCACGACCACGCTGCCCGTGCCCTCGGTCTCGATGATCACGGCGCTCTTGATCATCTGCTCGAGCTGCTGGACGCGGCCCTCGAGGAAGGACTGCTCCTTGCGGGCGGCCTCGTAATCGGCGTTCTCGCTGAGGTCGCCCAGCTCGCGAGCGGCCTTGATGCGGGCGATGACCTCCGGCCGTCGCCGAGTGGTGAGCGTTTCGAGCTCATCCTGGAGAGCCGCCAGGCCCTCGGCCGTCAGATGGGTCGGGCCGGAGGATGAGGCGAGCGATGCGGCCGCGGTTTTCGACGAGCGGCGCACCACGAAGGTCTCGATCGCCGATGGACCTGTCGTGGCCATCGGCTTCACGGCCACCTTGCGAGGGGTCGATCTGACTGCTCGAAGGCTCGCCGGTCTGGTGGGCTTGCCGGCTCCGCCGCGAGCCGGCGTGCTGCTAGCCGCCATCTCGTCTTCGTTTGCGTCCGGCAGGACCGTCACCTTGGTCACTCTGACGGGCCTGTTCGCCTCCTCGTCGTGGAGCGGCGAGGTGATGCCGTGCTCATGGCGCTGGCCGCTGGGCGTTGCGAGCACCGCGTAGGGAATCGCGCCCGCGATCTTCTGGAACTGCTCGATCAGGGTGTCCTCGTACAGCTCCGGATCGGAAGTCGGCGCCCACCAGATCCGGGCCTTGTTCAGATCGTGGAGCGTCTTCAGCCAGTAGCCGGCGGATTGCGGCCGGCGCTCGCCGAGCGGCGTCTTGAACATTGCCGCCAGTCTCGCGGCCACGGACTTCTGGCTCGAGCCGATATAGAGGATGGGCTGGCCCGGCAGCCAGAACGACGCCAGCCGCGACTGCAGCTCCGCGACGGAGGGCCGCTTGCCGTCCAGGCGCAGGTCCGGGACGCGTTCTAGCCACTGGCGGATGGCGGTCGGGTCTATCGAGACCTTGGCTTGCGGAGCCGGCAGCTCGACCACGAAGACGCCGGGGCTGCCTCCGGTCACCGGCCGACCCCACAGGACCGGGCCCTCGACCGGCAGGCCGTTGGACCGCAGCAGGTCGCGGCCGTTGAGTGGAGTGGCTGGGGATGATGAGGTCGTCACCTGTGAACCGTGCCTTCCCGGAGCCTGGGTGTCAACAGAGCGCCGTCGGCGCCCATTGTGGCGGACGAAGGAAGGCCCCGGGCGACGCCGGGGCCTTCGAATCCATGGCGGCAGACGATCTATCTGGGCATGAGGCTTGGGTCCTCGGGCACCGGGATGCCGAGGAGGAGGGGCAGGCCCATGCGGTTGGTGTAGATGGGGCGATAGCGATCGGTGTTGTACATGGAGGGAATGTCGATCGAGCGCGGCCCCTGGTCCGGGTTCGGGAGCGGGGAGTGGCTGTACTTGCCGCCGCGGATGGCGACCATTCGGCCGCTCACGCCGTCGGCGATGAGGTTCATGGCGACATTGGCGAACGTGATCCCGACCATAGAGTCGACCGCGTCCGGGTCGCCGGAGCGCAGATCGTAGGTCAGCTCGCTGGCGAGGGTCTCCTCGCCGGAGCGGGCCTGGATCTCCGAGGCCAGGATTTCGGCGACGTTGGCCTTGTGCTTGTGGCCGAAGGAGTCGGTGGGGCCGTACTCGGCGATCTCCCCGCCCTGCCAGACGGCGCCCTCGGCGGCGATCGCGAAGGAGTACTTGCTCGGGTTCTTGCGCTTGTCCTCGACCAGCAGCTCGACGAGGCGGTCCAGGTCGAACTTGTACTCGGGGATGAGGCACCGGGCGCTGGTGACGTAGGCCGTGTACAGGGCGGTGAAGCCGGCGTCGCGGCCGAAGATGCGGAAGACGCCGATGCGCTCGTGCGAACCGAGCGTGGTGCGCTGGCGGTTGATCGCGTCCTTGGCCCGGGAGATGGCCGTTGAGAAGCCGATGCAGTACTCGGTTCCCTGGACGTCGTTGTCCATGGTCTTGGGAACTGCGATCAACTTGACGCCCTTGTCGGCCAGAACCTGGCTGAAGCTCAGGGTGTCGTCGCCGCCAATCGGGATGAGGTAGTCCAGGCCGAGGCGCTCGATGTTCTCCAGCACGACGGGTGTGAAGTCGTAGACGCCATCCTTGACCTCGAGCTGCTCGAGGCGCTCGGGCCCGATGTGCGCCGGGGTCTTGCCGGCCTTCATCTTGCGGGCGTTCGTGCGCGAGGTGTGCAGCCACGTGCCGCCGGTACGGTCGATCGCGCGGGTGTTGTTGCGATCGAGATGAATGACGTAGTCCCGATCCAGCCCGGGGCCCGGCTTCATGTGGGTCAGGCCTTCCCAGCCGCGCCGGATGCCGTAGACGTCGTAACCGGTCTCGGTCGCGCGATAGACGACGCTCTTGATGACGGCATTCAGGCCGGGGACGTCGCCGCCGCCGGTGAGGATGCCGATTCGCGGGGTTCGAGCCATGCCTGCCTTCCGTGGATGTTCGGGCGGGGCCGAAGAGGCGGCCGCGCGCTTGTTGACGACTGCGCCATCTTAGGACGCGCGGGGCGCTCGGCGGCGGTCCGAACCGCACGAAACGTCGCTGTCCAAAGTCTCACGCGCCGGGGCTGCTGGCCTGGAGCGGGGGCGCCGGCGGTGCCGCGTCAGAGACCCAGCTACGACTCGAGGCGGTATCGCAGAAAGAGGTCGTCGCCGGCGCGGCGGACCCAGGCCAGGTTCGCCCAGCGGCCCCGACCCTCGCCGAAGCTCGTCCCCTCGACGAGGGCCAGGCGCCGCGCGGCCGCGTCCCGTCCGACCACCTGCGGGGCGAGGGTGAGAAACAGCTCGTCGATCAGACGGGCCCGGAGCAACTCGCCGAAGAGATGCGGCCCACCCTCGCAGAGGGCCAGCCGGGCACCGAGGCCACGGACGACCTCCAGCACCGCCTCCGCGGGAACCCGCTTCTCGTCGCCGGCGATCTTGACGTGCACATTCGGAGTCAGGGGCAGCTTCGACAGGTGGTCGGCGCCGGCCGCGGTCGTAGCCACGATGACCGGGACCTGGGGATCGTTGAGGCCGGCGTGCGCCGCGTCGAGGTTGCCGGTGGCGGTGACGACGATCGTCGTTGGCTGTGGCGTCAGCCGCAGCTCGGAGCGCCACTCTGCGAAGGCGCCCGCGAGAGCCGGCTCGACGTGTCGGGGCGTCCACACGTGGCGGCGGCCCGCGCGCACCGTGCCGGCGCCCACGATCACGACGTCGGCCAGGGCGCGTAACAGGGACATCATGAATCGATCGGCCTCGGAGAAGCCGCTGATTTCGCCACCACCCGCGTTGGGCTCGCCGGGTCCCAGCGCGACTGCGCCGTCGATGGTCGACACGAAGTTGGCAACGATGGTCGGGCGATCGGGCCGGAGCTCGACCGTCAGCTCGCCTTCGAAGCGGCCGGACAGTGGGGGCGGCAGCAAACCGCCCCGCAAGTCGGCCTGCTCGGCTCGGTCTGGATCGGGCGCCTGCCACAGCGGTTCGAGCGAAAGCCCCTCGCCTCGATCGGCCATCGAACCACCTCAGTCGCGAACGCCGCCTTGCAGCCCGGACAGATCGTAGAACTCCGAGCGCAGCGCCGGATTGGTCTCGTACGCTCCGCGGAATGCCGTCGTGCGGGTCATCGGATGGACCTCCCGGACGCCGCGCATCTGGGTGCAGAGATGGTGCGCCTCCATGTAGACCGCCACGCCGTGGGGCTCGGTCAGCTCGGCGAGAGTCTCGGCGATCTGGTGAGTCATGCGCTCCTGGACGCCGAAACGGCGGGTGGCGATGCGAACCAGCCGGGTCAGCTTGCTGATGCCGATGATGCGCTCGTGGGCGATGTAGCCGACGAAGGCCCGGCCGACGAACGGCAGGGCATGGTGCTCGCAGACGGACGTGAAGGGAATCGGGCCTTCGACGACCTGGGAGAGCTCGCAGCTGGCCCCGCCGTAGCACTCGGTCGGGAAGACGGTCACGAGCTTGGGGTCGCCATCGTAGCCCTCGGTCGAGTCGAAGAGGGCGCGGACGAACCTGCGCGGGGTGTCCTTTGTGCCGGCCTTCTCCAGATCGGCGCCGAACGCGGTCAGGATCTCGGCCATGTTGATCTCGAAGCGGGCCCAGTCGTCCGGGCCGATCGCGGCGCGCCGGGCGCGGACCTCTGGGTCGTCAAGCTCGATCGGGATCCTCGCGCCGGGTCGGTGCGCAATGCCGTCGAGGTCGTCGTCCACGCCGATGCCCGAGTCGCGGAGACGCGATCCGTGAGTGTGCGGTGCGGTCGTGTGGTGCGGGTCCATGACCACCTCCCGTGTACAGGTCAACTATGACCCCTGGGCGGGCGACGTGGCTGTGCGGTCGACCCGCGATCCGGTGGAAGCAACGAGCCGCTATCGACGGCCTCAAGGGTCCGGCGTCGGCTCCGCCTAGAGCTGCCGCAGCTCGGACGTTTCGCCCTCGGCGACGGCGCGGGAGCAGGTCGGGCAGAACCAGCGTGCCTCGAGCGGAGTGCCGCAGCTCTGGTGGCGCATGACATCCGCCGATCCGGCTCGCGATCCCCAGTCGGCCAGCAACCGCAACGCTCCGGCAAGCTCGCGCCCCTCGGCCGTCAGTTCGTAGCTGAGACGAAGCGGGCGCTGCGTGTAGGGCCGGGCGAAGAGGACGCGCTCGCGCTCGAGGCGCTTGAGCCGGTCCGAGAGGATGTTCGGGGCGATTCCGGGCAGCGCGGACTGGAGGTCGTTGAAGCGGCGCGCCCCGTCGAGAAGCGACTCCACCACGAGCAGGCTCCAGCGGTCGCCGACGCGGGCGAGGGCGGCCTGGAGCGGAGATGGCCTGGCTTCATCGGTCACGCCCCCATGGTAGCGAGTCCGGAGTTGCGCCGGCCGGCGTAGTGTTGTAACTTGCAACTCGCTAGTTACTACACCGGAACCGCAGACGCGGAACCGCAGGCGCGGAACCACAGACGCGGCACAACAGGCGTGGCGCGACCACGCTCTCAGGAGAAGCGGGAAATGGGTGCATTGGACGAAGTTCAGCCGGCCGTTGCCAAAGTGACGGAGCGCGTGGCGCCGGCCGTGGTCGGCATCGGCGGCCACTGGCGCCGCGGGTCCGGCGTGGTCGTCGCCGAGAATCGGGTGTTGACCAATGCCCACAACGTCCACGGCGACGGCGCGACGTGCGTCTTCGGGGATGGCCGGAGCGAGCGCGGCAGCCTTTTGGGCGAGGACATGGACGGCGATCTGGCGGTCCTGCAGGTCAAGACCGCCGGCGCGAAACCGCTGTCCTGGGCGAGCGGAGCGCTGCCAGCCGTTGGGACCGCGGTGTTTGCCGTGGCGAGCGCCGCCGGCGGCGGCGTCCGGACGACAATCGGGCTGGTTTCCGGTGTGGAGCGGTCCTTCCGCGGCCCGGGCGGGCGGCTGATCGGCGGCAGCATCGAGCACACGGCCCCGCTCGCCTCGGGCTCGTCCGGAAGTCCCATCGTCGACGCCGAGGGACGGCTTCTCGGCCTGAACACGCAGAGGCTCGGCGAGGGCTTCTACCTGGCGCTCCCGGCGGACGAGAGCCTGAAGGCCCGGATCGACGCCCTGGGTCGCGGCGAGTCCACCGTTCGGCCGAGGCTGGGCATCGCGGTCGCGCCCGGCCACGTGGCCCGGCATCTGCGTCGCGCGGTTGGGCTTCCCGATCGTGACGGCATCCTCGTCCGCGCCGTCGAGCCCGAGAGTCCGGCCGAGGCAGCCGGCATCCGCGAGGGCGACCTGATCGTCGCCGCGGCCGGCGCACCGATCACTGATCCCGACGAGCTCCACGCGGCCCTCGACAGGGCCGGCACCGGCAAGAAGGCCGGTGCTGTGATGCTGGAGCTGGGTCTGGTGCGCGGTGTCGAGGAGCTGACCGTCAAGGTCGATCTGACGGCCGGAAGGGCGGGGCCCGCCGACTGAGCGTCCGGCTTGCCGTCTCGAAGAACGGAGGCCTCCGAAGAGGGTCCCGGCCCCGAAACGGGCCGGGCCCGCGCGGCTGCGACTCCTAGGCTGGCCCGGGCCCCGAGCGTGGCCGGGGCTCCGAGCGAACATAGACCCCACGATGACGCCACGGTGCGCCATGATTGGGCAATGCCGGCACGTCGGGGTCGTCTCCCAGCGCTGATCGGGGTCGACATCGGGTCGACCTCCATCAAGGCCGCGCTCGTGGCGCCGGGGAGTGGCGTCGTCCACGTCGCTCGCCGGCCCAACGTGACTTACGCGGTCCGTGGCGGCGGGGCATACCACAAGCCAGGGGAGCTGCTGGGGGCGGTGGAATCGGCCATCGCCGAGTGCGTGGCCGCCGCCGCGCCCTCGCACCTGGCCCGCCCGAGCGGCATCGGCATCGCCAGCATGGCCGAGTCCGGCATCCCCGTCGATCGGCGAAACCTGCCGGTCGGCGACATCCTCGCCTGGTTTGACCCGCGCCCGGAGCGCCAGGCGGCGTGGCTCGAGCGGCAGATCGGCGCGCAAGCACTCTTCGCGCGGACGGGGTTGCGGCCGGAGCCCAAGTATTCGCTGCCCAAGCTGCTCTGGATCCGCGAGCACCGGGCCGCGGACTTCACGCGGCTGCGCCGTTGGGCCGGGGTGTCGGAGCTGGCAGCTCTGACCCTGACCGGCAAGCTGGCCACCAACGCGTCGCTGGCCTGCCGGACCATGATGTTCGACGTCTCAGTTCGCGCCTGGGATGCCGAGTTGCTGGGATTGGCCAGCCTCGAGCCCGAGAACATGCCGGATGTTCTGCCTCTCGGACAGGCCGTCGGCGGGCTGACCGAGCCCGCCGCGCACCGGCTCGGGCTGCCGGCCGGCACGCCGGTGGCGGTCGCGGGCCACGACCACCTGGCGGCCGCTCTGGGCGCCGGCGTCACGAAACCGGGCGATGCCCTCGACTCCATGGGCAGCGCCGAGGCCGCCCTGCTCGTGACCTCGGAACCGGCCTTCGCCGAGGACGTTCGGCGCGGCGGCTTCTCCACCGGCTGTCATGCCGTTGACGGTCTGGCCTACGTGGCCGGCGGGCTGCAGTCGTCGGGCGCTCTCGTCGACTGGTTCGTCGACACGTTCGTCGCCTCAACGCCCGGCAGTACGGATCGATATGCCAGCTTTCTCGAACTGCTGGACCGCGTCGCCCCCGGTCCCGTCGAGCCGATCGTTCGGCCGTACCTGCGCGGTCGTACGGCGCCCCACCGCGATCCGTCGGCCAGCCTGGAGATCGAGGGCTTGCGCGAGACCCACGGCCTCCCGGACCTGGCCGCGGCAATTGTGGACGGGGCCGCGTACCACGTCCGCTGGATGCTCGACGAGCTGGCCCGCATCACCGCCACTCCGCTCGATCGGGTGAAGCTGACCGGCGGCGGGGCGCGGAATCGGCGCTGGGTGACCGCCAAAGCAGCCCTGGGCCCGGGCCGCCTGGAGATAGTTCGGACCGAGGAGGCCGCCGCTCTGGGAGCGGCGCTCGCGGCGGGCGTTGCCGGTGGCGCGTACGCGTCGGTGGCGGAGGCTCTCGTCGACGCCTCTCTCTTCGATCGCGCCACCGCCCCGCCCACGATCCGGGCCCGCTACGACGCCGCTTACCTGGACCGCTGGCTGCCGGCGGTGGTCACGCGGTTGCGCCAGAGCGGGCTGGGGTAGCCGGCCTCGTCCGGTCGACCTGCCGCGGCGAGCGCGCCCGCCCCGGTCATCGGAAAGCGGCCGACTCCGATCGCACCAGGTCGATCAGATTGCCTAGGGCGATGTTCACATCCACCACGTGGAGGCCCCAGGCGGGGTTCAAGGGCCGAACGACCCCAGGCCGACGGTCGCTCGTCCCGCCGGTCCGATCGATCTGGAGCCACGTCGCGCCACCCGTGCTCTGGCAACGCGCCGAATACTCGGCCGGGAATGAGATGAATGGGGTGGCGGCCAGGGGGGTGGTGGCCGCGCCGCTCACCAGGAGGGAGAGCCCGGTCGTCGGGAAGTAGGGACGAAGGACGCCGCTGCCGCCGGCCGGCGCCGCCGGGTTCACGCACAGGACCTGCTGCGGTGCCGTCGAAATGTCTGCGAAGGGGTTCAGGACGGAGCCGGTTCGGCCGAAGACCGCGTCGGCCGGGGGCGTGGTGTCGAAGCTCGAATAGGCGACGACGCAGCCGGTCTGCGTAGCGGAGGAGCAGGCGGGGACGTTCGCGAAGTCGCCGCCAACGGACTTGCCGACAGGCACCGTCACGTTGCCGCCCAGGAGAATCGCCGAGACGAGCAGGCGGCGTGCATCGGCGTTCCCGTCCACCTCGAACTTGATCAGAGCGGTCAGCAGGAACGCCCCCTGGGAGTGGCCGATGAGCACGACGCCCCGGCCGTGGTTGTAGTTGGCCATGTAGTCATGCCAGGCCGAGCCGACGCCGTTGTAGGCGACCAGCCCGGACGCGAAGGTGATCGCGCCCGGCTTGGAGATGGCCGCCAGGGTCAGCTGCGGGTACATCGGCGCGTAGACACGGCAGACCTGCGAGAAGCGGGCCGCCTGCGCGACCGCCACGGCCCGCTCTTCGGGATCGATGGCGAGGCTCGCGTTCGTGCCCTTCTGGCGGCTGACCGTGGGGTAGACGTAGAAGCAGTCGATCGGCGGGTCCGGGTCGGGTGCGGCCGGCTCCACGGCCCTGGCGCCGCTGGCGTCGATCACCGTCGTGTCGAGCTTGCCGGCGCAGGGGTCGCTGGCGAGGCCCGGCCTGCAGAGCCAGACGGTGTCGTCCGGGACGGAGGATGCAGGGGAGGCGGAAGGGGGCGAGACGACGGTCGAGCCCGGCTGGCTCGACTGACCTGCGACCGGTGTGCCGGCCGGACCGGCGGCCGCCGGACCGGGCGGGCTCGAGCTCGGCGTGGAGTCCGAAGAGCCGCAGGCCGTCGCCAGGACGGCCGCGAGTGCCAGCAGGAAGACGATTCGTCGCATCCGCGCATCCTCGCCCGAAACTCAACTTCGTGCCAGATGCCGGCCGGCCTCGTCTCCAGCGGTGGGCCGGGACGCGACCGGGAGCGCAAGTAGGGCCCGATCCATCAGCCGGATCAGCGCTGGTCCGGGCCGGCCGCCACACGCTACGCTGGCCACCCGCAGACCCTTCGAACAGGAGCAGGCCATGGCTCGCGTCGTCCACTTCGAGATCACTGCCGACAATCCCGAGCGCGCGGTCAAGTTCTACGCGCAGGCACTCGGCTGGAAGATCGAGCCCTACGGGGGCGAGATGTCGTACTGGCTGGCGGCCACCGGACCGGACGACGCGCCCGGCATCCACGGCGCGATCATGCCCCGCTCCAAGCCCGGCGAGAACACCGTCGTCACGGTCGGGGTGGGGGATCTCGAGGGGGCGATCGATGCCGTTCGCAAGGCCGGCGGTTCTGTCGATGGAAGCATCGACATGATTCCCGACATCGGCCGCTTCACCTACGCCACGGACACCGAAGGCAATCGCTTCGGACTGCTCGAGCCACTGCCGCGCAAGTAGAGAGGCTCGGGCGACGCGCTCGTCAGCGCCGGAGCCGCAGGCGAGGCCCGTCGCCTGCCGCTCGATCCGTATCGCGGCCCGCCCGGTCGGGGAGCGGACTCGCCCGCGGGCTCGTCGTAGACTGAGGCCATGAACTGGTTCGTCGATCCCCGCAAGACGCGAATGCCCGCCCCCAACGAAGTCCTCCCCGGTCGGGCCGAGGCTATGCCCGTCCCCGATCGCCACGCCGTTCTCGGAACTCCCCTTCGGCCGCCGTACCCCGCCGGCAGCGAGATCGCCGAGTTCGGAATGGGCTGCTTCTGGGGTGCCGAGCGCATCTTCTGGCAGACGCCCGGCGTCATCTCGACCTCCGTCGGCTACGCCGGGGGCTTCACGCCGAACCCGACTTACGAGGAGGTCTGCACCGGGCTGACCGCCCATATCGAGATCGTGCGCGTCGTCTTCGACCCGAAGCTGATCTCATACGGCCAGCTGCTGAAGCTCTTCTGGGAGGAGCACGATCCGACGCAGGGGATGCGCCAGGGCGGCGACCAGGGCACGCAGTACCGATCGGCGATCCTCACTCACGGCGAGGCCCAGCAGCGCGAGGCCGAGGCGTCGCGCGCCGTCTTCCAGGAACGCCTGACCGCCGCCGGCCTGGGCACGATTACCACCGAGATCCGCCCGGCGCGCGACTTCTACTTCGCCGAGGCGTACCACCAGCAGTACCTGGAGAAGAACCCGAACGGCTACTGCGGCCTGGCGGGCACGGGCGTCTCCTGCCCGGTCGGAGTGCTACGAGATGGCGAGTAGGTCGGACGCCAGCTCGATCGACGAGTACATAGCTGGCTTCCGCCCAGAGACTCGGAAGGTGCTGCAGGAACTGCGAGCACTCATCAGGGCATCGGCGCCCGCCGCGACAGAGACGATCAGCTACGCGATCCCGACGTTCGACCTGAACGGGCATCTGGTGCATTTCGCAGGCTACGAGAAGCACATAGGGTTCTATCCGACGGGGAGCGGGGTCGAGGCGTTCAAGGAAGAACTCAAGCCCTACAAGGGCGGGAAGGGCTCGGTGCAGTTCCCACTTGGCCAGCCGATGCCCACGGACCTGATCCGCCGGATCGTCGAATTCCGGGTCGAACAGAACACCCGCAAAGCGAAGAAGTAGCGAGGGCACAACCCGAACGGCTACTGCGGCCGGCGGGCACGGGCGTCTCGTGCCCGGTGGGGGCCTCGCCGCGGCTGAGACGGAGACTGGTCGACCGGATTGAGCCCGGTAGAACCCGGGGCGGCTGCCGCGTCCCGGCGGACGGGGCCTCTCAGGCCGGTCCGGGCAGCTCGAAGCGTTCGCGGGCGGCATCCGCCAGCCAGCTGCCGATGGCCAGCGATGCCGTTGCGGCGGGCGACGGCGCGTTCTGGACGTGCAGCACGTGAGCCGACCCGCCGATGGCGAAGTCGTCGACCATCCGACCCTTGACGTCGATGGCCTGCGCCCGAACTCCGGATGGGCCTGGCAGCAGATCGCCGAGAGTCAGCTCCGGCACGTAGCGCTGGAGCGCGTGCAGGAAGGCCCGTTTGGAGAAGTCGCGCCACATCTCCCCGAGTCCAGTAGCCATATACCTCCCGGCCACCCGAAGGAACCCGCGATAGGTCAGCGTGCCGAATAGGTCTCGCGGGCTGATGTCTCGGCGCCGGTAGCCTTCGCGAGCGAAGGCAAGGACCGCATTCGGGCCCAGCCACACCTCGCCGTCGATCCGCCGCGTGAAATGGACTCCCAGGAACGGGAACCGCGGATCGGGCACCGGATAGATGAGAGATCGAACGAGCGAGGCGGTCTCCTGCCTCAGGACGTAGTAGTCGCCTCGGAACGGAACGATGCGCGGCCCGGGTGTTCGGGTCATCCTGGCCAGGCGGTCGGCCTGCAGGCCTGCGCACACGATGACGTCCCGGGCGACAACGGGGCCGGCGGACGTCTCCAGCACCTGTTCGCCCGGCAGGCTGCGGATCTTCTTCACGCCGCGCTCGAGCAGTATCGTGCCGCCGGCCGCCCGAATGTCGTCGGCGAATGCCTCCGCGACCCGGCGGAAGTCGATCACGCCGGTCTCGGGTGACCAGAGCGCCTTCAGCCCGACGGCGTGGGGCTCGATCTCCTTCATGCGCTCGCGGCCCACGAGCTCGACGCCGGCCACGCCGTTGCCCCGCGCTCGTTCGAGGAGGTCGTCGAGTCGAGGCAGTTCCGACTCGTCGGTGGCTACGACCAGCTTGCCCGAGCGTTCGAACGGGATCCCGTGCTCCCTGGCGAACTCCTCCAGCTGAGCCTTGCCGGCACGGCAGAGGAGCGCCTTGCGCGATCCGGGGGCGTAGTAGATGCCCGTGTGAAGCACCCCGGAGTTGTGGCCGGTCTGGTGATCCGCGATCCGGGGCTCCTTGTCCAGGATCGCGATCCTGAGACCCGGAGACGTCTTGACCAGGTGACGGGCGGTCGCAAGGCCCACGATCCCCGCACCCACAACGGCGACATCGACGCGTTCCGTCACGTCGGCGTTCCGTCCGACCGAAGGGGCTGCCGCCCCCTCGCGACCTCCGTCGGCGCCTGGAGGCCGATCACGTGGCCCGGCGCGACGTCTCGGATTCGCTCATGACAACACCTCAGTGCGGCAGCGGCGCACGGCCACGCAGACCCTCCGACCGTCCCCGGATCATAGCGGAACCGCTCCACCGCAAGGCCCGCAGCCCACCCGCCACTGCTAGAGTCTGCGCGACTAGTCCCGTGCGCGGTCAGGAGTGGGCCGATATGGTCGAGCGCCCGATGGTCAGCGTGCTGATGGCGGCGTTCAACGCGGCCGAGTTCATTGGACCTGCGATCGAGAGCTTCCTCGATCAGACATACCGGGCCAGTGAGCTTCTCGTCGTAGACGACGCGTCTACCGATGGCACCGCGTCGATCGTCGAGCGCTACGCTGAGAAGGAGCCGTCCCGCGTCCGGCTGATCCGCCTGGGCACAAACGGAGGGCCATGCCGCGCCCGAAACGTGGCCCTGGACCATGCCCGCGGCGAGTTCATCGCCTGGCTCGATGACGATGACCTGTGGCTGCCGTCCAAGCTCGAGGAGCAGATCCGGGTCCTGCTCGAGCGACCCGAAGTAGGGCTGGTGTACAGCTACTTCGACACCTTCGATTCCGAGTCCGAGGCCACGATCGACTGGCCCGACGGCCGGCGGGACATCGAGGGAGACATCCTTGCGGACCTGTTCTTCGTGGGCTGTTTCATCGGCTCGGTGACTACCCTGTGGCGGCGGAGCGCCCTGGAGACCCGTCAGCGGCGCCTGCGCGACCGTGACTTCTCGTTCGGGGACGACTACTGGCTGTGGCTCACCATCGCCCTGGACTGGCAGGTCGCGCGAATACCGCGGGTCCTGGCTCGCTATCGACGCCATGCCGGCAACTTCAGCGCTCGGACGGCGGCGGGCGCCGGCCATCTGCTGCAGGTGACGCTCCTCGAGGAGTTCCTGGCGCAGTTCCCCGACGCGAGCCCGAGACTGGGATCCAAGCGAGGCAAGGGGATGGCCAGGCATCTGCTGCTGGCGGCCGGCGTGGAGGCCGCGCGAGGTCATCGGCTGGCCGCCGCTCGCCTGAGAATGCGGGCCGTTCTCTGGGATCCGGCCTGTCTGCGGCGCGGGGAGCGGCGCACCCTGCTGGCAGGCTGACGCGACTTCAGTCTGGCGCGGCCGCTGGCGCACCGCGAGACAAGAACGACCGGAGCATCCTCACCTCCCTGCCGTCCAGGGCGCCGAGGACGAAGCAGGCCGCCAGGAACGCGCCGCAATAGAGGCCCTTGACGATGACGGTCAGGCCGATGTGACCCCCGGGCAAGAAGCCGGCTCCGAGCATGAAGGCGACGATCAACCCGAGCAGCGTGACCGCCCGTCGCCTCTCGTACGTGACCGGCCAGAGCCGCTGGGCAACGACGAAGTAGCACAGCGTCAGGAGCACGTACGCCGCGGTGGTGGCCCAGGCTGCCCCCATCATTCCGAACTGGTGATCGAGGAGCAGGTTCAGGACCAGGTTCGCGACTGCCGCAACCCAGGCGAAGACGGCCAGGTACTTGGTCTGCTTCTTGAGGCTGATCCCGGCCCCCGTGATGGCGATCGAGGTGTAGGCGATCATCGCGAACGCCAGCGGTCCGACGGCGGCCGCCGCCGGGTAGTAGGCCGGCTTGCTGAGCAGCCGCATCAGCTCCGGGGCGAATGTGGTCACCCCGACGCACAGGAACCCCATGCCGGCGAGCACGTAGGTGAAGACGCGACCGAACTGCACGGACGCCAGCTCGGGGTCCTCCTCATACAGCCTGATGCCGTGCGGCGTCCAGGCCGACGATAGGGCGTTGTTGGCTAGGCCGAGGAGGCCGCTCAGCGACACCGCGACGCTGTACCAGCCAAGCTGCTGGAGGTCCGAGAGCTTCCCGAGCACCAGGCGGTCGGAGGTCAGGAAGACCCAGAACGCCAGCGACGTCGGGACAAGCGGAACGCCGTAGGCGAGGAGCTTGCGCAGCAGGCCGCGCGAGAACCTCGGCCGGAGGAGGTCGCGTACCGTCCAGGCCCGCAGCCCAATCATGACGGCGCCGGCTACGGCAGTGCCCGCCACGATGCCGACCAGTCCCATGCCCAGAGCGAGAACGAAGGCCAGGCCGAGGCCGACGTTCAGGCTGATCGACGTCAGGTTCAGCACGGTGTAGGCGGTGGACCGGTACTCCATGCGGAGGATCACGGCGAACATGGCGTTCACGGTGCCGATCGGCACGGTCAGAAAGCCGACGAGAACGAGCCACGTCCAGGTGCCGTCTCCGAACGACAGGCCGGCTACCAGACCGGACGCCGGAACCAGCACGGCCAGCGTGACGATCCAGGCAAAGGCTGCCAGGAAGCCGATCCAGGTCCCCGTCAGGACGCGTCGCTCCTCGAGCGTCTTGGCTTCGAAGAAGTGCCGGGCGTAGGCGCTGTCTCCCCCGAGAATCAGGATCGCGGCCACGAGTCCCAGAACGGTGAGGACGAAGCTCAGAACGCCATAGTCCTCAACCGAGAAGATGCGGGTGTAGATGGGGACGGTTAGGAATGCGAACGCGCGGACGAGGACCTCCCCGGTCCCGTAGACCGCGAAGTCCTTCAGGATCCCGCGGAAGCCGCTTCTCACGCCTGGCCCGGCGCCCGGGTCGGGTCCCACGCCGCAGTCTCGAGGGGCTCGCCGAACCATATCCGGCGGTAGACGGTCTCCCACATCCGACCCACCGGCTCGAACGAGTGGTTCTCCTCGACGTACCGCCTGCCGGCCAGCCCAATCTCCTGCCGAAGCCCCGGGTTCTCTATCAGCTGCCGCAGATTCTCCTTGAGCAAGGCGGGTGGGCTGCTGATGACGGGGCATCTGTCCAGTCCGGTCAGGCGCCTGAAGGCTTCGTAGTAGCCAGGCTCGGACAGGTTCGACAGCACCGGGCGGCCCACGCTCATGCCTTCGAGCGCGGTCAACGCGAAGCCGAGAATGAACTGGTCGGCCACTATGTCCGCATCCGCCATCGCCGCTCTGACTTCGGAGTTGGGCACACGCTCCAGGAGCCGGAGCTCCACTCGGTATCCCTCGTCCTGGAGCTGCCTGCACGCATCCACCAGGTATGCGGTTCCCTTGAGAGCACGGTGGTTGGGTGCGTGGACAACGACGACCGCGCCGGTCTTGCCATCGGCCTCCGAGTAGACCCCCGTCGGCCGCCATTCGGTCGTGTCTATCGGGTAGTACAGAGTCGTCAGCAGGTCCCAGCGCGGCAGCGTCTCGAAATGCACCAGGCAGGCCAGGATGAAATCGGCCTGCTTCGAATAGCGGGCGATACGGCGCTTCGTCTCGGCCTCGCGGCGGCCCAACTCCGGGTAGTGGGTCATGAGGCCCTGACGCCACTCCAGCGAGCGCATCTCGCTGGGCACGGCGACGTCCGACCCGTACGGCATGACGACGACCTTCTTGCCCGCCAGGTGGAGCAGCCTCACCTCCCAGGACGCGAGCAGCGTCCGCGATAGGAAGCCGCCGTCGAAGTAGCAGTGGAAGATGTCGAACCGGGTCAGCAGCCAGCCAAAGACGATGTACGCCCCGGCTGCCGCGCGCAGCAGTCGCCGAACCGGGCCCAGGGGCCCGCTGCGGCGGAAGAAGTCCCGGGCGACCCAGTCGTAGTCCTCGCGGCGGTTGATGGAGTAGACGTCGTATACGAACGTCCTCGCCTCGTACCCCTTCTCGCGAAGGGCCAGGCAGATGTACTTGGAGTTGATCAGGGGCGTGGGCCCGAAGATGAGTCGGGGAGGCCGGCCGCGGAGCCGTCGACGTCGCGTGTCCAGCCTCACGACCACTGCCAGAGACGCCAGCAGCGGCAGCGCGGGCAGGGCCGCTACGCCGCGAAGGATCGTCCGCAAGACGCGCTTCACGAAGTGGTCGTCCGCCCGGCAGAGGAGGGCCGATCCGTCGACCGGCCCGGGGTGGAGGGCATCGGACGGGCGGGCTCGGCGCCCGACCCGGCCAGGAAGTTGCGGCACCACCATTCGAAGCTGAGAAGAGACCAGATCAGCAGGCGGTGGTTGACCTGGCCGGAGCTGTGCTCGTCCAGGATCCGGGTCACGTACTTGGGCTCGAGGAACTCGAAGATCAGAGCCCGCGGGTCTCTCAGTAGCTTGTTGAGATAGTCGATGCTGTGACCGCGGAACCAGCTGGCATCGGGTGCGCTGAATCCCTGCTTCACCCGGGAGGAGACGTCGGCCGGGAGGAACTTCGCCATCGCCCCTCTCAGGATGGCCTTCCCGTCGCTGCTCTGCTGGGCGTAGTGCTGTCGCTTCGCGGGGTCGTTCTCGTCCATGGCGAGGACATGGTCCAGGTTTCGCAGCTTCATGCGGAGGGGCAGCGAGACGGCGAAGTCCACCAGGTCGTTGTCGAGGAACGGCACCCGGGTCTCGAGCGAGTGGGCCATGCTGACCTTGTCTTCGACGACCAGCAGGCCGTGGAGGAACGTCTTCAGCTCGAAGTAGAGCGAGGCCGTCACGTAGCTCTCCCGGTCGTCGAGCTGGCCGGGGTAGCCTTCGAAGATGGTCCGGAAACGCTCGAATGCCGACGTCTCGCCGACGCGGCTGAGGACCGAGGGCGTGAACAGCTTGGCCTTGTCCTCGTCCGGCACCAGGCGCTGCCAGAAATCGTAGTAATGGCGCACGAAGTCGCTGCCCCTGGCGCCGTCCAGGCCCCGGTAGTAGCGCCACGGGTAGCCGCCGAACAGCTCGTCCCCGCCGGCGCCCGAGAGAACGACCTTGACGAACTTGCTGGCCAGGCGGGCGACGTAGTAGTTCGGATAGCACTGGCCGACTCGGAGGTCCTCGAGGTGCCAGATGAGCTCCGGAAGGACCTCCTCCATGTCGCCGGCGTGCATGACCACTTCGTAGTGTTCCGTCCGCAGGGCATTGGCCAGGGCTTCGGCGCTCTGCCGTTCGTCGAAGCCCAGTTCGAGGCCCGACGCCGAGCTGAGGTCGAAGCCGCCGGTGAAGGTGCGGAGCCTGCGCAGGTGGCTGCCCGCGACGGCCGTGATCGAACCGGAGTCCATCCCGCCGCTGAGATAGCTGCCGACGGGCACGTCGCTGATCAGCTGCCGGGTCACCGCCTGGGCGAAGAGCGCTTCGAGCTGCTCGGACGCCTCAGCTTCGTCGATCCGGATCGGCTCCCGGGGGAAGGGGAAGTCCCAGTACCGCGTGATCGTGGGTTGCGCGCCCCGCTCCAGGTCGATCGACAGGATCGATCCGGGCATGAGCAGCCGCACACCTTCGAACAGGGTCGCGTCGCTGAAGATGTTCTGGAACGTGAAGTACTCGTTCAGCGCCGGGGCGTGGACCTCGCGCCGGACGGCCGGGTGCTCAAGGATGGCCTTGATCTCCGAAGCGAAGAGGAAGACGTCTCCGCGTTGGTACCAGTAGATCGGCTTCACGCCGTAGCGGTCTCTGACCAGGAGGACGCGGCGGCCGTTCCGGTCGAGGAGGGCGAAGGCGAACATGCCGTTGAACCGTTCGACGCAGGCCTCGCCCCACTCCTCGAAGCCGTGGACGATCACCTCGGAGTCCGTCTGGGAGTGGAAGCGGTGGCCCAGCGCTTCGAGCTCCAGCCTCAGCGGCTGGAAGTTGTAGATCTCTCCGTTGAAGATCATGACGACGTCGTTCGTCTCGCCGGACATGGGCTGATGGGCGGCGGCCGAGAGGTCGATGATCGCCAGCCGGCGGTGGCCGAAGCCGACGGCCCCGTCCACGAAGTGGCCCTGGCCATCGGGACCGCGGTGGGCGATCACGTCCGTCATGCGTTGCAGAATCGGCTGGGACACTGGCGCCCCATCCAGATGAACTATCCCCGCGATCCCGCACACGGCTAGACCTTCGTGGCGCGGACGGTGTATCCGCTCTCCTGGGCATTCATGTAGGTCACCGACAGCCCCGCTTCATCGCACCAGCGACGGATCTCCTCTTCGGTCTGGCGCCACGCATACCGGGGGCGGTACCAGTCGAAGATGATGTGGTGGTTCTCGTCGAACGATAGCTCGTCGTTCCAGAAGAGCTTGGCGAAGTTCCAGTAGACCAGCCTCTGGACATCCTGGCTGCCCGCCTTGATCCCGAGCAGCGGCACGTCTTCCGGCACGTCCACGGTGGCGTGGAGGCCGGCCAGGGCTCGGCCGAGGTGCGTCAGCGGCCGGAGCGCGTCCCATGCTTCCTGGTCGCTCATGGGCGCCAGCCGATCGCGAACGTAGTCGTCGGTGAACTCCCGGACCGGGCCCTTGCGCCGGTAGACGTAGAACAGGATCTGCCCGCCCGTCCGCAGCAGGGGCACGAGCCCCTTGAGCGCCCGCTCGGTCGACTCCGTGTGGTGCAGGACGCCCTCGGCGAAGACGAGATCGAAGACGCCCGACCTGAACGGCGGCTCGAGAACGTCGGCCTGGACGAATTCCTTGGACGGCTCCCGCCCCAGACGACCGAGCGCGATGTCGATCGCCGACGAGATATCGAGGCCCACCCACTCCTGGGCCCGGGTATGGCCGCTCAGGGTCAGCGAGGCACTCAGGCCGCTCCCGCAGCCGGCTTCGAGGATGCGGCTTTGAGAGCCGAAGAAGGCGGCCATCGAGACTTCGTCGGGGAAGCCATGGCGGGCCATCAACCAGGACCGGTACCACTCCCGGAAGGACGCCGAGGAGTAGCTGTCGCGCTGGGCCCACTTGAAGCCGAAAGTCTCCGCAACCGGCGTCTGGACCCGCCCCGGACTGCCAACGAAGCGGGGGATGCCGTTACGGACGCTTATCAACGCCCCGGACGCGCTCCGAAGCTCGCCATCCTCGAGCCAGCCATCCGGGCCGGGCGTGCCGGCCGCAATCTCCAATGCCGACCCATCGCTCGGATCCGCCAGAACCTCAAGCAGCGAAGTGCGCATCGGTCCCTCTGATCAAAGCCGGGATGCCCGCGTCCGGAGCTATCAGGGTCCGGGGCCCAAACACGCGGCTCATCAAACCGGTATCGGCGATGAGATCGCCGGCACCGGGGCGGGCCTCCTCGACGAACACCGGCTCCCGGCCGACCGTCGCGGCAGCGAGCTCCGCGATCTCGCGAACACCGACGACCTCCGGGCCGGCGACGTTGACGGTCTGGGAGCCTTCGAGGGTGAGCGCCGCTTCGATGATGGCCACCAGGTCCGAGACGTGGATGGGCTTGAGCCGGGGCTCGCCGCCGTTGTACAGGGTGATGGTCCTGCCATCGCGGACGGCCTGGATCAGCCGCGGGATCATCCTGTCGACCTGATCCGGCCCGTACGGCGCGAAGAGGCGCAGGATGGAGACGCCGAATTCGCTGGCATAGGGGCGCAGGGCCAGCTCCGAGATGGCCTTTGTGGCGGCGTAGAACCCGGCCGGATCTACGGGGTCCGTCTCGGTGATCGGCCGCGCTTGCGGCCGGTACACGCTGCCCGACGACGCCAGCACGAATCTGCGTATGCCCGCTCCGACACCGTAGGAGGCCAGCGCCTGCGTTGATGCGGCATTGACCGCGAACAGGGTATCCGCCCCGGCCGGAAACGTGGCTGCGGCCTGGGCCAGATGGATGATCGCGTCGGCGCTCGATGGCAATCGACCGAGCCAATCGCGGCCGGAGAGATCGCCGTCGACGACCGTCACGCCAAGGACGCCGGCGAGCACGGCCGGATCGAGCTCGATGCAGACGATCTCGTGCCGGCCGGACAGCGCGCGCAGCAGATGGCGGCCCACGAAACCGGAGGCGCCGGTCACGACCAGCCGCAACGATGCTCTCCTTTGCCCTTTCGCGACCGGTGTGGCGTCTCTATGGAGCGACTGCCGCCAGAGTCCGGCTTGGTTCCCTTCGCCGCCACTCCACGACCGATCGCAGCCCGTCCATCAGGGGCACCGTGGCCTTGAAGCCGAGGAGCTTCTCGGCCTTCTCCGTGCTGCCCACGCGATGGGTCACGAACATCTGCTCCTGCGGCCGGAACTCCGGCGTCAGCTTGGAGCCGGTGATCTCCAGCAGGTCGTCGACCAGCTCACGGATCGTGGTCTTCACGCCCATGCCGACGTTGATGAACTCGTCGGTCGCCTCGCTCTGGAGAGCGAGAACGTTCGCCTTCGCGACGTCCGAGACATGGACGAAATCGTATGCCTGGCTACCGTCGCCGAAGATGATCGGCGGCAGTCCCTGGTCGATCCGATCGAGGACCTTCATGACCACGCTGACGTACGTACCCTTGTAGTCCATTCGCGGGCCGTAGATGTTCATGTACCTCAGGCCGACGTAGTCCACCCGGCCCTGCTCGTGGAAGGCGCGGAAGAACTGCTCCCCGGCGATCTTCGTCGCGCCGTACATCGTCCGGTTTCGGAACGGGTGGTCTTCGGTCATGGGCGTGAAGGCAGCGTCCCCGTAGACCGACGCGGACGACGAGTAGACGACCCTCTTCACGCCGGCAGCGGCGGCGGCCTCGATCACGTTGTAGGTGCCGACGACGTTGACCTCAACGGCCTTCCGGGGCTCGTGGACGCACTCGTAGAGCCACAGCGCGGCCAGATGGAAGACGTAGTCGGTCCCCTGCATCAGCGACTCGAGCAGCGGGATGTCCGTGATGCTGCCCTCGACGACCTTGACTCGGGGGTCCTTCACGGCCTCCGTCAGGTTTGCTCGCGTGCCTCGGACGAAGTTGTCCAGGACGACTATCTCGCGAGCCCCGGTCAGGGTCAGCTGATCGACGATATGAGAGCCGAGGAACCCAGCGCCACCGATGACCAGGATCCTGCTGTCGTCTATCCGGTGCAACCTGCCTGCCCTCCTGCGAACGGAGGAGCGATTATACTCGGGCCTCCTTGCGGCAGCTGGGAGCCTGCGGCCGGACAGGGCAGGGGAGGCCAGTGGAGAGCGCAGTCCGTAACCGCGCCGGACGGAAGCCCCGCCGCGTCCTGATGGCTCCGGTCGAGATCGCCGGCTACTACACGGGCCTCGAGGCGGGTCTTCGGGAGCTGGGCGTCGACGCCCTGGCGCTCGACCTGGAGGGGCATCCGTTCCGATACGGAGCGCCTGCCAGGCCCTATCCGCGAGCGGCCCGGCTTGCGCGGTGGCTTGCGATCGAGGCTCGCAACAGGCGTTCCCAGGCCATCAGGGGACGGCTGTGCGGGGTCGCCCGAGCACTTTCGCTGACGCTCGTGCTCGGGTGGGCGATCTTCCGTTATGACACCTTCATCTTCTCGTTCGGCCGGACGTTCCTGGGCGCTCGCGAGCTGCCCTTGCTCCGCCTCCTGGGCAAGCGGGTCATCTTCGTCTTTCATGGCAGCGACGCCAGACCGCCCTACATCGACGGTCCAAGGATGGCGCCTGATAGGGCCCTCACGATCCCCGACTGTGTCCGTCTCACGCGGCGAGCGAAGTCGAGGATCCGGCGGATCGAGCGAGGCTCGGACGCGATAGTGGCCCAGCCCGCGTTCAGCCATTTCTTCGAACGGCCCGTGGTCAACTTCTTCACCGTGGGGCTGCCGTGGCGCGACCGACCGGCCCCGGCCCAGGGGCGGGACCGGCCCAGACGGGGGATCCGCATCCTGCACTCGCCGTCCAACCCAGTGATCAAGGGCACGCCTCTGATCCGCGAGGCAGTCGCTTCGCTGCGGGCCGAGGGTCTGCCGCTGGAGCTCGTGGAGCTCCAGGGCGTGCCCAACGACGTCGTGCTTGCGGAGCTCGACGACTGCGACTTCGCCGTCGACCAGGTGTACTCCGACGCCCCCATGGTTGGCTTCGCGACGGAGGCGGCCGTAGCGGGCAAGCCGACGGTAGTCGGCGGCTACGCCTGGCCGGAGAATCACCGCATCTTCGGCCGGCTCCCGATGCCGCCGGTGGAGGAGTGCACACCCGAGACCCTGCCGGCCGCCATCAGGCGTCTGGCGACCGATGCCGATCGGAGGCGGTCGCTGGGAGCCGCTGCCCGCGCCTACGTCCAGGAGAACTGGTCGCGATCGCAGATTGCCGAACGCTTCTTGACGCTGATCGAGGGGCCGCCGCCGGCAGAGTGGATGTTCGACCCCAGGACCCTTCGTTACGTGGAGGGTTGCGGGCTTACCCGTGACCAGGTCCGTGCCATCGTGACGCAGATCCTGGCGCAGGCCGGACCCGATGCGCTCTGCCTGTCGGACAAACCCGAACTCCACGCCCTATTCATGGCCCTTGCCGCCGAGGGCGGGCCTGGGGAAGCCGCAGCATCGCTCGCGCAGGCCGGATCACCGGCGGGGGAACCGCACCACGATTCGTAAGCGGACGGCGCGTGCGGGCTTCCGGTCTGTCCCGCCTACTCGCTGAGCCAGAGGGCGATGTCGCCTGCAGAGGGGACGCGTCCGGCGGAGACGACCTTCCCGTCTATGACCAGGCCGGGCGTGCTCATGACGCCATAGGCCGCGATCTGACGGTAGTCGGTGACCTTGACGATCTCGGCCTCGACGCCGGCCATGGCGACGGCCTCGCGGGCGTTGGCGGCGAGCCGTACGCAGTTGGCGCAGCCAGATCCGAGGACTTCGATCTTCTTCAAGGGAGGGACTCCTTTCCGGGTCAAGCGATGAGCGCGTTGAACAGGTAGCCGATGATCAGGATGCCGATCGTCACCACCGTGGCGAAGACGGCGATGAGCTGCGGGCGGATGACGCGACGCAGGATGATGAACTCGGGCAGGCTGATGGCGGTGATCGACATCATGAAGGCGAGCGTCGTCCCGAGCGGCATGCCCTTGCCCAGGAGCGCCTGCACGATCGGGATCGTGCCCGCGGCGTTCGAGTAGAGGGGGATCGCGATCAGCACGACGAGCGGCACTGCCAGCGGGTTGGAGCGCCCGCCGATGGCGGCCACCAGCTCCGTCGGAGCGTAGCCGTGGATTAGGGCCCCTATCCCGATCCCGACCAGCAGGTAAGGCGTGATCTTGCGGACGAGGTCCTTCGTGTAGCGCCAGGCGTCCTCGAGGCGCTGCGCCCAGGTGAGCTTGATCTCGATGCCGGGACCGGCCGTGCCCTGCAAAGCCCAGACGTAGTCCTCCACGTACCGTTCCAGGCCGAGCCTGCCGATGACCAGGCCTCCGATGATCGCGACCACGAGTCCGGCGGCCATGTAGAGAAGGGCGATGCCGGGCCCGAAGAGGCCCCACAGCAGGACCAGGGCGACCTCGTTGACCATCGGCGAGCTGATGAGGAAGGCGAACGTGACCCCGAGAGGGATGCCGGCCTCGACGAAGCCGATGAAGAGCGGCACGGCCGAGCACGAGCAGAAGGGCGTGACGATGCCGAAGGACGCAGCGGTCACGGTCCCCGCCACGAGCCCGCGCCCGACGAGCGCGCTCCGCACGCGCTCCGGCGAGAAGAACCCGCGGATGAGCGTGACGACGGTCACGATGCCGAGCAGGAGCAGGAGCACCTTCGGCACGTCGAGCAGGAAGAAGGCGACAGCCTCGCCCAGGTGCGAGCCATGCTCAAGCCGAAGCAGATCGAAGCTAATCCAGCCCGCGAGCGGCGCCTCCACGAGCCAG
>JBGQBD010000028.1:0-23754 GCA_041494645.1 Candidatus Limnocylindria bacterium
GCGTCGCCGTGTGGAAGTCTCGAGCGGTAGACAGCGAGCCGGTCGGGCTGAACTTGCCCGTCTTGGGGTCGTACAGCTCGGCTGAAGCGAGTTGCGTGGAGCCGTCGTAGCCCCCGGCGACAAGGACGCGGCCGTCGCGGAGCAGCGTCGCGGTGTGGAAGTTGCGAGCGTCGGCCAACGAGCCGGTCGGGCTGAACTTGCCCGTCTTGGGGTCGTACAGCTCGGCTGAAGCGACTTGCGCGGAGCCGTCCCAGCCTCCAACGATGAGGACGCGGCCGTCTGGGAGCAACGTAGCCGTGTTGTCATCCCGAGCGGTAGACAGCGAGCCGGTTGGGCTGAACTTGCCCGTCTTGGGGTCGTACAGCTCGGCTGAAGCGAGATACGTCGAGCCGTCGGAGCCTCCGGCGATGAGGACGCGGCCGTCTGGGAGCAGAGCGGCGGTTGGGAAGTAGCGGCCGGTGGCCATCGAGCCGGTGGCGCTGAACTTGCCGGTCTTCGGGTCATACAGCTCCGCTGAGACCACGTTGTGGGAGCCATCCAGATTCTCGCCTCCGGCGATGAGGACGCGACCGCCGGACAGAAGGGTGGCGGTGTGGCTGTCGCGAGCGCCGGCCATCGAGCCGGTCGAGCTGAAGCCGGTGGGGGCTTTGGTCGGCACGCTGGAGGGTTTGGCGGTCGACCTGGCGGTTTGCGTGGCGGGCGCGTTGGTCGGCGTCGCGGACGCGAGCTCGGTGCCGGACGCCAGCCCGGAAGGCGCAGGCGTGGCATGAGCACCACCGCCCGAGGCGATGAACAAGGCTCCGGCAACCACGATTGCGACTACGCCCAGGCCCAGGAAGAGAGGCATCATGTTGCGGCGGGCGGGAACCGGTGCGTAGCCGACTCCCGGGGGATACCCCGGAGCGGAACCGTAGCCCTGGGGCTGCGAGTACGTTGGCGGTTGAGGGTAGGCCTGGGGCTGGCCATAGCCCTGAGGCTGCGAGTACGTCGGCGGCTGGCCGTAACCGGGAGCGGACGGCGGCGGCACGGCCGCCCAGGGCGGAGGCGGAGGCGCCCCTGCTGGTCCGGTGGGCGAAGCCCATTCGGGCGGCTGCGTCGCGCTGAGGGCCTGCCCGCAAACCGGGCAGAACCTGGCATCGGGGGGGGATTGGGTGCCGCAGTTGAGGCACCCAATCGTGCCCTGGCTCGAGTTCCCAGTCACAAGGCACCACCTCTATGCCGGACCATCTCGGTCCGTATCCACCCCTCAAGACATATGGCGCGAGGGACGCCAGCCGGCCATCGAGTCTAGCGACCGCAGACGGCTAGGACATACCGGTTGCGGACGGGTCGAGGTTCGACGCCAAGGCCGCGCGCCGCGAGGCATTCCGTGAGAAGTGATCGTCGTCGGATGGCACCCTCTGTCGATGAACCGGTAGTACCGAGGACCGCTACTCTTGGGGTGGGAGGCGCGAGTGCTCCTGAGCGAGATCCGCTCGCGGCCGACGCGATAGCCGTACCGTGCGGGGGGTCGCGCATCGCCACCTCGGCCATCGCGCCGCCCGGCAACTCGGCAGAGTGGGGGAGCACCGCCGCGCACTCCGGGGGACCCACTTGGCCGAGGCCAGCGCCGGCGGCCACGCCGCCACAAACCACGCCGCGCCCAATAACCACGCGGGCCTCATCTGGGCCATCGCCGATCTGCTGCGCGGCGGGTGGAAGCCTGCTTCGACTTCGTAGCGCCGGGCGCGCGTCGCGGGTGTAGGGTAGTGACGGCGTCGCGTGGAGGCAGAGGGAGACTGGTCATGTCTGACGAGCACGAGCCGTCTCAGGCGATTGGGACGGTGACTCACTGGTTCGGCCATATCTCGGTTGCCGCGGTCCGACTCACCGGGCCACTCGCCGTGGGCGACCGGATCCACATCAAGGGACATTCAACCGACCTGGTCGAGACCGTCCGCTCGATGGAGATCGAGCACGGTAAGGTCGGTCTCGCCGGGCCCGGCGACGACGTCGCACTGGCCGTTGACGGCCATGTGCACGAGAACGACCTGATCTTCCGCGAGGCGTGAGCACTTCGGGGGGCCTACGTGCCGGCCACCAACCCGTCAGGCCGGTAGCGGAGAGCGGAGCCACCGTCTCGGCGCGGCCATCGTCTGATGAATTCGGGCGCGTTGCGGGATCCCTCCGGCCAGGTCGCCGCCCTGTGACCCGCCGACAGTCAGGTGCCGGCAGTACATCCGGCGCTTGAGGATTCCTCCGGTCGTACTGTGTGAAACAGGCTGCGTTTCCCCGACAGTCCTTCCATGCGCCAGACTGCGGCCCCGTGGTCGTCCCTCGATGCCCTGGATCAATGGGGTATCCAGTTTCCGCTGCTCCCCGAGGAGCTCGATGGACTCGTGCAGCCGACATCATGGAGCCTCGCCCGGGTCATTTCTTCCCCGCGACTCTCGATCCCAACAGCCTGGCCGGCGCCTGACGATGCACTCGATCAGTGGGGCATCGAATTCCCGATTCCCGAGGGGGAGTTCGCCGCTCTTGCCCGGTACCGCCGTCGCGGATGTCTTCAAGCTCGCAGCTCCGTTCTCGGCGGCCGTCTGCGTCGTATCTCACAGGTCGGCGCTTGGGCCGCGATCCTCGCGGTCGTCGTTGCCGGCTCTGCCCTGGCCGTCCATCCATCCGCCTCCGCCGGCGCAGCGCCGCCCGACGGTGCGCCAACCGGCGGTCAGTCGGTCGTCATCGGTGGAGCCGAGTCCGCTCAGATCGAGAGTCTTCCATCCATCACCGAGCAGCCATCGACGAACTCGAACCCCACACCCGGACCGACGCCGGGCGCGACCTCGTCCGCCGAAGCAATCGCGATCAAGCCTGTGCCGAACATCCCGGCGTCCGCCGTACCCGAGGCACGTCCAGCCCAGGTTGGGTTGATTGCCATTCCAACGATCCAGGACGCGAGGAGTTATCTGGTTGCTCGATTGGGCGCGAAGGTGGATAAGCACTGGGGCATGGCTCAGTCTCAGTGCGCGAGCCTGATATTCGAGTACGAGGCGCGATGGAATCCACACGCCACCAACAAGACCAGTGGTGCCTATGGTCTGCCCCAGGCCTACCCGGCGAGCAAGCTGGCCACTTGGGCAGAGGCCAAGGCCAGGGCGGCGGAAGCGGCCGGCGACTCCGAAGCCGCATGGCTGTACCGGGCATGGCGGGATAACCCGGTAGTGCAGGCGGAGTGGGGCGTCGACTACATGATCAAGCGTTATGGATCGCCGTGTGCCGCTCTGGCTTTTCGGAACGGAGTCGGCTGGTACTGATCGTCCGGCTTCTGGCGTTGTTGCGCCGGCCCACGACTGCCTTGAGTAGGGGAGGACCAGGAGCTTCGCTCTGCACGGCCGCAGCCCGGCCTCCTACCGACGCGGCGACGTCAGGGAAGGATGTTCACCAGGCAGGTCGGACCGCCGTCGGCGAGCGCGAACTCGTCCAGTTCGAGCTCGTGAACTGGCATTCCGATTTCACGCAGGAGCCGGGCGGCGATTGGGCTTCGCGAGTCGAGGAACGCGTGCCCGCCGAGCGCGAGGACGTTGGCCCCCATTAGTTCGTCGTCGGGCAGCAGCAGGCGGCGGATTTCGCCGGCCGGTGCGGCGTCGGCGCCGGCCGCGTCGAGCGAGGCGAAGCCGGCCGCAGTGCCAATGAGCGTGTCGGGCCCCACGGTGGTGACGGCCGTGGCGAGGTGAAGGCGATCCGCCACGGGGCAGAGGAAGGGCCGGTATCCGAGCGATCGAGCGGCGTCGGCGAGCACCCGCGCGCCGAGGACGTTGGTCCGGCCGCTCAGGCCGATCGCAAGGCGGTCGCCATAGACGACCACGTCACCGCCCTCGAGCGTCCCCGGATCCTCTACGCGCACGACCTGCGTATCTGCCGGCAGGCAGCGAAGGGCCGCCCGGAGAACGGAATCGACCTCGAGGCGCCGGGACGCGACAGCAGGCCGCGCCACCACGACTACCGGCGGTCGATCGGGCAGGACCGGTGCAAGCGCCACCAGCGAATCCGAGACGAACGGTGCGTCCGGTAGATCCGGCTCCTCGGGCAGACGCAACAGTGGCAAGCCGGCACCCTCAAGCGCCGCGCAGAACGTGGCATGCTGCGCCCGAGCCCGCGAAACGTTGATCCGGAGATGGTCCGGGTGGTTCGAGATCGCGTCGCGGAAAGCACGGCCTGGAGGCCGGACGATGACGAGCAATTGGCGAATCGTAGCGGGTTGCGTGGGGCAGGCGCGATTCTCCGCGGTCAGGAGAAGACCGCGGAAGGCTGCGCGCGGCACGGCGGCGGCTAGGCCGTAACTGTCTCCGCCCCGTATCGCCCGAAGACCGGGTTTCGCGTTACCACGACGGCGCGCAGGCGAGCTGCCTGGGCAACCAGCATGCGGTCGAACGGGTCGCGATGGATCGCCTCGAGCCCGCCGGCGTGCTCAGCGTCGGCGGCGGTGACGGGCGCCTCGATGAACCCGGACCGCTCGAGCACACCGGCCAGGCCGTCCGGAGCGCTCAACTTCCCCATTGCCCGCTTGATGGCGATCTCCCAAACGGTCGCGGCGCTCACGATGACTTCGTTGGCCGGATCGGCGATGAGGTCACGCGCGGCGCGGTCGAGCGAGGGATCGTCGGCCAGCCACCACAGCAGCGCGTGCGCGTCGAGCAGAAGCCTCATCCCTCGAACGCATCGACCAAGGCGTTATCGTTCTCGTCGAAGTCGGGGGCCAGGTGGACGAGGCCACGCCAGAGGCCGGGCTCCCGAGACTGTGTTCGGGGGCGCAGCGGCACCATCCGCGCGACAGGATGCCCGTCACGCGCTATCACGATCTCCTCGCCGGCTTCCACGCGATCGACAAGTCGCGAGAAGTGCGTCTTGGCGTCGTGGATGTTGATTGGCTCAGCCATTTGCGTTGCGCTCTCCGCGGTTGGTTAGTCCACCTTAGTCCGGCCGACTTTACGAGTCAACTGGTAACGGCCGCGTCATCCTGCCGCTCGTCCTGCTCCGCCGGCTCGACTGCGTCCTCGAGCCCTCGACCGCGCCAAGCTCCTGTGCCTCGTCCTCAAGAAGGTGACCGAGGTGGACCTCCACCCCGACAAGGTCAGCAACGTCGAGATGGGCTACCTCTCCGCGAGAACGACTTGGCCTCCGGCCGAATGAACGCAAGGCTACCATTGGACCGGCTGTCTGCGCGCCATCCTCCAGCCCAGAGGGAACCGCCGGAGCCGCAGCGCCGGGACCATTGGGATCGCTTCGCTGACGGCTCCGAGGGCCAGCTTCACAGACCTCGGGCTGGCGAGGCAGATCGGGTTCCCTCGGCCGTCAACTGCGTCGACGGTCACCCGATCGCCGGTCCTGACCGGCCCGACCGTCTCCCAACAGGCGCCAGGCGATCGCCAACGGAAATGCCCGCCACACGTCGTCGTCGGCCCATGCCTCGGAGTTGAGATCGCTACACTCAACTTCCAGGAGGGACGCGAGTGCCAGTGCCGCCCGGTGATGCAGTCCTCGTGACGGAGCCGTTGCCTCCCGCTGAGGTGCGGCCTTCGCGGCCCCTGGCCCCTCTGTTTCGTTGGCCAGGTGGAAAGCGCTGGCTCGTGCCCCAGCTCAAGGGGCTCGTTCCGGCGAAGTTGGGGCGGTACTATGAGCCGTTCTTTGGAGGGGGCGCGTTGTTCCTGGCGCTGCGGCCGACGGACGCGACGATTTCCGACAGCAACACAGCCTTGATGGATTGCTATCGCGCTATCCGAGACGATTACTCCCAGGTAGCCAAGATCCTGCGTGAAATGCCACGGGACCGCCAGGCCTATCTGAGGATCCGTTCCAACATTCCCGACGGAGCTTCGGCGCGCGCGGCTCGGCTCATCTACTTGACCACGCTGGCGTTCAACGGCATCCACAGGGTCAACCGCAAGGGCGAGTTTAACGTCCCGTACGGTGGGCGGACGTATGACGACCTTGGAGACGAAGAGACACTTCGCGCCCATGCCGATGCACTGGCAACAGCAGAGATTAGATCGGGTGACTTCGAGAACGCGGTGGTTGGCGCCGGCAGGGGAGACTTCGTGTATCTGGATCCGCCGTACACGGTCACTCACTCAAACAACGGCTTCGTGCGATACAACGATCGGATCTTCTCGTGGGGCGATCAGAAGCGCCTGGCGGGCTTTGCCGAGTCACTTAGTAGCTCTGGTTGCACTGTGGCAGTGTCGAACGCATTCCATGACTCGATACTGGCCCTCTATCCATCCTTCCGTGCTGTGGCGGTCACACGAACTTCGGTGATGGCGGCAACCGCCGGTAGGCGAGGCCCGATCCGCGAGCTTGTCTTGACCAACGCTGGTGTGGGGAGCCCCGCGCAAGATGGCTGAAGCGACTTCGGAGCTCAAACTTGTGACCGGGTCGGAACTCGACGCGGAGCTTCGCCTGCGTCGGTCCCAATGGCTCTACAAACGAGTCGCCCATTCTGAAGTCGCCGCCCATGAAGCGGACGGTTGGATCCGGGATAGGACAAACGCGAGTTCGACGCGCGTTCGGAAGGCAAAGCCTATCGACCAAGCCCTTGAAGACGATGTCTGGGCGCTTCTTGCGCGCCTTGGCTTCACCCAGATGAGTCAGGGACGCCGGTTCGTCATCCCGGTCACCGGCGGCCGCGGACCGAACGCCACCAAGCAGATCGATGTCCTCGCGGCTGATGACGAGACCGCGCTCGTAGTCGAATGCAAAGCGTCCGTTCCGGCCAAAGCTAGGTCAATGGGCAAGGATCTTGGCGAAGCCTATGCCCTGAGAGGAGCCGTAGCCACAGCCCTGCGCCAGCACTACGGGATCAAGAAGAGAATCGGCTGGCTCTTTGTCACCCGAGGCGTGATCTGGGGCGACAACGATCGCGCTCGGGCGGATGAATTCAAGATCCGTGTCCTCATGGACAACGACCTGGACTATTTCCTGAAACTGGCCGATCTTCTTGGGCCGGCAGCCCGGCACCAGCTCCAAGCCGAGGTCTTTGGAGACCAGCAGATAGAGGGGTTGAATCGGACCGTTCCGGCGGTCCGCGGTCGCATCGGAAACCGCCGCTTCTACCAGTTCACAATCGAGCCGGATCGCCTGCTCAAGATCGCTTTCATCAGCCATCGAGCGCGCCTCGATGCAGACAGCGTCGGGGCATATCAACGAATGCTCCGCAAGGTCAGGTTGCGGGACATCCGGCAGTACATCGAGGATGGCGGAGTCTTTCCGACGAACATCGTCGTCAACTTCCGCACCAAACGACGGTTCGACCTCAGCGCTGACAAGCCAGAAGGCGATGTCGCGCTCGGTACCCTTTGTCTGCCGAACACCTACAAATCGGCCTGGATCATTGACGGGCAGCACCGGCTTTACGGGTTCGCCGGCAGTAAGTGGGCGAGATCCACGCAGCTGCCAGTCCTGGCCTTTGAGGCGCTCGAGCCAAGCGAGGAGGCCCGCCTCTTCGTTGACATCAACAACAAGCAGGTGAAAGTCCAGCGGAGCCTGCTCGTTGAATTGATGTCCGAACTCTATTGGGGTTCGCCGGTCCCGGAAGAGGCCTACCACGCGGTCCTGTCGCGCATAGTCGCCGTGATGGGAAAGGACATCGCTTCGCCGTTTCGCGGTCGCATGGTCCAAGAAGGCGAGACTCAGACCGCAGAGAGGCCCCTTACCGTCACCGCCGTCTACGAGTCGCTCAAGAAGTCGAATCTCGTCGGAGCCGTTCGGAAAGGAGTCTTCGATCCCGGACCTCTCTACGATGGCGATGCGCACAAGGCGGTCCGTCGATCAGTGGACGTCCTATCTCGATACTTCCGGCTCTTCGCCGACGCGCTTCCGGACCATTGGTCTCGGGGCAGCGGCGAAGGTGGATACCTGTGCACCAACAACGGCGTAAGCGCCCTTCTACTTGTGCTCGCCGCTGTGGTTGAGAACTTGGACCAATTCGGATCACCGAAGCCCTGGCAAGCAACGCCTCAGGAGCTTCAGGACGCTATCCGGCCCTTCATCGCCCCGATTGTTGAGACGTTTGGCAAGGCCGACCTGCCTGACATACGCCAGTATCGCCGCCAGGTTGGAAACGCCGGCCAGCGGCAAGCCGCCTTCTCAATGATGGAGGCCGTCCACTCGGCGAAGCCAGGCTTCAATCCGGAAGGGTTAGCAGACTTCATCCGGAGCCACGATCAAACCGGCACGAACACCGCCCGGCAGCTCATGCCCGAGCTTCAACTCAAGATCCATGACGTGACCATGATCCTACTCCGCAGCCAGTTTGGAGAGGACGAGAGTGGTTGGTGGCGCAAGGGTGTCTCGGAGAAAGTTCGGAAAGAGGTGGCATCGCGACGCGAAGTCAACCCGGAGAGCGGCGCCTACGACCAGTTCTTCGAGCTGCTCGATTACCGCTCGATCGCCTCGGACAACTGGGAGACGTTCGATCCATATTTCGGCTTCGGACCTGGCAAGGGCAAAGAGAACCGACTCGCCTGGTTCGGGAAGCTCAGCGCGCTCCGTAACCGAATCGCCCACCCTGAGAGGGGAACCGTGTCCGACGACGAGCTGGCTTTCCTCGAGTCGCTGGCTGCCCATTTCGAAAACGTCATGGGGCCGATCAACTCCAATGGATGAGCCGGGTCGCGGCTTCGCGTTCGACGCACGCGCGGCCGAAGAGACGGGCAAGGCGATGCGCTTCGGCAAGCTGACCGTCCTGACCGTTCGAATGAACCCGGACCTCAGCATGGGCGAGGACCTGCTCAAGAAGACGCGCACCGGCAACCTATTCACCATCTTCGGCCAGCCCGACGTTGACATCCGCAGGGTAGGGGAGGGCCGGCTCCAGGTCGAAATCCGCGGCCTGGACACCTACAACCCCACCAACGGCGAGGTGGTCCCCCAGTCGACCGCCGACATTGCCTGCTGGTTCATCGACACCGCCTACGACAACCGCCCGTTCTTCGTCCGACACGCCTATTTCCTGGGCGACCACGACCCCTACGAAAAACTCCGCCGCGCCCTCCGCGCCGACGTCGACGAGACGGCCTGGTCCTCGCTCAACTCAACAGTCTCGCGCCCGTTCCCCGTCCCGGAGTCGGGCTGCATCGCGATCAAAGTGATCAACCACTACGGCGACGAGATCCTGAAGGTGTACGACACCGCTGGCGCGGTCGGTTTGATGCGATGAATGCAGCCTTTCGGGCGATGCTCCAGGCGCGCGCTGGTTCGACTGTAGCCGCGTCCCGGGCGCTTCAGGGAGTGACCCACAACCTTTCGCGAGGTGAGTGGCGCGAGGTCTTGGCGAGCGAATTCCTCATGCCACTCCTGCCCCCGACCTTGGGGATCGGTTCGGGCTCGATCATTGACCACCTTGGTGGGCAGTCAGCTCAGCAGGACTTGGTGATCTACGACAGGACGCTCGTTCCGCCCGCGCTTGTTGGATCGACATTCTCCGGTCTATTCCCCATCGATGGCGTTCTCTTCACGATAGAAGTGAAGAGCACTCTGACGGCCGACGAGCTCAGGGATGCTGACGAAAAGGCTCGTGCCCTTGAGAAGATGGCTTACCTCAACGTTGCTATCCCCCGTGCCGTCGCCAGTGCGCCGGGCCTGCTCGGCCCGACAGGGCCTGTTTCCGCCTCGGGCGGACACGCGTTCGCCGGGGTGGGTGGCAGTGGGGCTCAAGGTCCGGTTGACCACGCATCTCGCCTCGAGAAAGCGGTGCCCTGCCTATTCGCATTCGCGGCTGACTCTCGGAACGTGCTCGACGACTACCTTCGATCAGAAGTGGCCGACCCTGGGCTGCGGGCTCTCTGTGTCGTCGATCTTGGCTATTGGTTCTGGAAGGAACCCCAGGGGTGGCAGCGCGGCTGGGTATCGGAGGACGGCATGCGGGAAGCTTGGGACTACGCGGAGATGCTCGACTTCGCAAGCACGATCCTCGCCCGATACGACCAGATTCGTGCAACTAGGGTTCGCGACCTCAACCCATTCATCAGTCCTCGCGAATGACGAGAAGGCTCGACCCCGACATCCGCAGGGTGGGGGAGGGCCAACTCCAGATCGAGATCCGCGGCCTAGTGCATCGCGATCAAGGTCACCAACCACTACGGCGTGGACGTCCTGAAGGTGTACGAGGTTGGCAGTTGACCGGGGCGCCGCCGTTGACGACATGTATATCCCGTAGCTATACTGCGGTGGTGACTCGCTCAGGCTCCGCTCGACTTGCCGGACGATGGAGCGGGAATGCCCGGCCCGTCGCTACCTGAGTTCGAATGGGATGAGCACAACGAGCAGAAGCTTCTCGAGCGCCACGGTGTGTCCGCTCTGGAGGCAGAGCAGTGCTTCGGCAACCGACACACCAAACGCCGGCAAGGAGATGATCTGCTGCTTCTCGGGATCACTAACCGTGGTCGAATGCTCCTGCTCGTCTATCAACAGAAGCCGAAGGGCATTGTCCGTGTGTACAGCGCGCGCGAAATGACCAACAGCGAGCGACGGGTCTTCCGCCGGCTGGCGCGATGAGCGACCAGAAGCGGGTGGATGCCCTCATCGATCGGGACTGGGCGACCGTATGGGAGACGCTTCCTGAGGCGCCCGCTATTGTGGCGCGTCCGAAGACCAGCCAAGTCACTCTCCGTATCTCGACACGCCTGCTGGCTCGCCTAAAGGCCGTCGCTCTAGCTGAGTCGCTGCCGTACCACGCGCTTGCTCGTGCCTGGATCATCGAGGGACTTCGGAGTTCCAGCCCGCCTGTCAACAGTGCCCTGGGAGAAGAGCCGCAGTCAGAGCAGCTGAACATCAAGCTTGACCAAGAGCTCTTGGATGGCCTGAAGAGCAGGGCGGACGAGCTTCGCCGGCCGTACCACAGTGTCGCCCGAGAATGGATCGAGGCCGCACTGCTTCGCGAGGAGGAGACACTTGGGATCAGCCCAGCAGCAGTTGGGCGGCCCGCAATCAAGGATTTGATCGTTCTTCTGCTGCACTCGCCGGGTCGTGGTGGCGACGAGGCAATCCGCGGCATGACGCGTCTGCAGAAGCTGCTGTTCGTGATAGAGCAGAAACTCGCTGTCGGCGACTCGCGCTTCTACGCCTACAACTATGGGCCGTTCACAGAAGAAGTCCACGACGCAGCGGACGCCCTTCGCCTCGCGGGCTTCCTTCGCGGAACCGACTCGATCAAGGCAAGCCCCCCGTCATTCGCCGAGATGATGGCGACAGCCGAACAACGAGCCGGTCCTCGCAGTAATGACCAGCCCGAGGAGTTCGCGCTTAGTGAGCGTGGACATGAGGCTGCCGAGCGGCTTAGGCAGTCAGGTGATGCGTACGACCAGCTGTTCACCCACATCGGCCAGCTTCGCAAGGAGTGGGATACATCCGATCTGGACGAGCTTGTCGAGCGGGTATACGCAGCGTGGCCCAGGTATGCAGAGAAGTCGCTGATCCGCCACGAGGTGGCCGAGCGCGCCGCGAGGAGGCGAGGTATCTGACCATGTCCCGCCTGCCTCTTCACCATATCGTGCGAGTCCGTTCCGCTGACGATCTCGCCTACATACGTCCGGGGATCATGGACGAGGTCCTCGTCAATGCGAATCTTCTCGAGAATTGCCCCGAGAGCACGGCGACGGCCCTGCGTGAGACAAGGCTTCCATACAGCATCGATCCGGTCCTCACGCGCTTCCAGATGCCGGACTGGTGGCGTAACGACAAGGGAGAGACCAAGAGGAACTACGCGCGTTTGGGCGCAGCGTATGTCAAAGGCACAAGCATCCAGATCGCCGCCGGCCCTTTGCTCGAGACTGTCCCCACAGACGCTGAATGGGGAGTGCTCGCAGGTAACGTCATCGAGTACCAGCAAGACCGATTGACGCAGATCCGACCACAGCTCGAGCTCTTCCGCCCGGAGTTGGAGCCTGTTCGCCTCATGGCTCCCGCCCTTGTTGCCTTCTCGTCGGCCGAGGACCGCATCAATCGCCTCTTGGTTGAGGCCAGTGCGGAACGGGCTGGAGGGCCAGTCGGCCTGCCGGTCGTCGTGCCGGAGGATCGTCTCCGCGACGACGATGCCCTAGATCACCTGCTCGAGTCCATAACAACCGAGGGCGTGACGTCGTACTTCCTCTGGACCCCATGGATTACCGAGGATCTGCTGCTTGCGGACCGAGAACTCCTCGAGGCGTTCCTGCGGCTGGTGTCGAGGCTGGCTGATCGCGGCATTCCGATCGGGCACCTTCACGCCTCCTACCTTGTCGCCGCCCTGCATGACATCGGCATGTCCGCGCTGGTGCATCACATGGGTTGGATTGACAAGGGCGAGCCTGCAGACCAACCGAAGGGATTCCTGCGCTCATGCCAGACGTACGTACCGGGAATTCGGCATGTGGCCCGATTTGGCCGCGCCTATGAGCTGGGCCATGGGCTTGATCCCGTGGCCTACCGCGACCGCTATTGCGGCTGTGCCTTCTGTGCCGGCTCATTCGACGCCGGCCAGCATCCTCTGGACCTTCTCCTGGAGAAGCACGAGATTCCTTTCCGGAATCGCCGGACTCAGGTAACGCCGACCAGCCGGGCCGTAGGACTCAACACCTGGCATTACCTGCTGGCTCGCAGCCAAGAGATAGAGTCGTTTTCGGCCAATCCGGCCATGGAAGTGCTTGGTCGTGATATCGACCGGGCCGCTTCACTCGCTGGCGGCGCAGAAGGAGATCGCCTTCGCCGTCTCGCCACTGGCCTCCGGTCGGCCTAGACGTCAGGGCTCGTCCGCGGTCAACATCCCGGGCGAACGTCCGCCAGGCGACGCGGGCGGCGACTTCAATCCTGCCGTAACGGACATAACCTATCTTATCGGTAGTTAGATCAGGGTGGAATCTCCGGCCGCTCGGCCCTCTGGGGTGTTAGTGCGGGGGCGTCACACGCTTGACGGTGCGAGCCCCCTCCGTAGCCGGCCAAGCGTGCAGCAAGCGGCCCGCCAGCGTGCGTGCTACGGCGGGCCGCCTCGTGACGGCAACAGAACGCCCGAAGGAACCTCGATCCCGCATCGTTCGGCCGATCCGAGAATCGGTCGAGTCGTTCGGGTTTCCGTGGCCCCTCCGGGCAAGACTGAATCTAGTCCCCTCGGGGCTCGGGGCCAACGGCCTTATCCACGAGTTCGGAGACTCGGCGGCAGTTGAGGCGGCTCTTTCCACGGCCCATGCACATGTGCAGCTTCCGCGCGGGACGGACCATGAGGCGGCTCGAACGGGCGTGCGCTCGGCCGTGGCGAGCGTCAGGCTCCGGGCGTTGGCCGGGTGCGCTTGCGACCGCGCAGGTTCGTAACGCGCAGGGCCAGGACGAGCAGGAACGCCTCCATGAAGATGTCCATGCTCATCTTTGACTCCCCCACTCTGCGTTCTTCGAAGGTTATCGGGACCTCGACGATGAGAGCGCCGGCCAGACGGGCCCTGAAGGTCGTCTCGATCTGGAAGGCGTAACCACCGGCGTGGAGCCTGTCGAGATCGATCTCCTCGAGCACGCTCGCACGCCAGGCCTTGAAGCCGCCGGTGAGATCTCGGAACGGGAGCAGGAGCACGATGCCCGCGAAGACGCTTCCGCCCCGGCTGACCAGGCGGCGCAGGATGTTCCAGCGCGGAATGTGGCCGCCCTTGACGTAGCGAGAGCCGAGGACGAGGTCGGCCGTGCCGGCTCGAAGCGGTTCCAGAAGCGAGGGCAGATACCTGACGGGGTGGCTGAAGTCGGCATCCATCTGGACCACGATGTCCGCGTGGCGCGCTATTAGCTCCTTGAACGCGGCCACGTACGCGCGCCCCAGGCCTTGCTTGGCCCGGCGGTGCAGCACCGCGATCGCCGGGTTGCGGCCGGCCATCTCGTCGGCGAGCTCGCCGGTGCCGTCCGGCGATCCGTCGTCCACGATCAAGACGTGGGCCTCCGGGACCGCCCCGAGGATAGCTTCGGTGACCGGGCCGACGTTCTCGCGCTCGTTGTACGTCGGCACGATGATCCAGATGGTGGGGCTGACCGGCGCCATCGACTTCCTGGCTGCGGGGTGGGGTCGCGGCCGAGGATACCTCGTCGGTCCCCTACCCCGCTTGGCGCGATGTCGCGGCCGCTCGACTTCGTCGTCCGGGGCGGGGCTGAATATGGGCCCCCGGAGACACGAAAACGCCCGAAGGAACCGGTCCGATCGGACTGCGGTTTCGCGTGCACCGGCCGCTCTGATCACCGCGAGCAAGAAATCCGAGGACCTCTCGCTCGAGCGGCGAACCGCGCTCCGGCCACTGCCGGAACTGCCACAGGCCCTCTACATTCCGACTTCCGCGGTTCACGGTCTGCTTTCCAGTTCAGCAGCCCTTGCGGGTTCCTGGACCTTCCGATAGATCGCTACACCGTTTCCGTCGGAACCGCTGAGTCTGTGTCGATCTCGCTGGCCCCTTCGGGCAAGAGGAACAATAAGGCCCGGCCAGGTGCCGCCGGAAGTGGCTTATCCACCATTTTCGAAGGCGGACCACGCCGTTTCGGGAGTTGTCCACGGGCCGCCAACATGGGCGGGGTCCGGGTCACGCGTGAGGCGAGAACATTAGAACGCGCGTTCTACATCCCCGATCGTCCACGCCTCCGGCCGGCACCGCGGAGCGGTAGGCCGGTCCGGGCCTTGGGGTCAGGCGTCCGGCGCCATTCCGTCGCCGCTGCGCTGGGATTCGCGCCATCTGGCCGCGACCGCTTCCAGCTCACCCGCCAGAGGCGGGCTGACTCGCCCCCGGACCCGGACATGTGTGGATCGGTAGTCGAGCTCGACCGTGCCGCGTTCGCGCACGCGCGCCAGGAGCTCGCCGGCGCTGTAGGGGATGGCGGCGTCAACTTCGATCCAGAGCGAGGCCAGGAGGGCGGAGAGTTCGGCCTTGAGCGTCTCCAGGCCGTACCCGGTCACGGCCGAGATCAAGACCGTGCCGGCAATAGCGGGACCCGGGGTCTCGCCATCCTTGGCGGCGGCCTCGATGAGGTCGGCCTTGTTGAAGGCGACCAGGCGCGGCTTGGTCCCTGCCCCGAGCTCCTCTAGAACCGTCTGCACGGTGGCTCGATGCTCGGCGAAATGGCGGTCCGACGCATCCACGATCTCCAGCAGGACATCGGCGCGCGTCACTTCCTCGAGAGTGGCGCGGAACGCGTCCACCAGCTGGTGAGGCAGCTTGTGAATGAACCCGACCGTGTCGGTGACTATCGTCGTCTGGCCGTCGCCGAGCTTCACCTGGCGTGAAGTGGGATCGAGGGTGGCGAAGAGGCGGTCCTCTGCCCTGACGACCTCCTGGCCGACGAGCGCGTTGAGAAGCGTCGACTTGCCGGCGTTCGTATAGCCGACGATGGCCACGGTTGGGATCAGCCGGCGGTCGCGACCGCGAGCGGCAGTGCGCCGCTGCTCGCCGACCTGGTCGACCCGCTCCTTGAGCTTCTTGATGCGGTCGCGAACTATGCGCCGGTCCGTCTCGAGCTGCGACTCGCCCGGGCCCCGGGTGCCGATGCCGCCGCCGGTGCGCGAAAGGTGCGTCCACAAACGGGTCAGGCGCGGCAGCTGGTATTCGAGCTGGGCCAGCTCCACCTGCAGGCGGCCCTCGTGCGTCTGGGCATGCAGGGCGAAGATGTCGAGGATCAGGCGTGACCGGTCGATGACCTTGGTCTTGACCGCTTCCTCCAGGGCCCGCTGCTGGGCCGGCGAAAGCTCGTCGTCCGCCACCAGGATGGTGTAGCCGGTCTCCGATTTGGCGGCGACCAGCTCGCCGACCTTGCCCTTGCCGACATAGGTGTTGGGATCGACGTGGCGGCGGTTCTGCCATTCCGCCCCGACGACCTCGGCGCCGGCCGTGTCGGCCAGGCTGGCCAGCTCCGAGATCGATTCCTCGGCCGTCCAGCCGGGGTCATCGCCGGTGTCCACCGCGACCAGGAAGGCGCGCTCGACGGGCGCGGTGAGGTCGATGAGGTCCTTGGTCACGGGGCCAGGATACTGGAACGGGCGATCAAGCCCGGTCGGAGAGCCCCAGGTAGGCCGTAATTGACGCCAGGGCCTCTGCCAGCGGGATCGACGTGGTCGAGTCGAGCCACTGGACGTCGGGTTCGCGTCGGAACCAGGTGGCCTGCCGGCGGGCGAACAGGAGGTTGCGCCGGGCGTCCTCCGCGATGGCGGCCTCGAGCGGCAGGCGGCCCTCGATGACTGCCAGCGCCTCGGCATAGCCGATGCCGGAGAAGCTGGGCAGGGACCGATCGAAGCGGGCGAGGAGCGCTCGCGTCTCCTCCACGAGACCGGCCTCGAATTGGGCCCGGGCGCGAGCTCGGATGCGGTCGCGCAGGACGGCCGGCTCCACCTGCAGACCCAGCCAGAGCACCGGCCGCCCGTACCCCCGAGGCTCCGGCAGTGGCTCGTCCCCTCGGAGACGGGCGATCTCCACGGCTCTCACCACTCGGCGCGGGTTGCGGAGATCGACCTCCGCGGCACGGGTCGGCGCGATGCGACGCAGCTCCGCCACGAGCGCGGGCAAACCCTCGGCCGCCAGAGTGGCTTCGATCCCGGCGCGGACGCCCGCGTCCCACGGCAGCTCGTCGACGGCCAGGCCGCGGGCCACGGCGCGGAGGTAGAACCCGGTCCCGCCGACCAGCAGCGCCACCGCGCCGCGTTCGGCGATCCCCGCAAGGGCTCGCGCGGCATGGTGCGAGTAGTCGACCACGCTGAAGGCCACGTCCGGCTCCACGAGGTCGAGGCCGTGGTGGGGCACCCGGGCCCGCTCCTCCGGCGTGGCCTTGGCCGTGCCGATGTCCATGCCGCGGTAGACCTGCCGCGAGTCGGCCGAGACGATCTCGGCGGAGACGCCGCGCGCCCGGAGGGATTCGGCCAGGACCAGCGAGAGGGCCGTCTTGCCCGTCGCCGTGGCGCCGGCCAGGACGACGAGCGGCGGCGGGGCCGCGGGCGCGGTCACGCGGGAGCTGGGGCGACGGCGCGCCCGCGCAGCGCGAACGGGCCGGCATGGTCGATGCGGACGGCGACGGTCCGCCCGACGAGCGAGGGGTGTCCGGCGAGGTGGACGAGCTTGTTGTGGCGGGTCCGGCCGGCCAGGGCGACGCTCCCCTCCCCGGCCGTGCCGGCCAGCGCCGGAACGCCCCTACCCACCTCCTCGATGTCGGCGTCCGCGGGATCTTCCACGGACGCCACCCGTCGGGGAGGGGTCAGACGCTCGACCAGCACCTCGACCTGGCTTCCGAGCCACGTCCGATTGAGCTCGAGGCCGATCCTCTCCTGCCGAGCCAATAGCTCGTTCAGGCGCCGGCGCTTGACCGCCGCGGGCACGTCGTCCGGCATCCGCAGCGCCGGCGTTCCGGGTCGGGGCGAGTAGGCGGCGGCGAAGACCGTGTCGAAGCGGATCTCGTCCAGGACTCGCAGGGTCGACTCGAACTGTTCCTCCGTCTCGCCGCAGAAACCCACGATCACGTCCGTCGAGACGGCGATGGCGGGGATGGCGGCCCGGATCCGAGCCAGGCGTTCCTTGTAGTGATCGACCGTGTACTGGCGACCCATCCGCTGCAGCATCGCGTCATCGCCCGACTGGATGGGCAGGTGGAGGTGCTCGCACACGCTCCGACATTCGGCCATCGCCTCGATCAGGCGATCGGACAGGTCCCAGGGATGGGACGTGATGAAGCGCAGCCGCGGAATGGCCGGCTTGCCGTCCTCGGCGCGAAACGCATCGATGGCGCGCAGCAGCTCGGCCAGGTCGGGGCGAGCCAGCAGATCGAGCTGGCGACCGCTCCGTCGCCGTGTGTGGATGTGCCCGAAACGCTCCTCCGCCGGCAGGTCGTGGCCATAGCTGTTGACGTTCTGGCCCAGCAGGGTCAGCTCGCCGAAGCCGGCGACGGCGACCTCGTGGGCCTCGGCCACGACGTCGTCGAAGGGGCGGCTTCGTTCTGGGCCGCGGCTGAACGGCACGATGCAATAGGTGCAGGTCTTGTCGCAGCCGTAGACGATCGGCAGCCAGGCGGAGATGGCCGAAGAGCGAGCCACTCTGCCTTCCGAGAGGGCGGTGGCGCGGCTGCCGGCCAGGCGATCGGCCGCGCTGACCGGCCGACCGCTCAGAACGGTCGTGGCGGCTGTGACGACGGTCCGGAGGCCTATCGGCGCCTGGGCAGACACCAGGCCGAGGCGGAGCGCCAGCTCGGGCTCTTCGTCCGGTCGCAGGAACATATCGACGGCCGGGAATCGGCGGGCCAGGCCGTCGCGTTCGGCTTCCCGGACGCCGCAGCCGGTGAGGACCACGCGCATCCCCGGCCGCGCTCGCTTGAGCTCCGCCAGAAGACCCTGGCGCCCGATGACCTTGGCCTCGGCATGCTCGCGAACGGCGCAGGTGTTGATAACCACCAGGTCGGCCGCCTCGAGTGAAGGGGCTCGTGCGCATCCGGCCGCCAGGAGCTGACCGGCCATCTCTTCCGAGTCGCTCTGGTTCATCTGGCAGCCGAGCGTCCAGATGTGGAAGCTGGGCAGGCTGCGCGGCTCCGGACGAAACTCGGCCACGGATTGATCCACGGCCGGCGCCGCGGCGACGGCGGTGGGGAGAGGCGCGAGGAGGCCTGCCGGCCGCACGGTCATGAACTCGCGATCCCGTTGCCGGCGGTCAGGCGGCGGCCCAGAGTGGCAAACACGGCGGTGGCGTCCTCGTCGGGTACGTAGAGGCTGGCGTGGGCCTGAGCATACGTCTCCGCGTCGCCGTGGTAGTCGCTGCCGCCTGTCTGTGTCAATCCCAGCTCGCGCGCCAGGCGGCCGAGGTCGGCGACGGTGGCCGCGTCGAAGCGGCGGTAGTGCACCTCGAGGCCGCCGAGTCCGGCGGCGATCAGCTCGTTCACGAGGTCTCGCCGGTCCGCCGCGTCGGCGAAGTGGGCCAGCGCGGGCAAGCCGCCCGCCCTTCTGATGGCCGAGATGGCCTCGCGCGGGCCAAGGCCGGTGCGCGGCACGTAACCGGGCCGGCCGCGTGCCAACAGCCGTTGCATGGCGTCGTCGACGGTCGCGGCGTGGCCGGCGGCGACCAGGCAGCGGGCGATCTGCGGGCGGCCCAGGGATGCCCCCGACGCGACGCCGGCCGCCGTGAGGAACCGGTCCACCTGCTCGTCGATCGGGTAGCCAAGCTCGCCAAGCTGCGTCACGATGCGGTGGAAACGCGTCACGCGGAGCTTCCGCTGCCGCTCCAGCGTGGCCTCGAAGTCATCGTCACCCGGTTCGACTCCGAGGCCGAGAATGTGGAGCTCGCCCTCCCACAGACTGTCGATGCCCGTGGCGACGCTGTTGATCTCGACGGCCGGCAGAAGCTCCAGCGGAAGCGGCTTCCGGGCTGGGGCGCACAGCTCTCGGACGCCCGCCAGAGTGTCGTGGTCGGCCAGGGCGAGCACCCTGACGCCCGATGCCGCCGCGGCCTCCACCAGCGCCGACGGCTCCAGGACGCCGTCGGAGCGACGGCTGTGAGTGTGGAGGTCGACGCGCGACGGATGGGGTGGCACGATCGGCTCGCCCGGCGTCGCCCGGTAGGCGGTGCCGCGGTAGCGGAGCGATCCCGGCTCGCCGGGCACGTCATCGTCGTCGCGCCCGGAGCCCCTCACCTCAGACCTCGACGATGCGCTGGATGCGCTCGATCGCCACGGCCCGGCCGGTGGTGACGTCCACGTCGATCTGGCAGGCGTTGAACACGACCGGCCCGGTGCCAACTTCGAAGCGCGTCGGCAGGCCGTTGGTGAAACGCGGGATCACCGTGGCCGGATCGAAGCCGATCACGCTGTGGATGGGCCCAACCATGCCCAGGTCGGACTGGTAGGCCGTGCCCTTCGGCATGATCCGCTCATCGGCCGTGGGAATGTGGGTATGGGTGCCCATGACGGCGCTGGCGCGGCCGTCCAGGTAGATGCCGAAGGCGCACTTCTCGCTGGTGAGTTCGCAGTGGAAGTCGACGATGCGAACGGGTGGCAGCGGTTCGGAGGCCTGGTCGACGAGGCGGTCGAACTCGGTGAAGGGGTTCTCGATCGGCATCATGTAGGTCCGGCCCTGGAGGTTCAGGACCGCGACGTCGGTCCCGTCGCTGGCCCGAAAGATGCCCCAGCCTCGCCCGGGGACGCCGTCCGTGCCGTAGTTGTGGGGACGCAGGATGCGCTCGTCTCGATCGAGCTGCTCGTATATCTCGCGCTTGTCCCAGACGTGATTGCCCGAGGTGATCACGTCGACGCCGGCGTGGAACATGGCTTCGGCGGTGGAGACGGTCAGGCCCATGCCGCCGGCCACGTTCTCGCCGTTGGCCGTGACGAAGGCGATGCCGCGCCCGCGCCGGAGGTCCGGTAGGAGCGCCTCGAGGGCGAGCCGGCCCGGCTTGCCGATGAGGTCGCCGATCATCAGGATCCGGCAGATCCCTCGGCCTGGAGCGTCCGAGGGGGGCCAACCCCCCGTCGTGGCCACCCGGCTACTTGGCGTATTCGACGGACCGCGTCTCGCGGATGACCGTCACCTTGATCTGACCCGGGTAGGTCAGGCTGGCCTCTATCTTCTTGCACACGTCGCGCGCCAGGCGGGAGGCCATGACGTCGTCGATCTGGTCCGGCTTGACCAGGACTCGGACCTCGCGGCCGGCCTGGACGGCGAAGCTCTTCTCGACTCCCTCGAAGCCCTCGGCGATGGCCTGGAGATCCTCGAGGCGGCGGACGTACGTCTCCATCGATTCGCCCCGGGCTCCCGGTCGCGAGGCGCTGATGGCGTCTGCCACCTGGACGATCGGGGCCTCCTGCGAGGCGTACTCAACTTCCTGGTGATGGGCGGCGATGGCGTTCACGACCTTTGGCGAGAGGTTGTGCCGCTGCGCGATCTGGGCCCCGATCTGGGCGTGCGGTCCTTCGGTTTCGTGATCGATCGCCTTGCCCATGTCGTGGAGGAGACCGCCCACCTTGGCGGCCTGGACGTCCGCGCCGAGCTCGGCGGCGATGATGGCGGCCAGACGGCTGGTCTCGACCGAATGGACGAGGACGTTCTGGCCGTAGCTCGTGCGGAACTTGAGGCGGCCCAGCAGCTTGACGATCTCCGACGGCAGCGCCGGAATGCCGGCGTCGTAGACGGCTTGCTCCCCGGCCTGGCGCATCGTCAGGTCGACTTCGGCGCGGGCCTTGCTCACGACTTCCTCGATGCGGCCCGGGTGGATGCGACCGTCCTGCATCAGCTTGGTCAGAGCCAGCCGAGCGACTTCGCGCCGAACAGGATCGAAGGCGCTGATGACCACCGTCTCGGGAGTGTCGTCGATGATCAGATCGACGCCGGTGGCCTGCTCGAGGGCGCGGATGTTGCGGCCCTCGCGGCCGATGATGCGGCCCTTCATCTCGTCGTTGGGCAGGTGAACTGTGGAGACGCTGTGCTCGGCGGTGTGGTCGGCCGCGATGCGCTGCATCGTGGTCAGGACGATCTCGCGAGCCCGCTCTTCGGCTTCGTCGCGCGCCTGACGCTCGATGGATTTGGCCAGGCGGACGGCGTCGCGATCGGCCTCCTCGCGGACGGCCTCCAGCAGCTGGGCCTTGGCCTCTTCGGCGTTCATGCCGCCGACCCGCTCGAGGGCGGCGACGTGGTCCAGCTGGGCACGGGCCAGCTCCTGGCGGCTGTGGTCCAGCTCGCGCTCGCGCTCGAGCAGCTTTCGGTCGCGCTGTTCGAGCATGTCCGAGCGAAGGTCGAGCTGCTCGTCTCGGGCGAGAAGACGGCCCTCCAGGGTGCCCAGCTCGGCTCTCTTGGCGCGGGCTTCGTCCTCACCCTCGCGCTGCAGCTTGAGCCGCTCGTCTTTGGCCTCGAGGATGAATTCCTTCTGCTGGGCGCGAGCCTCGGCGACGATTCGAGCGGCCTTCTCCTGCGCGCTCTTCACGCCCTGGTTGGCCAGCTGGCCACGGGCCATGAAGCCGACGATCACGCCCACCACAACGGCGGCGGCGACAACCGCGGCCACTAGGGCGGTATCCATATGAACTTGCCTCCCACCCGGTCGAATGACGCGACCGGAGGTACGTCGAAGTAAGTTAGGGCGGCTCCGGTGCGGACCGGGCCCACACCCGGGGCAGGCGCTGGGGCCGCGTTGTCAATGATTCGAGCTGGCGTCGTGGCTACGGCACGGGGCCGGCGACGCGTTGTTCGTCTCGCCGCGTAGTCTACGGCGCCCGCGAGAATCGGGCCACGCGGCCGCGACACCGGGGAGCCGCGTCCCGAGCAGCGATGCGGCAGCCGAACGGCGGCTCTCCCGACGCCGGCCGGGCCTACGGCTCCTCGGCCCCGGTCCAATCCGACGCGTCCGTGTCTGCCGTGCCCGGAGCGACGAACCGGACGCTCACCTCGCGGCAGGTCTCCGGCCCGAAGCCGTTGCGGGCCAGCAGCGCGTAGGCCCGCTGGCGGCGCTGCCTCGGGTCCGCGATCCGCCTCAGCGCCGTGCTGTGGCGCGCCAGGAGCTTCTGTGCGGCCCGCGTCTCCGCACCCGGCTCTGCGACGCCGGAAGGTCCGAATCCGTCGTCCTGGGGCTGCGCTTCCCCTGCCCGCTCGGCCAGGATCTCGGCGATCAGCTCGCGGTCCAGGCCCTTGAGGGCCAGCTCGCGCCGCAGGGCTTGCTCGCCCCGCGGCCGGGCTCGGTCCCGCGACTCGATCCAGGCCCGGCCGAAGGCCCGGTCGTCCAGCATGCCCAGCTCGAGCAGACGGCCCACGGCGCGCTCTATCAGCGGCCCCGGGTAGCGGGCGGCGGCCAGGTGGCGGCGCACCTCGTTCACCGATCGGGACCGCAGCTCCAGGAAGCGAGCCGCGGCATTGAGGACGGCGTCCGGGTCTTCGACCGCGGCGTGGCGCTCGAGACGCCGCCGCCGCGCCTCGACCCGGTCGGGTCCGTTGCGCCGTGGCATGGCCGGCTATTCGGCCTCTTCGATCCCCTCGACGGGCAGCGAAACCTCGGACATCTTGCCGCGGATCTGCTTCTCGACCTCGGCCGAGATCTCCGGGTTGGCCTTGAGGAAATCCTTGGCGGCCTCTCGACCCTGGCCCAGGCGGATCTCGCCGAAAGTGAACCAGGCGCCGGTCTTGGTGACCAAACCCATGGCCACGCCGACGTCCAGGAGGCCGCCTTCGCGCGATATTCCTTCGCCGAACATGATGTCGAACTCGGCCACGCGGAAGGGCGGCGCGACCTTGTTCTTCACCACCTTGACGCGGACGCGATTTCCGACCGAGTCGGTGCCCGCCTTGATCGTCTCGATGCGCCTGATGTCCAGCCGGACGGTGGCGTAGAACTTGAGGGCGCGGCCGCCGGGCGTGACCTCGGGGTTGCCGAACATGACCCCGATCTTCTCGCGCAGCTGGTTCGTGAAGACCAGCGCGGTGTTCGACCGGCTCACGACGCCGGCGAGCTTGCGCAGGGCCTGGCTCATGAGGCGGGCCTGGATGCCGACGAACGAGTCGCCCATCTCGCCCTCTATTTCGGCCTTGGGCACGAGAGCGGCGACCGAGTCAAGGACGACGCAATCCACGCCCCCCGACCGGATCAGGGTCTCGGTGATCTGGAGCGCGTCTTCACCCGTGTCCGGCTGGCTGACGAGGAGCTCGTCGACGTTGACGCCGCAGGCGCGCGCGTAGCCCGGATCGAGGGCGTGCTCGACGTCGATGAACGCCACCACGCCGCCCCGGCGCTGGGCTTCCGCCAGGATGTGCTGGCTGAGCGTGGTCTTGCCCGAAGACTCGGGCCC
>JBGQBD010000029.1:0-23543 GCA_041494645.1 Candidatus Limnocylindria bacterium
CCCGGCGCCACGTAGCCCGGCGCCACGTAGCCCGGCGCCACGTAGCCCGGCGCCCCGAGCCACGGACCGGCCGCAGCCTGCTCGGCCCCTGCCGGACGAGCCGCAGTGGCCGGGAGTCTGACCCGGAAGCTGGCGCCGCCCTCGGGCCGGTTGGCGGCATCGATCGACCCGCCGTGCTGCCCGACGATCCAGCTGGCAATGGAGAGGCCCAGGCCGGTGCCGCCGGCCGGGGCGTTGTCCGCCCGCCAGAACCGCTCGAAGATGCGGGGCAGATCCTCCGGCTTGATGCCGGGACCGTGGTCGCCGACCTGCAGCACGGCCGCGCCGGCCTCCGTTCGCACCAGGACCTCGACCGTGGCCCCGCTCGGGCTGTGGCGGATGGCGTTGTCGACCAGGATCGTCACCAGCTGGCGCAGCCGCAGCGGGTCGCCCGTCGTCGGCGCCGGGAGCGAATCCAGCACTACCTTCACGTTTCGTTCCTGGCCAAGCGTGGCCAGCATCGAAGCCGCCTCGGCGGCTACGTCGCCCAGGTCGACGGGCACGTGCTCGATCTGGACGACGCCGGAATCGGTCCGAGCCAGCAGGAGCATGTCCTCGACCAGGGCGGTCATGTGCCGGACCTCGGCATCGATGTCCGCCAGGGCGTCGCCAACCTCCTCGACCTTGCTGCGGCGGTTCCGTTTGAGGTCCTCCACGCTGGCCCCGATGACGGTGAGCGGCGTTCGCAGCTCGTGGCTGGCGTTGGCGGCGAACTCCCGCTGGCGCTGCAGGGCGGCCTGACGGCGGTCGATCGATTGGCGGATTGGCACAAGCGCCCGGCCGGCATACAGGTAGCCCGCCAAGAGCGCGGCCAGCAGGGCGGCGCCTCCGCCCAGGAGCAGCACCCACAACAGCGTGCTGAGAAGCCTGCTATCGGCGCTGCGGTTCTGAACGAACTGGATGAGCCAGCCCGTGGTGTTGCCCGGCCCCAGAGCCTGGACGGAGACGATCCTGTACTGCGTGCCGTCCGGCCCGGTGACGTCGCGCTGATCTCCGGCGGGATTGCCCTGGGCAGCGATCAGGCTGGCCGTGTCTGGCAACCCGCGAGGAAGGCTCTGGCCCCGGGGTGGAATCACCTGGCCGGCGGGAGTGACGAAGATCTCGAACATGTTGGCGCCCTCGCCGCCGAGCTCCGCGGGCTCCGGACCACCGGTCGTGGGCTGATTGATCAGGTGCCGATCCATGTAATGCTGGAGAACGGTCCGCTCCGAATCGTCGATCGCCCTGGCGACGACGCCGTAGGCGGCCACGCCCAGGGCCACCAGGATCACCAGCGTCACCAGGCCACTGACGGCCATCAGCCGCAGGCGGGTTCGGCGCAGGATCAGAGCGTCGTCGGAGCGGCCTCGGTCTATGGCGGCCGGATCCGCAGCCTGGTCCAGGCCGGTCTCGGGCCGGCCCCGCCGCCACCCCAGCCGCGAGGGCAGCCGCGGCCGCCCGGGGATCTTCATCGCTCAGCTCTCACGGAGCCGGTAGCCGACGCCACGAACGGTCTCGACGCGCGCGGCCCCGTCCGCACCGAGCTTATCGCGCAAGAGGTGGATGTAGGCCTCCACGGTGTTCGGGGTGAGAGCCACGCCGTACGGCCAGGCGTAGTCGAGCAGCTGATCGCGCGACAGGACCTGACCGGGCCGGCGCAGCAGGCATTCGAGAATCGAAAACTCGCGCTGGCTCAGGTCCACCGGCTTGCCGGAGACCGCGACCCGGCGAGTCGCCTCGTCGAGCTCGATGGGACCGGCCCGCAGGACGGGCGACTTCCGTGTCGGCGGTCGCCGGCCGAGGGCCCGAAGACGAGCCAGCAGCTCTTCATAGGCGAACGGCTTGACCAGGTAATCGTCCGCCCCCGCGTCCAGCCCTTCCACCCTGTCGCTCACGGAGTCTCGGGCCGTGAGCATCAGGATGGGGACCTGCGAGCCTTTCTTGCGAAGCGTCCTAGCCACGTCGAAGCCCGACCGATCCGGCAGGCCGACGTCCAGGACGACCGCGTCCAGCTCCAGGCTGGAGGTGGCAAGTTCCAGCCCTTCCTCTGCCGTCAGCGCGGTCTCCACCACATGGCGGTCCTGGGTGAGCAGCCGCTTGAGGAGACGGCTCAGGCGGGCATCATCCTCGACGACGAGCAGGTGCACTCCGGGCTCCTAGGGTGTCGTGATCAGGATGTCCTTGGCAGTCAGGGTCCGGCCGCCGAGGGCGCCCGAGGCGCTCGGGTTGGGCGACTGGCTGGCCAGGGCGCTGGTATCGATCTGGACGGTCACGCTCGTTCCTGTCTTGACCTGGCTGGCGTTGGCGGCGGTTTCGCTGTGATAGGTGGTGTTGCCGGTGAGATCGATGGTAACCGTAGACCCGTTGGCTTCCTGGATTGTTATCGTCGTGGCGGTGATCGACTGGACGGTGCCGGTGACACCGCCGCTCACGCCGCCCACGCCGACGCGTCCGCCGGCGCCACCGCCGAACTGGCTGGTGTCGAAGGTCTGGCCGGGAGCCAGGGAGGGAAAGTTGCGACCGGCGAAGCCGCCACGCCCGGCGCTCGGGTTGGCGGCCGCCGCCGAGGCTCCCGGCGCCGTGATGTGGCCGAGGGCGAAGCCGATCCCCCCCACCGCCACCAGGGCTGCAACCAGGAGCAGCATCATTGTCGTGCGATCCTGCTTGGCCGGTCGGGCCGTTGCTGTCATGTGATCTACCCTTTCATCCCTGCTTGTCTACTCGTACCGAAGTGCGACGACGGGATCGAGCCGGGCGGCCTGACTGGCAGGCCAGACGCCGAAGACGATCCCGACCATGAGGCTGAACAAGACGGCGACGACCACCGTCAACGGGTTGAATACGAAGCCCCAGCCGGCGTAGATGCCGATGCCGAATGAGACTCCCACGCCCAGCCCTATCCCGAGAAGGCCTCCGGCGAGGGATAGGGCCAGGGCCTCGACGAGGAACTGCGACAGGATGTCCCGGCCGCGCGCCCCGATGGCCTTGCGAATGCCGATCTCGCGCGTCCTCTCGCGGACCGAGACCAGCATGATGTTCATGATCCCGATCCCGCCCACCAGGAGCGAGATCGAAGCGATGCCCGCCAGAAGCAGCGTGAGCACGTCGCTGACCGAGCTGACCGTGCCGAGCAGCTGGGCCTGAGTCGAGATCGAGAAGTCGTCCACCCCGTTCGTGATGCCGTGGCGCTGCTCGAGGGTGGCCGTTATCTCGGCGGAGACCGTGGATATCACGTCCTGATTGGCCGCGCTCAGTCCGATCGTGGAGACGCTATTGCTGCCGACGAAGAGCTCGTGGGCGGTCGACAGGGGTATCAGCACCTGGTCGTCGGCGGTCGTGCTGCCTCCCTTTGGCTGCATGATCCCCACCAGCTGGAACGGCAGACCGCCGATGTAGATCGTCGACCCGAGCGAGCTTCCGTCCAGGCTCAGGTTGTCCGCCGTAGTGGCACCGATCACCGCTATCCGCATGTTGTGGTCGACCGATGCCTGGTTGAGGAACGTGCCGACCCACATGTCGTAGGCGAAGACCTGCAGGTATCCCGGGGTCGTGCCCACGACCCGAACTGTCTCGTTCTGTGTTCCGGCGATCACGAGCTTGTTGGTCGTGAGCTCCGGCGCGATGGCCTGGACGCCGTCCAACTGGGCCAGCGCGTTCGCGTCATCGACCGTGAGCGTGGTCGCTGAGCCAAAGCTCAGGCGGGTGGCGCCCGTCCGGGTGAAGCCCGGACTAACGGTCAGGAGATTCGTGCCGAGGGATTGGAGCCGGTCGCTGATGCCCTTGGTGGCCCCTTGGGCGACGCTTACCAGCGCCACCACCGATGCAACGCCGATGATGACGCCGAGCATGGTCAGGGCCGTCCGGACCTTGCCCGTCCCGAGCCTGGAGAAGGCCAGACGGATCAAGTCGGTGGGTTTCATACCGGCATCGACTCCTGGAGCCGGCCGTCTCGGAGGTGCAAGGCTCGGTCGGCGGCCTGAGCCACGTCAACGTCGTGCGTGATCAAGACGATGGTTCGCCCAAGCGCATGGAGATCCTTGAACAGCTCGAGAACCTCGGCGCCGGAGTGGCTGTCGAGGTTGCCGGTGGGTTCGTCGGCCAGGATCAGGGCCGGCTCGGTCACCAGCGCCCTGGCGATGCCGACCCGCTGCTGCTGCCCGCCCGAGAGCTCGGAGGGCACGTGACCAAATCGGTCCCCCAGGCCGAGACGCTCAAGAACCGCCTTGGCCCGCTGCAGCCGCTCCTTCTTGGGGACGCCCTGGTACATGAGCGGCGCGGCCACGTTCTCGAGGGCACTCGTTCGAGGCAGCAGGTTGTAGCTCTGGAAGACGAAGCCGATCGAGCGGCTGCGGACGAAAGCCAGGCCGTCGTCGTTCAGCTCGTCCACCGGCTGCCCGTCGAGGACGTAGCGGCCGGCCGTCGGCCGATCCAGGCAGCCGAGGATGTTCATCATCGTCGACTTGCCCGAGCCGGACGGCCCCACGATGGCGAGAAACTCGCCATCGGCGACCTCCAGGTCCACGTCGACGAGGGCCGGAACCTGGACCTTGCCGGTGTCGTAGACGCGGCTCACGTTCTCGAGCCTGATGATCGGCTGGCTTGCCACGGCGCTCATCGCCCTGGCCCGCTAAAGCCGCCGCCGCCGGTCAGGCCGCCGAGGTTGACTCCACCGTTGTTGGTGGTGGTTCCGGTTCGGCTGGTCGTCGTGCCGACGACCACAGTCTCGCCCGCGGTGAGACCGTTTGTAACCTGTGCCATAGAGGTCGTCACGAGACCGACCTGGACGTCCTTGGTGGAGACGCTGCCGTCGCTGTTCAGGACCTGGACCGTGTAGCCCGCGGTCGCGGATCCCTGGAGAGCGGTCGCCGGAACGCGCAGGACGTTGTCAACCGATGCGGTCGTGACCGTGACGGTCGCGCTCATTCCCGCCAGGACGGATTCCGGAGGGCTGGTCAGCGTCACCGTGACCGCGTAGGTGACGACGCTGCTGGAGCCGCCCGTTGTGGATGCGACCGGCACGATCTGGGTCAGCGTCCCGGGGACCGAAACCTTGGGTGCCGTGACCGAGACCGTGGCCGACTGGCCAACTTTGAGGTTCGTGATGTCCGCCTCGGCGAAGCTCGTCGTCGCGACCATGGGCCCGACCGACTCCTCGACGGCGTAGGTGGACGGGGCGTTGACGCCGGGCAGGACGTTGACCGCGATGATCAGCCCGTCGGCCGGAGCCGTGATCGTGGCCCCAGTCACGGAAGCCTGGGCGGCATCGACGGTGGCCTGGGCCGAGGCGACCTGGGCCTGGTCGGCCTGGACCGTGGCGCTCGGGGCGGGCGCGATCTTGGACTGGTACTGGAGCTTGGCGGCCTGATAGCTGAGCGAGGCGTTGGTGACCTGCTGGGCTGCCTGCTGGTTCGACTGGTTGACCTTCAGCTGGGTCGAGGTCAGGTTCGACTGTGCCTGCTGGAGCGCCGCGGTGTCCTTGTCAAGCGTGGCCTGCGGCGCGCTCGCCGCCGTGTCCGTGTTGAGCTGGTCCTGGGCGGACGTGACGGCGGCCTGAGCCTGGCTGAGGGTCAAGGCATTCTGCTGATTGGTGTTGTTGCGATTCGCGACCGCCTGCGAATAGCCGTTGTAGGACTGGGTTAGCGAGTTCTTGGCCTGGGCGAGAGTCACAGCATCGGGGCCGCCCTGGTCCGTGGCGAGCTTTGCCTGCGCCGAGGCGAGAGTCGCCTGAGCGGAGGCAAGCTGAAGCTGTGCGGCCGTGGAATCGGCTATCGCGAGCACGTCACCCTTGGTGACCTTCTGCCCGACGGTGGCCGACACGCTCGTGACCGGCCAGGTGACAGAGCTGGCGTTGCTCGACCCGGTGTTGCTGCTGGTCGAGCCTCCGGTACCGGAGGTGGTGTTGGCCGAGCTGACGATGTCCGGGTTGACCCCGAACTTCATGCCGTAGACCGTGGTGGCGGCGATCGTGCCGTTCGCCACGGACGTGGCGCTGACTGTTCCTGTGGAGACCGTGGAAGTGATGTATTTGGAACTGGCCGATCCGCCGAATGTGGGTCCGACAACAACCAGTGCCACGGACCCAACACCCACCAGGATCAGCCCGAGTGCTGCCAATCTGAGCTTCATTTGGCCATGCCTCTCGTGCTCGCCGGATGCCTCCACCGCTGGCGATGCCAGGATCAGGGGGACGCCGTCGAGATGTATGGTCCAGTCGGCTGAAACTATCCTGAACAGAGACCGAACCCCCGAGGGGCCTCTGGTGGCCGCCCGACGGAAGGTGCCGCACTGGAGCGCGGGCGCGGAGCGCGCTGGGCTCGGCGCTACTTAGAGGCTTGGGCGATCAGCTGCTTGGCCTCGTTGATGGGGATCGCGAAGCCCACGCCCTCCGAGTTGCTGGCACTGGCGGTGATGATCCCGATGACCGAGCCGCCCGCGTCCAGCAGCGGCCCGCCGCTGTTGCCGGGATTGATGGCCGCGTCGGTCTGGATCAGCCCGGTCAGCTTCTCCGTGTTGCGAGTCGTGCGGTCGCCCACGGTGATCGTGCGATTGGTCCCGGAGACGATCCCCTGCGTGACCGAGTCGGTGAAGGTGCCCAGCGGGCTCCCGATGGCGATCGCCAGCTGGCCCACCTGGACCGAGCTCGAGTCCCCGAGCGTGACCGGGGTCAGACCCTTGGCGTCGATCTTCACCAGGGCCAGGTCGTGGGCGGCGTCGTTCGCCACCACGGTCGCCGTCAGCTGGCTCGTGTCGTCGAGAGTGACCGTGAGCGACGAAGCCCCGACGACGACGTGGTTGTTGGTGAGGATCAGGCCGCCGGCGCTGACGATGAACCCCGAGCCCGCGCCGGTCGCCGGCACAGAGAACGGGCTCAGATTGGAGATGCCGCTCGTCGTTATGGTGACGACGGAGAGCTTGACCGCCGTCGCCACGCGAATGATCGCGTCCGACTGGGTCAGGCTGACCAGCTGAGCGTTCGCCGGCTGGCCCCCCGGCGTTGTCGCGACCGGAGACTTGAGAGCGATCGTGGCCACGAAGTAGGTCCCGATGGCGGAGAGCGAAGCCGAGAGCAGCGCCGCGGCCAGGATGACCGGCAAGAGGCGGCGGATGCCGCCTCTTTGAGCCGGCGCCGGGCCGCTCGGAACGTTCGTCCAATCGCCGTTCGCCGCGGGCGAGTCGGCCGGGCTGTTCGGCTCCATCGGGTCCATCGGTGCACCCCAGCGAGGATCTGTCATGTCTTCCATCAGGGTGGATGTGTACTCGCCCAGACTGAACTGAACCTGAATGTACCCTCGACCCCGGTTTCGCGCCGGCGACGGCCCCGGCCCACCTGGCGGTACCGCTACTAAACGTTTACGCCAGACGAGGTTCCGGCAGGACGGCCGCCGCGGATTGCCCTGCTACGATGCCGCCACATCAATCCCGGAGCCAGGGAGTCCTGTCGCATGGCAACTGTAACGTTCGAGAATGTGACCAAGCGGTTCGGCGACGTGGTCGCCGTGGACGACTTCAACCTCGACATCAGGGACGCCGAGTTCATGGTCCTTGTCGGGCCTTCGGGCTGCGGCAAGACCACCTGCCTGCGCATGATCGCCGGCCTGGAGGAGGTCACGGACGGCACGCTGCGCATCGGCGAGCGGATCATCAACGACGTCGCGCCGAAGGACCGCGACATCGCGATGGTCTTCCAGAGCTACGCGCTCTATCCGCACATGTCGATCCGCGACAACCTGGCCTTCGGACTCAAGCTGCGCCACGTTCCCAAGGCCCAGATCGAGGCCCGCGTCAAGGAGGCGGCGGCAATCCTGGACCTGAGCCGCTACCTGGACCGCAAGCCGCGCGAGCTCTCCGGCGGCCAGCGCCAGCGTGTCGCCCTCGGGCGCGCCATCGTGCGCGAGCCGGCGGTCTTCCTCATGGACGAGCCGCTCTCCAACCTGGACGCCAAGCTGCGGGTGGAGACGCGGGCCAACATCCTGCGCCTCTACCAGCGCCTCAACACCACCTTCGTCTACGTGACCCACGACCAGATCGAAGCCATGACCATGGGCACTCGCATCGCGGTCATGAACGAGGGTCGCCTGCAGCAGGTCGGTACGCCCCAGGAGCTCTACGACCGGCCGATCAACCGCTTTGTCGCGGGCTTCATCGGCAGCCCGGCCATGAACTTCGCCAGCGTCGAGGTCCAGGGCAGCGGCGATGGCGTTCAGCTCGTCGGTGCCAACATCACCATCCCCAAGCCGCCGCAGTTCCGAGACTCGCTCGGCGCCGTCGGTCGGCAGCTGATCGCCGGCTTCCGGCCGGAGCACCTCCTCCTCGGCGAGGTCGCCGTCGACGCGGCTGTAGTCGACGCCAAGGCCGAGGTGGTCGAGTACCTCGGCAACGAGGAGCTGATCCACGCCTCGGGTTCCGGCCGCGACATCGTGGCCATCGTGGACTCGGCCCACAAGGTCCGCCCCGGGGACGTCCTCCAGTTCAAGGTTTCGCTCGACAAGATCCAGCTCTTCGATCCGGATACGAACTTCTCTCTCCCCTTCGCCTCCGCGAAAGCCTGATCGCTCGTTTCAAGGCACCGACGCCCCGGCCTCTCGCCAGGGCGTCGGACCCTCTCCGGAAGGCGCGCCTGGGGCCCGGGCCGCGGCCTCCCGTATAGTTTCGGCCATGCCCGATTCCCCGGCCCGCCACCGCCCCAACCGCGCCCCGACCGGAAACCCAACCCTCGACTCGCTGCAGAACGAGTTGCGCCGCGCGGACGCCGCCCTGGACCAGCGACTGGCCGAGCGCCGGACCGTGCACGCCGGTCGTTACCTGGCGGTGGAGCGGGACGTGGTCGTCATGTCGGATGGCAGTCGATCCGAGCGCGACGTCGTCGTCCACCCGGGTGCCGTGGTCGTGGCCCCGCTGGACGCCGACGGACGGCTGCTCCTGGTGACTCAGTACCGCGTTCCCGTCGGGGGCGCCCTCCTGGAGCTTCCCGCCGGCACGCTGGACGTTTACGACGGGGTCGCCGAGGACCCACTTACGGCCGCTCATCGGGAGCTCGAGGAGGAGACGGGCTACCGCGCTGGCGCGATGGAGCGGATGGGCGGCTTCTGGAGCGCTCCTGGCTTCTCCACCGAGTACCTGACGCTCTATCTGGCCACCGACCTGCGCCCCGCCGGGGAAGACCGACTCAGCCCCGACGAAGACGAAGACCTGCACCTCTCGCGACTCCCCTGGCGCGATGCGGTAGCGGCGGTCGAGAGTGGGGTCATCGAGGACGCCAAGTCGATCGCGGGAATCCTGCTGCTGGCTCGACGGCTCGAAGCGGCTGAGCGGTAACGCAGCCCACTCAGCCCAATCGGCAACGACTCAGACGCCGGCCGATTCCATCTTCTCCAGGGCCTTGCGGTAGGTGTTGCTCGAGGGGTCGAGGGCCACGGCCAGCCTCAGGTGGGTTCGGGCCTCCTGGGCTCTGCCGAGCCGGGCGAAGCTGAGGCCCAGGGCGAAGTGGCCGTAGTGGGCCGATGGATCGATTTCCAGCAGCGCCTCGAACGTCTCGACGGCACGGGCGTGCTGGCCGCTATTGAAGTAGGCCCGACCCAGGGCTTCGAGGATCGAGCCCTTGCCGGGCTCGGCTCGCGCCGCCCGCTCCAGGACCACCGCCGCCTGGGCGTTGTGGCGGTCCTTGAGCAGGGCGTGGCCGCGCTGCAGCAGGTCGTAGGCGGACTCCTCTGCATCGCCGCCGCCGTCCTGGCCGGGGCGCTGGTCGCCGCCGCCGGAGCCGCCACCGCCGGAGCCGCCACCGCCGGAGCCGCCACCGCCGGAGCCGGAGGCCGAGGCGCCTCCCAACGAACCACGCGCGGAGCCGTCGCCGGACTTGCCCGAATGACACGTGCTGTCGTCGGACGAGGCGCGATCGTACGCCTGCCCGGGGGACTCGGCCGTCAACGCGGAGCCTGCGGCCCCGTGCACGGCCCCGACCGGGATGCGGGCCCGTCCTTGAGGCCGGCTCTCGGCGGAGGCCGCGGTCGTGGACGGGGTCGCCGCCCCGGATTCCGGCTCGGCCATCGCGGCGGCGACCGCGCCGCGCGGCCGCCACCCGCCTCGCGCCCAGATGATGACGACCAGGAGCAGGGCCAGGCCGGCGAAGATGGCGAGCGCCCCGAACAGGCGGGCCTGACCTGTTCCGGTGGCACCCTCCCAGGCCGACCTGGCGCTGGTCGCGAGCGACATGGCTCGCACCATGTCGCCGGTTGCGAAGGCCTTCTGGGCCGCCGCGAGGTCAGCCTGCGGATCCACGCCCAGAAGACCCAAGGCCCGTGCCCCGCCCTGCCCTTGCGACTCCGCCCGTCTGGCCCCAGCCAGAGCGTCCAGCACAGCCAGCTCGGTCGTTGCCTCCGTGGAAGCAGCCCTGACCCCCGATCCCTCGAACCGGGCTCTGAGCGTGTCCGGCGGCGAGGTCCCTTCGATGGCGGCCGCGGCGGCGATCTGCTCGCGCTGAGCCAGGACGACTTTGGCCTGGCCGATCAGTGCCAGAGCCGAGTCGAACTGCCAGTTGCCCAGGGCGCGGCGTATGTCGGGAGGCAGATCCCAGTCGCCCGCGACGCCCTGGGCGGCGGCGTAGGCGCTCTGTGCCGTGGCGCGCTGCTGGAGGAGCGGGGCCTGCGCTGGGTCGACGATCCATTGGCTCCAGATGGCCCCGTACTTGGCGCCCGTGGTCTGCTCGAGCAAGTCCAGCAGCTCTCGCCAGTCGATGGCGTCGGCTGTCACGACCTCGGCTGCGGCGCTGTGGTTCGGCTGGTAGGCGGCCCTTCCGGAACTTGCCGCCGACCAGACGCGGCGCAGACCATCCTGGCCCGCCAGGGCGGCGATCCGCCTGGCCACCTCGAGCGTCGCAGCGTACAGGTACGCGTCGGTCGCCGAGTTGGGCTGACCCGCAGTCACCCAGTCGTTCAAGGGGACGCCGGCCTGCGCCAGGCGCTGTGTCAGCACCGGCGCGTGGTCCACCAGGCCCAGTCTGAACACCGCCTGCTCGGCGTAGTAGGAGGCGAACGCCTCCTGGATCCAGCGATCGCCGGCCAGGTCGCCGTTGAACCACATGTGCGCGGCTTCGTGAAGGATCACGAACGGATCGGCGAAGTACGACACCTGGACCCGGCCGCTTGCCTGATCGTAGGAGCCACTGAAACCCCCGATCTCCTGGGTGGATGCCTCCTCAACGGTCAGCGACGTGCCTCGCGGATCACCAAGGCCGATCAGGTCGCGCAGAACCGGATAGCCCTCCCGCAGGACGAGCTCGACCCGGTCGGCCCAACCGGGATCGTCGGCCCAGTAGCGCAGAGAGACGTCCAGCGGTCCGATCGTCAGCGCGCGGACCAGGAAGTCGCCCGGCGGCACCGGCTGGACGGCCGTGAACCAGGCGCTCAGGGCCGTGGAGTCGTCGATCGGGCCCGACGCGTAGACGACCTCACCCGAACCGAAGACCGACCTCGTCAGCCCACCGAATTCCTCCTGAACGGTGAAGCCCGGGGGGAAGACGACCGATACGGAGCTGCCGGGCGTCCCCGGACTGCCGAATGCCCAGACCGGAAACGACATCAGATTGCGGCTCAGGCGCAGGTCGCGTTCCGTCGAGCCGCCGATATCGACCAGGTCGAACCCGAGGTTCATGGAGCCGCTCTCACCCGAGTGCAAGCGCTGCCCCAGGGCCACGACGACGTCGACGCCAGACGTCGAGGTGCTTTCCACCGCCACCGACAGGGGCTGGCCGGTCGGGGAGGTGGCGACGTAGGCGGTCGCGGAGGGCGGCAGGACGAGATGGATTTCGTCGTAGAAGTAGCTTCGGCCGTCCGTGTCGAGGGTGTGCGACGTTGCCGTGAGCGCCACGCTGACGTGGACGCGGCTGGCGACCGGGTCGGCGGTCCAGGTCGAGCTGGAGATGAAGCTCAGGTCGGTCTGGGTGGCCGCCACTCGGGCCGGCGCGGCGGCCTGGAACGCCGACGCCGCGCCGGCCAGGATCGCGGCCGCGGCCAGGGCCCTGACAGCTGAACGCCTCACGCCGGTGAGCATGGCGGTCGAACCGATCAGGCCGGACGAGCGGCGCGCAGCGGCCGTGCGGTCGTGCGTCGTCGCGGGAACTCCGGCGTCGACATGCTCCTCAGTCGCTCGTCTCCCTCGAGACGCGCCTCCCGACGGGACTCGATCGGCTGCCCCTGTCGGACTCCACGGCGACCCGATGGACGGTCTCGCCCGGCGCGTCCCGGCCGTCGGAGGGATCGCCGGCACGCGCCCTCGCCGACATCCGCGGCCCTCGCTCGCGCTGCCGCTCCACGGTGGAGCCGCTGCGGACGATCCGGGTCAGGAAGTCGGCCGCTCGCGCGCCCTCGCCCACGAGGACGTTGCGGCCGATCCGCACGCCCCGCGGAACGACCGCCCGCTTGCCGACGACGGTGATGCCGGTGTTGAGGCGGCCGGGCTCGCGGCGGTTCGCGACGTCGAAGTCGGTGCCATCGCCGACTATCGCGCCCGGACCGATGGCGACCTCCTTGTCCAGGATGGCCCGGTCGACGACCGCGCCCGGCCTGATGATCGAGTCGAACATGATTATCGAGTCGCGAACGACGGCTCCCGCGTCCACTACGACGCCCGGCGAGAGCACGGAGTTCACGACCGAGCCGTTGATGACGCAGCCGTGGCTGATCAGGCTGCGGTGGATCTGGGCGGTGGCTCCGATCTTCGCCGGGGCGCGTTCCTCGGAGCGGGTGTGGATGATCCATTCGCGGTCGAAGAGGTCCAGTTCCGGCGCGTCGGAGAGGAGCGCCAGGTTCGCCTCCCAGTAGGTCTGGATGGTGCCGACATCCTGCCAGTAGCCGTCGAAGCGGTAGGCGTAGACCCGCGCCCCGCCTTCGATCATGGCCGGGATCACGTCATGGCCGAAATCGGGCCGGGTATCCGAAAGCCACTGCAGGAGAGCTCGCTTGGAGAAGACGTACACGCCCATGCTCGCCAGATCGCTCTTGGGCTGGCGCGGCTTCTCGTGCCATTCGACGATCCGATCCGTGTCGTCGAGAGCCAGGATGCCCATGCGCGTGGCATCCGCCAGCGGGACCCGGCGGACGGCAATCGTGACGTCGGCTCTGTGGCGGCGGTGGGCGGCCACAAAGGGCTGGTAGTCCATCTTGTAGATGTGGTCGCCCGCCAGCACCAGGACGGCGTCTCCGGGGGCCTGCTGGATGACGTTGAGGTTCTGCATGACGGCGTCGGCGGTGCCGCGATACCACTCCGCAACTCGCCCGCGGGCGATGTACGGCTGAAGCATACGGACCCCGCCGGTGTTGCGGTCCAGGTCCCACGGCCGGCCCATGCCGATGTGGTCGTTCAGGGAGCGGGGGTTGTACTGCGTCAGGACCACAACGTCGTTGATGTCCGAGTTCACGCAGTTGGAGAGCGTGAAGTCGATGATGCGGTATTTGCCGCCGAACGGAACGGCCGGCTTGGCGCGCATGGACGAGAGAATCGAGAGCCTCTCTCCTTCGCCGCCGGCGAGTACCACCGCCAGAGTGCGCTTCATAAGGCGTCCTCTCGGTCCTGCCCGTGCGTACCGGAAACTGCGCCGATGCTAGCATCCCGCCGCCAGTTGCGGGCGAGGACCCACCTCCAGCGCACCCAACGCACGGCGGGCGGCCTCTGACCGCAGGCCAGCCGGCCGGTCCGGGAGGGCGGTCTCAGAGGAACAGGCGGGGGTTCTCGAAAGTGCCGTTGACGCTAACGGCCCAATGGAGATGGCAGCCCGACGAGTGGCCCGTTGAGTTCTCCGTGCCCACGAGCTGGCCGGCGGCGACCTGCGCGCCAACGTAGATTCCGGCCGGGGCCCTGCCCGTCATGTGCGCGTACCAGGTCACGATGCTCGTTGAGTGGGCGATGATCACCAGCCACGCCCGCGGCGGGGCGTCGTAGGGGTTGTAACCAGCGAAGACCACTACTCCCGCGGCGGCCGAATAGACCGGCGTCAGACAAGGCGCGGCGATGTCGATGCCCTGGTGGAAGTGAGCGCAGCTCCCGACGCGCGGCTCCGAGAGAACGCCGGTGCAGCCGAACTCCTGGGTGATGATGCCGCCCATCGGCCATTTGAACGAGCCGCTGTATTGCGACGGAATCTTGCCCGAGCCGGCCTGGGCGCGGATGATCTGGTCGATCCGGTTGCCCAGCTCGTCGAGCGCCTGGCCGTTGGCCGTGATCGCGGCCGCCAGATCTCTCTTGTTCTTGGCCAGCTTCGCCTCGGCCGCGCGCTGGTCCGCGAGCTGGGCCTCGAGCTTCGTCTTCAGGTCGGCGAGGTCGGCCTGGGCGCCGGCGAGGTGAGCTCGTTGGTCGTCCAGCTCCCTCTTCTGCCCGCCGAGCTGCGCAGCAAGCTGGTCCGCCGCGGCGGCGGCGATGGAGACGTTCTCACGGAGCTGAGCCACGACGCGCTGGTCTTCCCGGATCTGGTCCGCCAGAGCCTTGTCGGCGGCGGCCATGTTCGAGTAGTACGAGACGTCCGACAGGGCCTCGGTCATCGAGTGGGCCGTGAGCAGCTGCTGCAGGAGCGGCGTCTGGTCGGTCTCGTACGCGGCGGCCAGCCGGCTCGCGAGGATCCGCTGGCGCTGGTCGAGTTCGAGCTGTTTGGCCACCGACTGCGCGGACAGCTGGGCCAGCTGCAGGCGGAGGCCATCCTGCTGGGCAACGGCGCCGGTGTACCTGATCGTCACGTCCACCAGCTGTCCCTTCAGGCGGTCGATCTCGGCCTGGACCTCGTCGAGTGAGGTGCGGACGCCGGCAAGATTCTGCTGCGTGGTCGCGATCTGGCTGGTCAGGCTGGTCTGCTGCGAAGCCAGCTGGGCCAGCTTCGCCCTCTGGTCCGAGATGAGCTTGGCAAGGCGTTGCTGCTCGGCGATGGCGTCGGAGAGCCCGTCGGCCCTGACCGCGGGCATGGGCGTCTGCAACGTGAGAGTCGGGGCCAGCAGCACGATGGCGAACAGCAGCTGCAACATCCGCCAGCGATGCGGGCGGCGAGTGGCGCGGCGGTCGTTCGAGGCGGTCATCGTGCGAGCAAGCTCCGTTGAACGCGCCCAAAGCGCGCTGTGCGGTTACGCCCGCCGGTCTGACGCCGTCCTTCGGAAGGGCACTGCCTCCGGACGACTCCGGCTGGTCGGGATCATACATCGCCGCCGCAAGCTCGATCGGCGGCGGCCTCGAGGCGCGGGCCAGCCACTCGAAGGTCCCACTGCGGTGCCGTACGGTCAACTGAGGGGCGGACCGGAGCGGGCCACCTCAGAATTGGGCATGAGGTACTCGCAAACTGGCACCGAACGGTGCTAGCCTCAGATCTGCACGCGCGTTCGGTGGCGATCGTAGCCGTCCGACGCACCGAACCTTCCGCTCTCCGACCCAGTCGGCGTTCGGCCGCCAGAAGAGGGAAATGAGGCTCCCACGATGCCGCTCTTCGGTCCCCCCAACATCGCCCAGTTGGAGGAGAAGAGAGATGTGCAAGGCCTGATCAAGGCGCTGGCCCACAAGGACGCATCCATCCGCATTGCGGCCGCTCAGGCGCTGACTCCTCTGAGGGATCCGCTAGCCGTCGAGCCACTCCTGGCCGTTCTCAAAGACGGAGACGCGCGCGTGCGCCAGGCCGCCGTCGCCGCGCTGGCGGCCCGCGGCGGCCTCCTCGTTGTCAACCCGCTGGTTGGGGCCTTGGAGGATCGAGATCCGGAAGTTCGGGCGGCCGCCGCGACCGCCGTCTACAAGCGCCTGATGACGGACCCGGATCAGGACACCCGGCGAGCGGTATGCATCGGAGTGGGCGGGATTCATGCCGCCGACGCGGTCGAGCCAATGATCAAGGCGATCATGGACCCCGACGAAGGCGTGCGCGTGGCCGCCATCAAGGCCCTTCAAGCCATTGGCGACGCCCAGGCGGTGGTGCCGCTGGTCATCGTGCTGGCTTACGAGCAGGCCCGTATGAAGGCGACCGGCCGGTCGAACCTGGCGGTCGAACGGGCCGCCTCCCAGGCGCTGGACGCCCTCGGCGATGTCAGGGCCATCGAGCCGCTCAAGGCGGCGCTCTCCCACGAAGCTGCCGACGTGCGCGAGATCGCGGTCCGGAGGCTGGCCCGGGTTGGCTCGCCGGAAGTAGCCGATACGCTGGCCGGCGTCCTGGGCGACGACGATCAAGCGATCAGACGATCGGCGGCGCGTGGCCTTCAAGAGTTGGGCTGGCGGCCGCCCTGGAACGAGACCGGGGCGAGATACTGGGCGGCCCTGCGCGAGTGGCGCCGCTGCGCCGAGTGCGGAGCGGCTGCCATTCCGCTGCTCGAGGCCTCTTTCGACGGAGCCGATGCGCTGGAGCGGTCCGACATCGTCGCCGCCCTGGCGCAGCTTGGCTGGGAACCGCCCGAGGCCAACGCCATGGCCGCGTACTTCTGGGCGGGGCAGCGGCGCTGGGACAAGTGCGTCGAGATCGGCGAACCGGCCATCGCGGCCCTGGACGGCGTCCTGCTCAGTTCCGCGAAGTGGCGCGATCGCGTTGGCGCGGCGGGTGCTCTCCAGACACTAGGGCAGGACCGAACCGCTCCGTTCGCTCGTGTCGATCTGGTGCAGAGGGCGCTGGAGCTGCTCGACGGCGAGGGCGACGAGCAGGCCAAACGCGAGGCCCTGGAAGCATTCCTGGCCGAGGAGCGCCAGTACAGCAAGCGCGCGGGAGAAGAAGTCGCGTGGTGCGCTTGCGGCTACCCCGCCGACAGGATTCGCAAGGACGGCGAGCGGCAGCTTATGACGGATCTGCTGGCCTTCGAGACGAGCCCGAGCAAGACCAGGATCTACTACTGCCCGAGCTGCGAGACTCGCCGGGCCGCCCCAACGGCCTGACGCCAACCGGTCCCCGAGTTCCAGGACACGCGGCGGCGCGCGGCCGGCGGGCCCGCGGCTTCGAAGCCGAGGCTATGACGACGCCGGGAGAAGAGCCGCCCAGACGGCGCCGCCGATCAGGAACGGGCCGAACGGGATGTAGCTCTTGAGGGTGATGCGACGGGCGATCAGCAGGGCGAGGACGACCACCCCGCCCAGCATGGCCCCGGCGAAGAGCGCCAGGACGATCCTGACAAGCCCGGTCGTCAGGCCGACGCTGACCATGAACTTCACGTCGCCGCCGCCCAGCGCCCCCGCCCCGAAGGGCACGGACGCGGCGAAGAGCAGGGCCGGGACGATCACGGCACCGGCCACGGCCTCCCAGGCGGGCGAGCGCGAGACGAGCGTGTCCCCGCCCCACGCCAGGGCGAACCCACCGAGGACGATGAGAGGCAGCGTGACCGCATCCGGCAGGAGCCGCTGATCGAGGTCAGTGGCCATCAGCAGGACGAGAGCCGCGAAGTAGACTCCGAAGAGCATCCGCTCGCCCACGTCGCCGAATCGCGCCGGCACGGCGGCCAGGGCCGCCGCCCCGAAGGCGGCCACGACCAGCGTCCGCCAGTCCAAGCCACGGACGGAGCCGTCCTCATGGGCCGGCCACCGCGCCGCGATCCGGTCGGCGGCCACGCCCCAACCAAGCCCTATCAGTCCGAGCAGCAGGACCAGGGCATCCGGGCTGCCCTGGCCGGCCGAGCCCGAGCCCGCGACATCCACGCCGGCGGCCTCTAGGGCTTCGCGGCGCCGGCGAGAGCCAGCTCGACGAGAGTGGCGTGGGCCACACCGGTGGCGCCGGCCGGCGCGTACGGCGTCTTCTTGCGGAAGTAGCCCGTGCCGGCGATGTCGAGGTGGACCCACGGGACGGTGACGAACTCGCGCAGGAACAGAACGCTCTTCACCATGCCGCCCTCGATCGCTCCGACGTTCGCGAAGTCCGCGTACGTGCTGTCGATGTCCGCGCGGTACTCCTCGATCATCGGCATCTGCCAGTACCGCTCTCCGGCGCGCTCGCCGGCTGCGGCCACGGCGTCGTACCACTCCTGAGGCGTGCCGAACGCCCCGGTCATCTGATCGCCCAGGGCCCGTGCCACCGCACCGGTCAGGGTGGCGATGTCGACGAGATGAGTGGCGCCGAGCTTCTCCGCGTAACAGAGGGCGTCGCCGAGGATCAGCCGGCCCTCCGCATCGGTGTTGTGGATATCCACCGTCTTGCCGTTCATGGCCTTGACCACGTCGCCGGGGCGGGCCGAGTGAGGCCCGGGCATGTTCTCCACGGCCGGAGCCAGGGCCATCAGCGGCGTCCCGGGGGCGAGCCTGGCAACCGTGGCCATGGCCGCGATGACCGTGCAGGCCCCGGACTTGTCCATCTTCATCTCTTCCATCCGATCGGCCGGCTTGATGCTGAGGCCTCCCGAATCGAAGCAGACGCCCTTGCCCACGAGAGCCAACCGCCGCCCGGCGGCGTCCTTCGACCCCACCTTGCCGGACCGCAGCACGATCAGCCGCGGCGGGTTGTCGCTGCCCCGCCCCACCGCCAGGAACATGCCCATGCCCAGCTCGGCGGCCTTCTCCGGCCCGATGACGTCGATCGACAGGCCGTGGCGCTCGGCGATGGCCCGGGCCTCGCCGGCCAGGACTTCGGGTGTGACGTCGTTGCCGGCACGGTTGGCCAGGCGGCGGGAGAGGTTGGCGCCCTCCCCGATGACGGCGCCGCGCTCCGCAGCCCGCAACAATGCTGCCGTCTCGGCGCCGGGCGCGATCAGGATCAGCTCGTCCAGTTCGGGCGGGGCCGACTTGACGTCCTGGCGATAGATCGTGGCCGGCTCGAAGCTGCCCTCCACCACGCCACGGGCCAGCAGCTCCGCAACGGCCTCGGCGCCGCCGTCGACGTGCGAACCGAGGTCGCCCAGCCAGATCGCCAGCGTCCTGACCGAACGGCCGGCCAGCCGCCGCTCCACGGCCGACCCGATCCGGACGACGACCTGCCGGGTGACCGTCGCCGGGTCTCCCGCAGACACCGCGAGCAGCCGTCCCGCCTTCATCTCGCCGGCCGCGATGACGACTGTGTCGAACCGCTCGGACTTGAGCTCGCCGAAGGCGGTGAGGGCGGCCAGCTCCCCGCCCGTGCGCCTGTCGATCTCCGCCAGCGGCCCCTTGAATCTGGGCTCGCCGGTGAAGGGGATGGCGATCGCGTCCGCCGGCACTTCCCAGGGCTGATCGCTGACTACGCGCAACTTCATGAGCTGGACCCTCCGGCCTGCGGGCGGCTCATCGGGGCGCCGCGGACCCATGGCGTCGGCGCGATGGCGCCGGCAGTGACGATCGCACAAGTCTACCGACTCGGCCGAGTCCTGAGAGGGGAAGCCGGGAGGTACCGCCGGTTCGGGCGTCCACCCTATCGGCCGAAGACCGTGCCGTCGACGAGATCGCTGAGCGCACCCGCGAGCGCACCCCTGGCCGTCTCTATGGAAATGCCGTCCGTGGTGAGGTTGCCGGCCAGCTCGTACAGAACCACCTGCAGGACGGAGTTGTCGTCGGGCAGAAGCGCCTTGGCGTCATTCACGCCCTTGAGCGCAGCCGTGACCTGCGGCGTGACGCGGCCCTTGGAAGCGATCATCGCCCGCCACAGGGTCTGGAGCGCGCTGTCCATGCGGGTCGTCCGGGCCATCCAATCCTGAAGGGTGGAGACGTCGGTGACCCTGGCCAGATCGGCGGCGATGGACGTAGCGTCGGCAATCGCGGCCGTGGCGCTCGCCAGCTTCGTCAAAGCGTCCTGATAGCGGCCCTGCGTGGCCAGTTGGAGGGCGTCGGCAGCGATCTGATCGTGGTTGTTGATGTCGAAGGCCACCTGCATGGCCGTGCTGCTCCCCGCCACCAGCGACACCCAGTCGTCGCGGAGCGGCGCTACCGAGGCGATGGCGAGGCAGACGCTGTGATAGCGGTCGATCAGAGCGGGGCTGTAGGTCTTGCTCAGCTCCAGCTCATAGGCCGCGTCCCACAGATCGCACTTCAGCCGCTTGGTCAGGTCCGCAGCGCGGGCGTCGATCGAACTGACGGCGCTGGAACCGCTGTCCCAGGCCTGCGTCAGCGCGACCTGGTCGACCTGGGCGAGGCTGGAGAGGGTCTGGCGGGCCATCCGGCCGAGGAGGTCGACGTCATCGTTGAGCAGGGTCAGGTCGCGGACCGCCGCGTCGAGCGTCGCCGACAGGTCGTGGTCCGCGGCCCATGTCAGCTCCTGCCGGTTGCCGCCGCTGGGCGGGTGTTGCGCGGCCGCGACCAGGCCGGCCGAACCGAAGGCCAGGCCGGCCGCCAGCACGAGCCACCCCAGGCGAACGATCTGACTTCGGACCCGGGCCCGGATTGGATCGCCGGGGCCGCCGCCGTCCAAGCTGCCGTGCTCGCCCCGCACCGGCTCGAGACCTTCCAGGTTGCGCCCGTCGATCGGGCGCTGACCGGTACCTGGGGATTGAGCGGGCCCATTCGACGTCGTCATGGTTTCGGCGATGCTACACCGACGGAACCCAGGTCGGGCTGCCAACGACTGCCTTACCGGAAGATCGCTCAGATGCGGATGGACGACCCGTCGGAAGCGGTTGACACCGGCCCAAGCCGGCATCAGCCTCCGGCCAGCCGGTCGAGGGCGGCCGCGAGCTCGGCCGCATCGACCGCGATCGCGGTCGGGCGATCGGAGGCGGCCATAGCCTCGACCTGCTCGCGCTTGCTGACCCCGGTCAGCATCAGCACGGACCGCGCGCCAACGGCAGCGGCCGCGGCCACGTCCGTGACCAGGCTGTCGCCGATCATCACCGCGTCGGCCACGTCGGCGCCCGCGGCGTGAGCCGCGACCTGGAGCAGCAACGGGCCGGGCTTGCCGATCGATACCGGCTTCACGCCGGAGGCCGTCTCGATGGCCGCGACCACCGATCCCGCTCCGGGCATCACGCCCTTCTCGAGCGGATAGACCGGGTCGCGGTTCGTGGCCACGAACCTGGCCCCCGCCCGAATCGCATCGGCGGCGCAGGCCATTCGGGCGTATGTGAATTCGAGGTCGAGTCCGACCACGACCGTGTCGACCTCCCCGACGGCTGCCGCCGCATCTCGACCGTTGGCCGTCCAGCGTTCGGCCGCGTCACCCGAGAGGACGACTTCGAGGCCCACGTCCGTCAGCTCGTGGATGAGGCCGGGCGCGCCGACCGCGAGCACGCGCCGGACCGGCGGCTGGAGGTCGCGCAGGTAGAGCGCCGTGGCGCGGGCGGACGAAACGACCCGATCGGGCGTGACCGGCGCCCCCATGCCCGAAAGGCGCGTAACGTAGTCGGCGCGGTACCACATCGAGTTGTTGGTCACGTACACGATCACGTCACCGGCGGCAGCGCGGGCGGCCAGGACGGCCGCGACGCCGGGTACGGGCTGCGTGCCGCGATAGACGACACCGTCGAGGTCGACGAGAAGAAGCATGGCCAGGATGCTACCGGAGCGGCGAGAACGGCGCGCGGACGAGTCGTCCGGCCCGGATGCGCCCGCAGCGACGTTGGGCGCCCAGCCGGCCCGGCGGCCCCGTGCCTGACGATCGCCGCGTCCTGGATGGCGTGAAGCGTCTGATCGTCGACGGGACGAACGTCCTGTATGCGTTCCGGCGGTCTCCGACTCCACTCCCCGCCGCGGCCCTGATCGGGCGGCTGCGGGCCATCGTCCCGCCCGACGTCTCGGTCACCGTCGTCCTCGACGGCTCCCCCGAGCACGGCCTCGTCTCTCGCCACGTGGCTTCCGGCGTCGAGGTTCGATACGCGGGCCGATCGACGGCCGATGAGCTGATCGCGCACCTGGTCGAGCACGAGTTCGCCGCCGGCGCGCCGGGAACGCTGGTCGTGACCGACGACATCGAGCTGACCGGCATCGTCCGGCGATGGGGCGGTCGAACCGTCCGCGACGGCTGGCTCATCGATCGGCTGGATCGGCAGCGCCTGTCGGCCCCTTCGGTCGGTCGACCGACCGCGCCGACGCCCGGCGGGCAGGGGCCCAGCGTAGGCCGGCCCGGGGCCGGCCCGGCCGGGTCGCCCCTCGCCTCGGCCGCTGACGGCAGCGAGTCCGAAGGTCCCCGCTGGTCCCCCGGCCGTGGCGCCACCCGCAAACGAGGCAACCCCCGCCGCCGGCCGGCCACCGGTCGGTAGCTGGAGCCGAGCCTCGGTCGCCGGCGATCCGCTTGCGTGGCGCGGTACAATATAGAACGCGTGTACCAAAGCGACGTCGGACAGCCGGCGCGAACGCCCCTGCCATCACCCCGCGCGGCGCCGCGGACGGAGCCAGCTGTTCTGTCCACAGGGCGTCCACAGGCAATGAACCAGTGATCCACCGACCGCCCCCTCGGGCCGGACCGGGCTCGAGCGTTCGGCCCAGATATGGTGGTTCCGGGCCATGGTACACCACAAGATGTTGTGTTTTGGGGCTTGACTGCGATGGAACGGAGGGCGTAGATTCCGTCGGTCGGCCTGGTCCAAGAGAGGGCCCGGGAGCCCGCCAGACGGACCGATGAAGGACGGTCGAAAACGGCGGTCCAACAGCTCGATCGAGGGAGATCGCCCGAGCGCTCGCAGCTATCGCCACGGCCGCCGGCAACCGGCATTCGAGGCCGGCAAACGGCAGGCGTTGCGTCCCAACGGAGAAACGCAGAACCAGGTGGAGGTGCAGGAAATGAGTCGAGCCGGCGCGAGCCCGACCTCCGCGAGCGGGACCCCCGCTACCGCGATCCCCGTCATGGATGAAGCGGTGGCCCCCATGCTCCCCGACGGCCGCTTCACCGGCATCGGCGTCAAGGGCCTCCGCTTCCCGCGCCGCTGGACGACGCCCGGGGTCCACCCCTACGACGAGATCGAGTGGGAGACCCGGACCGCCAGCATCGGCAACGAGAAGGGCGTGACCGTCTTCGAGCAGAAGGACGTGGAGGTTCCCGCGTTCTGGAGCCAGCTCGCCACCAACGTCGTCGTCAGCAAGTACTTCCGCGGCCACGTGGGCACGGCCGAGCGCGAGACCTCCGTCCGCCAGCTGATCGACCGCGTGGTCAACACCATCGCCGGCTGGGCCGAGACCCAGCACTACTTCGCCACGACAGAGGACCTGCGCGCCTTCCAGGCCGAGCTCACCCACCTGCTCGTCCACCAGAAGATGAGCTTCAACTCGCCGGTCTGGTTCAACGTGGGCGTCGAAGCGCACCCCCAGTGCTCGGCCTGCTTCATCAATTCGGTCCAGGACACCATGTCATCGATCATGGATCTGGCCAAGACCGAGGCGATGCTGTTCAAGTTCGGCTCGGGCGCAGGCTCGAACCTTTCGACCCTTCGATCGAGCAAGGAGAAGATGTCGGGCGGCGGCACCGCGTCGGGCCCGGTCAGCTTCATGCGCGGCTACGACGCCTTCGCCGGCGTGGTCAAGTCGGGCGGCAAGACCCGCCGCGCCGCCAAGATGGTGATCCTCGACGTCTCGCACCCGGACATCGAGGAGTTCATCAACTGCAAGCTGCGCGAGGAGAAGAAAGCCTGGGCCCTGATCGAGGCCGGCTACGACCCGAGCTTCACCGGCGAGGCCTACGGCAGCGTCGCCTTCCAGAACGCCAACCA
>JBGQBD010000030.1:0-23405 GCA_041494645.1 Candidatus Limnocylindria bacterium
ATTCCCGAACGGCGACTTCATGGAGGCGATCCTCAACTCGTCGTTCGACTGGAACGGCATCCGGGCGCCGTATGTCTTCGCCACCGAGAACGACAGCCTCAAAGGCGCCTCGATGCTGTTGGGCTATGTTCTGACGAATCGGCCCCAGATCTTCGCCGACGTGCGGACGTACTGGAGCCCCGAGGCGGTGAAGCGGGTCACGGGCGTCCAGCTGGAGGGCCGTGCTGCGGGCGGCGTGATCCACCTGATCAACAGCGGCGCGGCGACGCTCGACGCCACCGGGCAGATGGAGGACGCTGGCCAGTCGGCGATGAAGCCGTTCTGGGAGATCAGCGAGGCGGACGCCCAAGCCTGTCTCAAGGCGACAACCTGGTACCCGGCGACGACCGAGTACTTCCGTGGTGGCGGCTTCTCCTCCCACTTCGTGTCGCGGGGCGGCATGCCGGTCACGATGAGCCGGCTCAACCTCGTGGCCGGCGTCGGGCCCGTCCTGCAGCTCGCCGAGGGCTGGACGGTCGAGCTTCCGCCGGACGTCCACCGCACCCTCGACGAGCGGACCGATCCGACCTGGCCGACCCACTGGTTCGTGCCGGAGGTCACCGGGACCGGAGCCTTCCACGACGTCTACTCGGTCATGGCGAACTGGGGCGCTAACCACGGCGCAATCAGCTACGGCCACATCGGTGCCGACCTGATCAGCATCGCCGCCATGCTCCGGATCCCTGTGAACATGCACAACGTTCCCGCCGGGCAGGTCTACCGGCCGAGCGCGTGGAGCTCGCTCGGCACGGCCGATCCCGAAGGCGCCGACTTCCGCGCCTGCGCCGCCTTCGGGCCACTCTACGGTAAGCGCTGACCGGCGGGCGAATGGGGCCGACTGACAGCAATGGCGCGGTGCCGGCCGTCTCCCCGAGCCCGACGTCCCTGCAGGACTGATAATCAGGAGGTCGCACCAAGATGAGCCGATATGCGCTGGGCCTCGACTTCGGGACGGAATCCGTGCGCGCCGTACTGGTCGACGTGGCCAGCGGCGCGACCGCGGCGACGGCCGAGGCGGCCTACCGACACGGCGTGATCGACCGCTCGCTGCCGGATGGTCAGGTGCAGTTGCCGAACGACTGGGCCCTGCAGAGCTCGGCCGACTGGCTGGAGTCGATGGAGCAGGTCGTCCGGTCCGCGATGTCCGGTCGGGTCGAGGCAGCCGACGTGATCGGCATTGGCATCGACTTCACGGCGTGCACCGTCCTGCCGACGACCGACGACGGCACGCCACTGCACACCCTGGACCCCTGGCGCGACGAACCGCACGCCTGGCCGAAGCTCTGGAAGCATCACGCCGCCCAGGCCCAGGCCGACCGCCTCAATGCGCTCGCGATCGAGCGGGACCAGCCCTGGCTGGCGCGCTACGGCGGAAAGGTATCGTCCGAGTGGCTCATCCCCAAGGCCCTCCAGGTCCTCGAGGAAGCGCCGGACGTCTATGCGGCCGCCGACAGGATCGTCGAGGGCGCCGACTGGCTGGTCTGGCAGCTCACTGGATCACTCGCCCGGAACGCCTGCGCAGCAGGCTACAAGGGCACCTGGCACAAGGCGTCGGGCTACCCTCGCCCCGAGTTCCTCGGCGGGCTCAATCCCGGTTTGGCTGACCTGTACTCGACGAAGGTCGCCGAGCCGGTGGTAGCGCCGGGGACGGCCGTCGGCGGCCTCTCGACGGCCTGGGCAGAGCGGCTCGGCCTGGCCGCCGGAACGCCGGTCGGCGCCGCCCTCATCGACGCCCACGCGGCGACACTCGGCGCCGGCGTTGGGGGACCCGGCACGCTCTTCATCGTGATGGGCACCTCGTCATGCCACATGTTGCTGGCCGAGGACGAGGTGCTCGTCGCCGGCCAGTCTGGCGTTGTCGAAGACGGGATCGTGCCGGGGCTCTTCGCCTACGAGGCCGGCCAGGCGGGCGTGGGTGACATCTTCGCCTGGTTCGTCCGCAACTGCGTGCCGCCCGCGCTGCACGAGGAGGCGGCCGACGGCGGACGATCGCTGCACCACGTGCTGAGCGAGCGGGCTTCGAGCCTCCGACCGGGTGCCAGCGGCCTGCTGGCCCTCGACTGGTGGAACGGCTGCCGGACGCCCCTCGTCGACGCCGATCTCAGCGGCGCCATCCTCGGTTTCACCCTGCAGACGTCGCCCGAGGCGATCTATCGCGCGCTCATCGAGGCGACCGCGTTCGGCACCCGGCTCATCGTGGAGACGCTCGCCGGAGCGGGGCTGCCTATCAGTGGGATCAGAGTCGCCGGCGGCCTCACCCGAAACGAGATGCTCATGGGCATCTACTCGGACGTCACCGGCCTGCCGATCGAGATCTGCTCGGAGGTCCAGGCGAGCGCCGTCGGCGCGGCGATCCTGGGAGCCGTGGCCGGCGGAGCGTACGCCGGCGTTGGCGAAGCCGTGGCGGCGATGGCTCAACCGCCCGGCCGGATCGTGGAGCCCAACCTCGCCAACCACGCTGTGTACGACACGCTCTACGGCGAGTACTGCCGGCTCGTGGACTTGTTCGGGCGCGATAGTGGCTCGACGCTGAAGCGGTTGCGCGCCGTGCGTACGGCGGCTGAGGCGGCGGGCTGAGGCGCGAGCAGACAGAACTCGGGAGGCCGGCGCCCTGTCGGGCCCGGGACGACTCGGTCCCATGGGATCTGTCTGCCTTCCCCTCGTGCCAACCCTTTCAGGATTGCAGTAAACTCGTGCCTCCCAAGGTCGTCCCAGGAGCAGCGTGCCCGTGCCCCTAATCGAAGCGACCGGGCTGACCAAGAAGTTCCGCCAGGCCGTCAAAGAGCCCGGGCTGGTCGGCTCGCTGAAGCACTTCTTCACGCGCCAGTACAAAGACAAGCTGGCCGTGGACCACATCGACCTCAGCATCGAGGCCGGGGAATCGGTCGCATATCTCGGACCGAACGGCGCCGGCAAGTCGACCACGATCAAGATGCTGACCGGCATCCTCGTCCCCACCTCGGGCCGCCTGATCGTCGACGGACTGGTTCCGCACGAGAGGCGCCAGCAGAACGCCCGCAACATCGGCGTCGTCTTCGGCCAGCGGACCCAGCTGTGGTGGGACATCCCGGTCATCGAGTCGTTCAACCTGGCCCGCGACATGTACGAGATCCCGCCGGCGCGGTACAAGGAGAACCTGGCCCACTTCACCGAGCTCCTCGGCCTGGCCGAGTTCATGAACCTGCCGGCGGGCAAGATCTCGCTCGGCCAGCGGATGCGGGCCGACCTGTGTATGGCCCTGCTCCACGACCCGAAAATCCTCTACCTCGACGAGCCGACGATCGGCCTGGACATCGCCGTTAAGGACAGCATTCGGAGGTTCGTCCGCAGCCGCGTCGAAGAGCGCGGGACCACGGTCATGCTGACGACCCACGACCTCGGCGACATCGAGGATATCTGCGATCGGATCGTGATCATCGACAACGGCAAGATCATCCACGACGGCGACCTGGCCGCGCTCAAGGACAACTACGCCCGCGATCGAGTCATCCACTTCGAGCTGGCTCGACCGCCCGAGTCGATGGCGCCCATCTGCGCCGGACTGCCGGCCTGCGAGCTGGCGAACGACGGGCTGGGCCTGTCGGTCCGGTTCGATCGGTTCCGGTTCGCCGCGGGCGAGATCGCCGCGGCGGTCATGCGGCATGTCGAAGTCGTCGACTTCCGCATCGACGAGCCTGAGGTCGAGGACCTGATCCGCAAGGTCTACCTGGGGCAGCTCAGTCTTGGTTCGGCCGAATCGGACGCCGGCTCGGGCGAGGCTAAGTCGCTGGTGGAGGCCTGAGCGTGGGACGTTACCGCAAGTACGTCTCCCTCGCGCGGACCTCGCTCGAGATCACATTCGTCTACCGAGCCGGCTTTGCCCTGAACATGATCGGCACGATCTTCTACGTCGTCGCCATGTTCTACCTGTGGCAGACGATCTTCCTGGGAAGCTCGAGCGCGCTCGGCGGCTTCACGTGGCCGGAGATGAAGGCCTACCTGCTCGTGTCCTTCCTTCTCAACTCGCTCATGACCTGGTTCGCCGAGTGGAATATGAGCATGGACATAAAGGAGGGCCGCGTCGCCACGGACCTGGCCCGCCCGATGGACTTCCAGGCGTCGCGAATGGCCACGGCGTTCGGGCCTCTGCCGTTCGAGTTGTTCTCCGCGCTGGTGGTCGGCGCGATCGTGGCGACCGTGTTCGGGGGAATCGCGTTGCCGGCCGATCCGGCCCACCTCGTCGTCTTCCTGATCAGCGCCGCCCTGGCGACGCTGATCAAGTTCGGCATGGTGTACTGCGTCTCGATGACGGCCTTCTGGACAACCGGCATCGACGGCGTGATGGTCGGCCGCGTGGCTATCCAGAACATCTTCTCCGGAGCTCTGATACCGCTCGTCTTCTTCCCGGATTGGCTCCGAGCGCTGGCCGCGGTGCTGCCGTTCCAGGGCATGATCTCCACGCCCGCGCTCACCTACCTCGGGAAGATGGACGGGCCGACGACGGCTCTGATGATCGGCCTCCAAGCGGTGTGGGCGACCGGGCTTCTACTTCTGGGCCGGCTTGCGTGGAGAGGCGCAGTGCGGGCGGTGACGATCAATGGCGGCTAGGCTCGCGCTCGCAACTCGACTTCGGCCGGCGTACCGGCTCGTCTTCCTGTACTTCCGTTGCCTGGGCCAGCAGATGAAGGCGATCCTCGCTTACGAGGCCGACTTCGTCGTGCTGATGATTTCGGCCGTGATGGTTCAACTCACGGGCTTGCTGTTCATCTGGACGATCTTCCAGCGGATCCCGAACATCAACGGCTGGACCTTCTGGCAGGTCGTGATGATGTACGCCTTGATCTTCGTGACGGAAGGCGTCGGGTCCCTCTTCTTCGAAGGGACGTGGCGCCTCTCCAACCTGGTCTACACCGGCCAGTTCGACCAGATCCTGGTGCGGCCGGTCTCTCCTATCGTCCAGGTCCTGGCCGGGGCCGTCGGCTTCAACGGCCTGGGCAACATCGTGACCGGCCTCTTCCTGATCGGCGTGGGAATTGCCAACACGCCCGTCGCGTGGACGCCCGGGCGATTGCTGATGCTGGTGATCTTGATCGCCAGCGCGGCGACGATCCGGGTCGCCATCAACCTGGGCTCGGCCGCCAGCGCCTTCTGGGTCAAGGCGCCCTGGAGCATGGTGCCGATGTTCGTCCACCAGCTCGGCGAGTTCGCGAAGTATCCGATCACGATCTACTCGGTGGCGGTCCAGGCCCTGATCGTGCTGGCCATCCCGTTTGCGTTCGTGAGCTTCTTCCCGACCGCGTTCATCTTCGGCGTGGACGCTTGGAGCATCCAGGGGTTGCTGACGCCGCTGGTCGCGATCTACTGCGTGCTCATGGCCGTCTGGCTGTTTCGCGTCGGCCTCCGCCGCTACGAGAGCAGCGGCCACTGAGGCTCGAGCGCTGCGGCGCCTGCGAAGTGTCTGGGCCGATGTGGGCCGACGCCACCAGACCGCTGTTGAGGCCGCGGGCGGGCTAGGCTAGTATCGGAGCCTCCCGAGCGGGAGTAACTCAGCTGGCAGAGTGTCTGCTTCCCAGGCGAAGCGTGACCCCCAGAGAGGCTCGCCGATCCCCTACGGCTCCATGGGACGCGGCCAGCGCCCCCTTCGGGACGGACGCTGAGAGCCGAGACCACGACCGCCTCGATCGCCGAGAAGGCGATTCCTGAGAGGATCCCGCCGACTAGGAGCACAAGCGAGACGACGCCGCGCAACAGCCTATCGAGCAGACCGCGGGCGGGTGCCAACACGAAGATTCGCGCCAATGCCTCATCAAGCGAGACGGACGCCGGCGCGTGTCGCGAACGATCAAACTCGAAGGACGCGCGAATGGTCGCGTACGAGAAAGGATGAGTTCATGTCTGGCGAGAACGATATCGATCCTGCGGTACCGCCAAGCGGACCCGGCTGCGTGGAGTGCCTGGCGACCGGCGGTTGGTGGTTTCATCTACGTCGTTGCGCTCTCTGCGGCCACGTCGGTTGCTGCGACTCGTCACCCTCACAGCACGCGCGTCACCACGCCGCCGATTCCGGGCATCCGGTGGTTCGCAGCTACGAGCCGGGTGAGGACTGGTTTTGGGACTACGCCAGCGACGACTATGTCGACGGCCCGGAACTGGCGCCCCCGCCACATCACCCGCTGGGTCAGCCCGTGCCCGGCCCGACCGGGCGCGTGCCGCGAGATTGGAGGCGACATCTCCATTGAGATCCGTCAGGAGCTAGGCTCGCCCAACTCAGCGCGCCCCTTCCCGCTCGCCCTTGCCTAACGGGACGTTGAATATCTCGAACGTGCAGCGGGCTGGCACGACGCTGTAGCTCGCTTGCTGTCCCAGCCTTAAGCTCTCGCGCGCCGGCGTTCGCGAATGCCTCGGCGAGCGCAGCGTCCCGGGCGCTGAACCTGCGGGCATCAGATCCACCGTGCCGTCCTGATCCAGCCGGTGGATGGGGTCGGTTCGCCCTCGGGGGAGGTAGTCTCTTGCGGGCTCCGCGGCCTTGTGGATCGGCTCGCGGTCGTGTCGGCCGCCGCCCGCCGACGGACCGCACGATGGCAAGATCGTGCGAGCCGGGTTAAGCGACGTGTTCCGCGGCGCCGCGGGTTGGAGCCTCGGACGAGGCGACGCCCAGCCCAGCCAGCAGCGAAGCCAGCGCCGCACGGTGCTCGTCGGTGCCGAAATCGTGGAGCGGATGGCCGGGCAGGACGTGCTCCTCGGTCTCGCCGGAGTGGCGGACGTAGATCACCGGGTACACCGCGCCTTCGGCATTGGCCTCGATCGTGGCCGCGACCGCATCCGATCCGCCCGCGTCGAGGAAGTGGGCCAGCGGCAGGATCCCGTCGTCGGCGATGCCGCGGTCCGGGTCGAGGCTCACGACTCGCGTGAGGTAGGCCCGCTGATGCCAGAGTTCGGGCGCCCGGCAGATCTCCTCCAGAAGGAACGGCAGAACGTCGCGTTCGGCCAGATGGCGCCTCGCTCGCGCTACGCCGAAGTGCTTCTCGGCCAGATGCTCCGCCAGCAGGCGGGCGTTGTAGCGGGCCCCGTGGACCGCCCCGGAGTTGGCCGGCATTCCGTGCTTCTTGAGCCCGGCGGCCCCCTGGCTGATGGTGCCCGCGAAGTAGATCCCCGGCACAGTGGCACTCTCCCAGAATGGCGTCTGGGCGGGCAAACGGCTCGCGCCGTACGTCGCGACTCCAAGGGCCGGCAGATCGCGCAGCGGCGCCACGAAACCCGTCGCCGCGATTGCCGCGTCCACCTCGAAGGCCACCGGGTCCCCGCCTGCTGACAGCCTGACGGTCACGCGCAACGTCTCCCCTTCCCCGGCCGGCTCGATCCCCTCGATCGAAGCCTCCAGGACGGCCACTCCGCCGGCCAGGACGTGGTCCTCGTATGGCTGGAGGTAGCGTGCCCGAATCCCGACCAGGGAGCGGGTGACGACCGAGAGCTTCGCCGGGCTCGGGGACGCCAGCACGATGGCGCGAGCCCATGGCAGCAATCCGCTGGCAAGCTCGAACCCGGAGTTCTGCTTGCCCACGATGAAGATCCGCTTGCCGGCGTATGTCTCGGCCGGACGCGTGTCGGCGTAGTGCGGGACACGGTCGAGGCCGGGAATCGGCGGCGTGTACGGCTCGGCCACGCCGACCGCGAAGACGGCCACGCGGCAGCGATATTCGCCGTCGGAGGTCTCGAGGACGAAGCGGTCGCCGGTCTCGGTGGGCTCTCGCCTGGTCGCCTCCCAGCGGCAGTCGTAGCGGACGGCAATCCCGGCGCGTTCGGCGAAAGTGGCGAGGTTCAGCTCCATCTCCGGCCGCGACGGGAAGTAGGAGGTGCCGTCCATCAGGCGGGCCATCAGAGCTCGGTTGCCGGGCTCCTCGGCCAGCAGGCTGTTCCAGTCGTAGCGCTCGTACGCCCGCGTTCCGCGTTCGACCGGGGCGTAGGGCTTGGTCCAGCTCAGAAGACGCTGGAAGAACGGGAAGCGCCGAAACATCCCACCGGGAGCCGGGTCGGCCGAGATCACGGCGTGGTTCACGCCGAGCCGCGTCAGGGCGTAACTCAGCTGCAGACCGCCCGGGCCGCTGCCCAGCACGACGAGCGGATACTCGCCCGGAGGAAAGGGTCGCGCGTCGCGGCCCCCCGGGGCCACCGTCGGAGCCACGGCCGTCAGCCGCGAGCTCGGGTCGTGTTCCGGAGCCGTCGCGTCTGGTCCAGCAGCATCCGGTACATCACCGCGGGATGAGCGAGCAGGAACTCATGCAACGCCGACCCCGACAGGTGCAGGCAGCGCATCGCGTGGAGCGCGACGACGTCCGCCGAAGGCGGTTCCCCGAACAGAGCTGACACCTCGCCGAAGAAGTCGCCCCGCCCGAGCACGGCCACATCGCGACCGTCGGCGCGGATGGCGACCTCCCCGTCCAGAATCACGTAGAACCCAGAGCCGGTCAGACCCTGGCGCAGGATTCGATCCCCCTCGCCGAACCAGGCCTCCTCGAACTCGTGGGCTACAGCCTCGAGCTGCGGACGCGGCAGGTCCGCGAACAGGGTGAGCCCGGCCAGCTCGTCCGTCAGCTCCATCACCTGGGCCATCCACCGTCCTCCGGGGCCTGGACCGTCGCGACACGGCGGCCGCGATCGACGCTTCCTTGCAGGCATGGTCGTACGACGCGCCGCAATTCGACTGATCCGATGCCCATCGTTCCCGTTTTCGCGTCTTTCCGGGCGCCTGGCGCAACGCCCGCGACGTCCGTTGACACTCTTCCATTGCCCGATCAGCATCCCGCTCACCCCGGAGTCGACCGGGGGCCGCATTGGAGGCAGCGCGCATGGCGCTCACGCCGGCGCAACGCGCCCATATGTTCGAAGGCGTCGGGCTCTTCTCGGCCACAGGCGTCGACGGCTGCGCCGCCATCGCCGAGCGCGCCGTAGAGGTCGAGTTCGCCGCGGGACAGCGAATCGCCCGCCAGGGCGAGGTCGAAACAGGCTTCTTCCTGATCGTCTCCGGCTCGGTGAGCGTCGTCCGCGATGGTGAGCTGCTGGCTCGCCTCGGGCCGGGCCAGTTCTTCGGGGAGCTGTCCCTGATAGACCAGGAGCCACGTATCGCCTCGGTCGCGGCCGACGAATCGACGACCTGTCTGGCCCTGCCATCGTGGGAGTTCCAGCGGCTTCTCGAGACCGAGCCCCGGATCGCAGTGGGCATCCTCAAAGAGGTCACGCGCCGGCTTCGGGCTCTCTCCACGGACCGTCATCGCTGACCCGATGCATCCCACCGCCACCCTCCCAACCGGAACCGTCACGTTCCTGTTCACGGACATCGAGGGCTCGACGCGGCTGCTCCAGCAGCTCGGCGACGCTTATCCGGGACTGCTGAACGAGCATCACCGCCTGCTCCGCGAGGCCGTCGAGGCGGCGGACGGTGTCGCCATCGGGTCTGAGGGAGATTCGCTCTTTGCCGCCTTCGGCAGCGCGCCGGCCGGCCTGGCCGCGGCAGTGGCGGCTCAGCGAGCGCTTGCGGCGGGACGCTGGCCCGACGGCGCGACGGTGCGAGTGCGGATGGGGCTGCACACGGGCGAGGCACTCGTGCGCGACGGCACCTACGTGGGCCTGGACGTCCATCGGGCGGCCAGGATCGCTGCGGTGGGCCACGGCGGGCAGGTCCTGCTGTCCGAATCCACTCGCGCGCTGGTGGATCAGAGCCTGCCCTCGGGCGTAGAGCTCCGGGATCTGGGCCGGCACAGGCTCAAGGACCTCACCCAGCCCGAGCGGATCTACGAGACGGCGATCGACGGCCTGCCATCGCAGTTCCCGGCACTGCGCTCGCTCGATGCCACTCCCAACAACCTGCCCACCCAGCTGACGAGCTTCGTTGGACGCACGAGTGAGGTTGCCGAGGCCAGACGCCTGCTGGCCACGACGCGGCTGCTGACGCTGACCGGACCGGGCGGCACCGGTAAGACCCGCCTCAGCCTTCAGCTGGCGGCCGAGACGATAGCCGACTACCCCGACGGCGTCTTCTTCGTTCCGCTCGGCCCCATCGATAGCGCCGCCCTGGTCGCGGCCGCCGTCGTGCAGGCGCTGGGCCTGCGGGAATCTGCGAATCAGCCACCCGTCACCCGGCTGACGGAGTACCTCCGAGATCGCCGCGTGCTCCTCGTCCTGGACAACTTCGAGCAGGTCCTGGAGGCCGGTCCGCTCGTTGGGGAGCTGCTGCGGGCCGGCACCGCGCTCCGCGTCGTGGTAACGACCCGAGCTCCACTGCACATCTACGGCGAGCGTGAGTACGCGGTCCCGCCGCTCGGTCTCCCGGTCGTTGGCGCCGATGCCGATCCGGCGGCGGTGGCGCGGTACGAGTCGGTCGCCCTCTTCCTCGAACGTGCCACGGCGGTCAAGCCGGACTTCCAGCTCAACTCCGCCAACGCCGCGGTCGTGGCCGAGATCTGCGCTCGCCTGGACGGTCTGCCGCTGGCCATCGAGCTCGCCGCGGCACGGATCAAGCTCCTGCCACCACAGGCGCTGCTGGCGCGGTTGGGCCAGCGACTCGACATGCTCGACGGCGGCTCACGCGACCTGCCGGCCCGACAGCAAACGCTGCGAGGCGCCATCGCCTGGAGCCACGAGCTGCTCGACCAGCGCGCTCGGGACCTGTTCGCCTGCTTCTCCGCGTTCGTCGGTGGCGCCGACCTGGAGGCGGCGGAGAACGTGTGCGGCGGAGGGAGTCTCAACGTCCTGGCCGGCCTGGCCGAGCTGGTCGACCAGAGCCTGATCCGGCAGGACCAGACGGAAGGCGAGCCCCGCTTCGCGATGCTCTTCGTCATCCGGGAGTTCGCCCTCGAGCAGCTCGCGGCGTCCTGCCAGACGGACACGATCTGCGAGCGGCACGCCGCCTTCTACCGGGACCTGGCCGAGGCGTCGGCTCCGGGCCTGACGGGCCCCGACCAGAAGCGCCTCCTCGACGGTCTCGACCTCGAGAACGGCAACCTTCGAGCCGCCCTGACCTGGTCCATCGAGCACGGCGCGGCGGAGACGGCCCTTCGCCTGGGCTACGCCCTTTGGCGCTTCTGGCAGATGCGAGGCTTGCTCGCGGAAGGGGCGGGCTGGCTGGAGCGCATCCTCGCCATGCCCGACGTGGAAGCCCACCCCACAGCACACGCGAAAGCTCTCGAAGCGGCGGGCGGGGTCGCTTACTGGCGGGCGGAGATGCCCCAGGCAATGGAGTACTACGAGGCATGCCTGGAGCTGTGCCGCCAGACCGGCGACAAACGGGCCATCGCCAACGCCCTCTACAACTGGGGCTTTCCGATGCTCGTCACCAAGGAGGCCGTTGCCAGATCTCGGCCGGCGTTCGAGGAAAGCCTGGCAATCTTCCGGGAGCTCGGGGACCGGGAGATGATCGCGCGAGTCCTGTGGGGACTGGGCAATGCCCACTACTTCGCCGGGGACTACGAGGCTGCACGGGACACATGGCTCGAAGACGTCGCCATGCTGCGGACGGTGAAGGATCCGTTCAGCCTGGCCTGGGCTCTGCGTATGTTGGGGCTGGCCTATCACGGACTGGGCCGGACCACATCTCATTCGGCGCCACTGTGGCGAGAGGCCCTCGAGCACTTCGCCGCGGTGGGCGACGTTTCAGGCGTCACCATCATGCTCGGCGACTTCAGCCTGCTCGCCGCGGCAGAGGGCGACGTCCTGCGGGCCATCCGCCTGGATGCGGCCTCCCTGAGGCTCGCGGGCGTCGGAGGGGTACTGCTCGGCTCGCTCGCGGGCCGTATAGAGGAAGGCCGTCCTGATGCCAGCGCGCTCGACCCCGCTGCCGTCCAGGCCGTCATCGACGAGGGCCGGGCGATGAGCATGGACGAGGCGGTGAGCTACGCACTGACCTCGACCCCCGCCGTGTCGACTGCTCGGGCGGACCGGCCCTGAACCGCCGGAACGGCACCCTGCTGGCCGCGATACTCGGTTCGGGCGTCGTCTTCCTCGACTCGACCGTGGTCAACGTGGCCTTGCAGCGGATCGGGCAGGACCTGCCGAGCAGCTACTTCGGCGTGCTCGAGGGCCAGTCGTACGTTTACAACTCGTACCTGCTCAGTCTGAGCGCGCTGCTCATCCTGGCCGGCGCCCTGGCCGACGCCTACGGTCGCCGCCGTCTCTTCACCCTGGGCCTGGCCGGGTTCGGCGTCTCGTCGGTCATGTGCGGCCTGGCGCCCAACATGGAGACGCTGATCCTGTTCCGGATCGTCCAAGGCGCAGCCGGCGCAATGCTAGTGCCGGGCTCGCTGGCGCTGCTGACCGCCACCTTCCAGGGCGCCGAGCGAGGCCGGGCCTTCGGCCTGTGGGCGGCCATGTCCGCGGCGACGGTCATCCTGGGCCCGATCGTGGGCGGCATCCTGGTCGAGACCGTCTCGTGGCGAGCGGTGTTCTTCCTGAACGTGCCCCTGATCGCGATCGCGTTGTGGGCCGCGTGGCGGTACGTCGAGGAGAGCAGCGACCCCGACGCGAGCCGGTCTTTCGACTGGGCCGGGGCCGCGGTCGTGGCCGTGGCGGTGGGCTGGCTTTCGTTCGGGGCGATCTACGGCCAGCAGCACAACTGGAACGATGCCGTGGGTCCCGTCTCGCTGGCCGTTGGAGCGGCCGCTTCGGTCTTCTTCGTGATCCTCATGGCTCGCGGCCGCCATCCGCTGGTCCCGCTCGGTCTGTTTCGGTCGCGCAACTTCGCGGTGACCAACCTTTCGACCTTCCTGATCTATGGGGCGCTCTACGTGGTGGGCTACCAGCAGTCGATCTTCAGCCAGGGGACGCTGAACTACACGGCAGCTGCCGCCGGCTTCATCGGCGTGCCGGGCGCGCTGCTGCTGATCCTGCTGTCGCCGCGAGCGGGGGCGCTGTGCGTGCGTTTCGGGCCGCGCAGGTTCATGGCGATCGGTCCGGCCCTGATGGGCGCCGGTATCCTGTGGCTGACCCGCATGCCGGCCGGAAGCCCGGCCTGGGCGTTGCAGCCGGGCGATCCCGCCAGCTGGATCCCGTCGACCGGATATTTGCTCGACTTCCTGCCGGCAACGGTCCTGTTCGGCCTCGGCCTGGCGATCACCGTCGCCCCTCTCACTTCAGCGCTGATGGCGTCGGTGCCGGAAGCCCGAGCCGGTCTGGGCTCGGCTATCAACAACGCCATCTCACGCGTGGGTCCGCAGCTTACCGGGGCCTTGATCTTCGTGGCCATCACCGGCGCGTTCTACGCCGATCTGTCGAACAGAGTCCCGACCCTCGACACGTCGTCGCTGCAGGTCAGGCAGGAGATCCCACCGCTCAACCGGTCGGACCCGTCGGTCGTTCCCCTTGTCGCCGCCGCCGCTCGCGACTCATCCACGGATTCGTTCCGTCTGGCCATGGGCATCGCGGCCGGCCTGTTGCTGGCAGGCGCCGCCATCAACGCGATCGGCATACGCGACCCGAAACGCGTCCAACTGGAGGCAGAGCCAAATGGGTGAGGCAGAGAACCGGCGCGCCGTCAAGCGCCTGATCGAGGGGCTGAATGCCAAGAACATCGAAATCATGAACGAGGTCTTCACCGATGACTCGGTAATGACCTACCCGCAGTCGGGCGAGGTCATCCGGGGCCGGGCCAACCGCCAGGCGATCTACGCCGCCAGCCCCGGCCTGCCCTCGATCGAGCCGTACCGGACCGTCGCATCGGGCGACGTGGTCGTCACGGAGGCGGTCCTCGACTACGGCGGTGACCGCTACCAGGCGGTCTTCATCTTCGAGTTCCGCGACGGCAGGATCCTATCCCAGAGGTCCTACTGGGCGAGGCCCTTCCCGGCCGCCGAGTGGCGGTCGCGCTGGGTGGAGCAGACGGCGCCGAGAATCTGACTGCCCCGCCGGGAGGCGGGGCAGTCGAACGAGTTGCGCGGTTCCGATCAGGCCAGGCCGTTGGCGGTCAGCCACTCCTTGGCGATCGTCGCGATGTCCTTCTTGTCGAAGACGAACTCGGCGTTGAGCTTGGTGAGCGCGTCGGTCGTCATCTTCGTGGAGACGTCGCTGAGGATCTTCTCGAAGCTCGCCTTGTCGACCTTGGCCAGCAGGTCGTTCCGCACCAGCGGCGCGAGGTTGTCGGCCGGCTGGGTGTGCTTGTCATCGGTCAGGACGACCCAGCCGTTGTGGGCGATGTCGGGCTGCGTCGAGCAGAGCTCACCGACGTCGATCGTGCCGGCCGTCAGAGCGTCGACCATCGGCTGGTCGCAGGCCGAGAGCGGCAGGGCCGTCGAGAGGTCGACCCCGTAGGCGGCCTTGAGGGCCGCCGCGCAGACCGGGTTGGTCGAACAGTCCTTGGCGACGCCGAACTTGAGCTGGGAAGCGACCGCTGTCAGATCGCTCATCTTGCCCAGGTTGTACTTGGTCGCGGTCGCATGGGTCACGACGAACGCGTTCTGGTCGGCCGCCGGCGAGTAATCGAGGACGGTTATGCCGCCGCCCTTGCCGGTAAGGATCGTCTGCAGCGCCGCGGCGTTGGTCGCCGGGTCGCCGGTAGTCTTGGTCTTGTCGTAGTAGGCCAGGCCGCTGCCGACGTACTCAGGCTTGAGGTCGAACTGCCCGCTCTCCAGAGCCGGCGCGCTGACCTTGCGGGCGCCCAGGCCGATGCCCGTCCGGTTGACGATGTAGCCCTTCGCTTCGAGCGCCTGACCGTATATCTCTGCCATGAGCTTGGATTCGTAGAAGTCGTCCGAGCCGATCTTCACGGTCGGTCCGGCCACTGTCGGGCTGCTGCCCCCTCCCGTCGTGCAGGCGCTCAACAGCACCAGCATCGACGCCCCGAGGGCGAGCATGCGGGTCAGCCGCATTGGGTCTCCTCCTGTTCTCGCCGCGCAAGCCCAGGGAGCGGACCGCCACGACGCTTCGCGACTATAGGCGAGGAACCCGGATCGGCCGAGTGATCGGCCGCCTGGCGCACCGTCAGGCGGACCGGGCCGGCAGACCGGCTCAGCCCGCGGTACGAGCCGCCAGACCCGGCGAAACCAGGCGGCGCTCGATGAGCAGGAAGACGCCCAGCGTGGTCAGCGCCAGGGCGGCCACGAGCACCACGCCCCCGAACAGCTCGCCGTTGTCCTGGTTGGCGTCGCCCAGGACGATGTAGCGCCCCAGGCCGCCGAACCCGAACGTGGCTCCGAGCGTGGCGGTGGCAATCACCTGAACCGCGGCCGATCGGATCCCGGTCGCGAGAACCGGCAGCGCGATCGGCATCTCCAGGCCGAAGAGAATCTGGCGCTCCCGCATCCCCATCCCGCGCGCCGCCTCCACCAGGTCGCGATCGACGCCCGCGATCCCCTCGAATGAGTTGACCAGGATCGGTGGGCCGGCCAGCACGATCATGGCCGCCAGAGTCGGGTAGAGGGTGAAGCCGAGATTGGGGTCGATCGAGGTCGTGAACGGAACGAGCAGTCCGATGACGGCGAACGACGGCAGCGCGCGCCAGGCGTTGGCGGAACTCACGATCAGCCACGAGAAGCGCCGGGTGTGGCCGATCCACAGACCTAGCGGCATCGCCACCACGGCCGCCAGGACGAGAGACGCGGCGCTGAGGGCGACGTGCTCGGACAACCTGGCGGGAATCCCGTTCGAGCTTTGCCAGTGCATCGGATCGGCCAGCCATTGGGCCGTCGCCGCGACGATGTCCATCAGCGGGCCGCCGCCCACGGCATCAGCAGCCGCTGCAGGACGAGGAAGCCCAGGTCTGCCAGGACGGCCAGCCCGATCGAGAGCAGGCCGCCGACCAGGATCTCGGTCGTGAAATGGCGCTGGTAGCCGTCCAGGATGTAGTAGCCCAGGCCGCCGAAGCTGTCGCCGAGGATCGCCGAGACGGTGACCAGGCCGATCGTCGAGACGCTCGCGAGTCGCAGGCTCGCCACGACCAGCGGCAGCGCCAGGGGTAGCTCGACCTTCCGCCAGCGCTGCCCCGCCGTGAAGCCCAAACCATCCGCGGCATCGAGCACGTCCCAGGGCACGGCATCGAAGCCGGCCACGATGTTCGGCACGAACAGGACGAACGTGTACAGCACGAGCGGGATCTCGGCGGTGAGGAGGGAAAGGCCGGTGATGGCGACCAGCGCCGCGAACAAGGCGAAGCTCGGGATCGTGTATACGGCGGTCGCAACAACCGCAATCGGCGTATAGAGCTTGCGACGCCTGATCGAGACGGCGGCGAGCGTGAACGAAATCACGAACCCGATACCGACCGCGATTCCGGCCAGGTACAGGTGCTGCCCGATTCGGTCGGCGATGGGGCCGAGGTGAGCCCACAGCCAATCCCAGCGAACGAGCGGCTCGCCGTTCACGCGCGCGACGCCCCCTGGGGGCGGCCGTCCGCCAGCGCGGTCGCTATCGCCTCGACCGTCACGAGACCCCGCGGCTTGCCGGCCTCGTCCAACGCGATGCCGCCCTCGCTATCCGCGACCAGCAGGATGGATAGGGCGTTCCGCAGCGTCGTCTCCGGTGAGAGAGCCGGCAGGCCTTCGCGGCGGCCGAGCGACTCCGTCCGCAGCTCGGCGATCGTTCTCAGGGAGAGCCGCTTCAGACCGCGATCCTGCCCCACGAAGCGGGCCACGAAGTCCGACGCCGGACGGGCCAGGATCTCGTCCGGCGGCCCGAATTGGGCCAGGCGGCCACCCTCCTCCATGACCGCAATCAAGTCGCCCATCTTGATCGCCTCGTCGATGTCGTGGGTGACGAACAGGATTGTCTTCGCCAGCTCGCGCTGCAGTCTCAAGAACTCGTCCTGGAGAAGCTCGCGAACGATCGGGTCCACGGCCGCGAAGGGCTCGTCCATCAGCATGAGGGGCGGGTCCGCGGCGAGCGCCCGGGCCACGCCAACGCGCTGGCGCTCCCCGCCGGACAGCTGCGACGGATAGCGGTCCCGGTACCGGCCGGGCTCCAGGCCCACGAGTGCGAGCAACTCGTCGGTACGGGCCCACTGCCGTTCCCTGCTCCAGCCCACGAGCCCGGGAACGACGGCCACGTTCCGGCCGATCGTGAGGTGCGGGAAGAGCCCCGCCTGCTGGATCACGTAGCCCACGCGCCGGCGCAGAGCGGTGACGTCCTCGCTCATGACGTCCGTGCCGTCGAGCAGGATCTGGCCGCCAGTCGGCTCGATCAGGCGGTTGACCATCTTGAGGCTGGTCGTCTTGCCGCAGCCGGACGGCCCGACGAGGACGCAGATGGCTCCGGCCGGCACCTTCATCGAGAGGTCGGTCACGACGCTCGTAGCCTGCGTACCAGAGCCGTACCGCTTGGTCACGCCACGGAACTCGAGCGAGGCGGCCCCGGCCAGGCTGGACGATCGTGCCGTCATCGATTGCCCCCCCAGGCTCCTGCCCAGGTGGGCGGCTTCCACGGTGCACGAGCGCTTCCACGGTGCATGATCAGATTGTGGCAGCGGGCCGTTCCAGCGGTTGCGGTTTCGTCTGCGGAGTTGCACCCCGCGGCGGGGAGTCTTGCTAACGGTGGGTGGCGCCCTCCGTCTGGCGAGGTGCCCACGATCGGCGCATGGCGTCTCGTCCCGCCCCCTGATCCCTTGGCAGTTTTCGTGTCCCAGAGGATGGATGATGGCGTCCGTTTCGCCACGTAGCGAGGAGATCGCCATGCCGACCTATTTGGACATCCACGACATCCCTGGAGTGAAGGCCGCCGACGTCGTTGGCGCCCATGAAGCCGACCTCAAGGTCCAGGGCAAGTACGGCGTGAAATACAAGCACTATTGGGTCGACGAGGCCGAGGGCAAGGTCTTCTGCCTGGTGGATGCGCCCGACAAGGAGAGTGCGACGCGCGTCCATCGCGAGGCGCACGGCCTCGAGGCGCACACGCTCCACGAAGTCAAGCAAGGCGCCTAACCCAGCTCGGGCGCTTGTCAGGCTGGGCCGCCGGCACGACATGGTCATAGCGTCGGTTTCGAGATGCCGATGCATGCTAAGCGGGCCAGCCGATCAGCGAGATACTTCGGCGGGCTCCGGCGCTCCTAGTGGCCACCACATAGGCCCAATCTGGACGACGTAGGGGCGTGGTGAGCGGCATCGACTTCATACTCCACAAGATCGACGAGGGATTGGCGGCCGTCACAGACCGCTACTCGGACGTCAAGGATGCCGACTCGCTGCCCGATGATCTTCTGTACGCCATTCGCAATCTCGTCCAAGACTGCCAATCAGCGCTCGATTGGACAATGAGCGACGTCCATAGGCGTTACGTCACCAACCCGGGCAAGAGAAGCCCGTACTTCCCACTCGCTGCAGATCACGGCCAATTCGGCAAAGGGTTCTCGCTGTGGAGGCTCGGCCAACGTCCGGTCGGACCGAGTTGGCCTGTGGAGGGTGGGACATAGCTATGCTGACAAAGCGGGATCGAGCCGGATGGCTGTTGGGTCGTGCAATCCTCGTCGCGAGCGGCTGTGGGTTCCCTCTCACTCAGGCCGTGATCGCCCGCTTCGGACGAGTCGGGGCCATCGCGGCCGAAAGCGTCGCGGTAGGACTACTAGTCCGCGATAGCGCGCTCGTTGCCAGCGGCGCACCGCGTCGACTCCGGGCAGTACGGGCCTTCGCGTAAGTCGGTTCAGCGAGCCGCCCGGTTCGACTGGCCCGGTCAGATGCGCCGGAGGCGCGCCAGCCAGGCGTGCGCGAGCTGCACCGGAAGAAGGCTTTCGAGAGACTCTTCCTCTATCGCCTCGACTGACCAGCCCGAGCGAAAGGCGACTCGTATGTCCGACTTGTGGATGCGCTCCGGGCCCAACCCAAGCGGATTGCGCGCACTCCAGCACAGCAGGTACGCGCGTCCGCCCTGTGCCAGAGCTTCTCGCAGGCTGGCGGCATAGGCCGCCCGCTGGCCAGACGCGAGGCAGTGGAACAGGCCGCAGTCGATGGCCGTCTGGAACGATCGGCCGATCTCCCCGACGCGCAGCGCATCCCACACCAGGAACTCGATGCTAACGCCCGCCGCCCGCCGCGTTGCCTTCGCGCTGGCCTTGTCTATGGCGGCCCGGGCCAGGTCGACTCCGACCACGTCGTGCCCCAGGGCGGCGAGGTAGAGTGAGTTCTCGCCCGTGCCGCAGCCAACGTCCAGGACCGGACCCGAGATCGAGCCCGCGGTCGCGAGGCGCACGATGGCCCCCTGCGGCCGGCCGATGTCCCAGGTGGGCGTGCCCTCGTAGGCGTTGTCGAAGAACTGCATCTCGAGTCAGGCTGGGGCGGGGAACCGTCGATGTCAAGCCGAGGATGGCTCGCGCCAGGCATCAGCTGTCCTGGTCGAATGGCGCAGGGCCCGCCCGTCCGATGGCCGATCGACCCCGAGCCGAGATTCAGGGGAACGCGAGTGCTGACCAGCGTATGCGCATCGCCGTCGTCACCCGGCTCGCGGGCCTCGCCCGGACACGCGTGCAGGAGCTGTCCTTTGGGCCCGGTGACCTTCCCCGCAGCCTGGAGCAACCGCGCGCTGGAGCTCGGCCTGGCGCACCCGACCCTACCCCACCGGAAGCTCGATCTGCTATGACTCTTCCTGCCTCGAGCGGGAGTAACTCAGCTGGCAGAGTGTCTGCTTCCCAAGCGAAGCGTGACCAGGAGGGCTAGCCCTCCGAATTGCCCGAAATGCTTCCCGCGAAGACGGCCGAGTTCCTCGCCTCCTCGAGCGGCCGACCTGTGCCGACCGGCACTTGCTGCCCGAGATAGTGTTGGAGACATGAGCCGAGGCCCGAACGCCCGCCGGAGGATCCTCGTCGCCGTCGTCGCCGTCCTCGCGGTGGTGCTCGTCGCGTTCGGCGCGTTGGTCGTCAAGGCGAACTCCGCCTACGAGGACAGCACGCGGATCGACACGGCGTGGTGCCGGACCGAGTCGAGCTTCAAGGACTCGACCCCGGCGGCCTTCGCGACCGGGACGCGGGATACCGGCCCGTTCGTTGACACCGCCCCGTACTTGATTCCGGACTACCGCACGGTCTCGTTCCCCAGCCGCGAGGCAGGTGTCACGATCGCCGCGTGGTGGGTCCCGTCGACATCGGCCGGCGCCCCGGCGGTCGTCCTGGTCCATGGGCGTGGGAGGTGCCGGGGCGATCCCGAGGTCCTCCTGCCCGCCGGGATGCTCTACCGGCACGGGTTCTCCGTGCTCCTGATCGATCTCCGGAACCACGGCGGATCGACCGTCACGGACGGCCACCACTCTTTCGGGGTCCACGAGCAGGCCGATGTCCTCGGCGCGTGGGACTGGCTGCGATCGGCCCAGTCCCTGCCGGCCGAGCGGATCGGGCTGTACGGCGTCTCGCTCGGCGCCGCTTCGGCGATCATGGCGCTGGGCACCGAGGCGCGCGTCGCCGCCGTCTGGGAGGACTCGAGCTTCGCCTCGGTCGAGGCCACGATGCCGAAGGAGCTCGCACGGAACCACCTGCCGGAGTTCCTCACGCCGGTCACGGTCTTCGCCGTTCGGCTCTTCCACGACATCGATGCGAGCCCGGTGCGCGCCCTCGCCGAGCTCCACGGGCGCCCGTTCGCGATCGTCCACGGGACCGCCGACGACACGGCGGACGTATCGAACGCCTACCTCCTCGCGGACGCGGTCCGAAATGGGGGCGGGTCGGTCGACCCGTGGATCCTCGAGGGCGTCCAGCACGTCCGCGCCTCTTTCGTCGCGACGGCCGAGTACGAGCGCCGTCTGATCGCGTTCTTCTCGTCCGCGCTCGGGCACGGGGGGTAACTCAGCTGGCAGAGTGTCTGCTTCCCAGGCCAAGCGTCAAAGGCGAAGGGCTAACCCTCCGCCTTGCCGGAAACCCCGCTTCTGGCCCCATCCCCTTGACCTACCCGTTCGTTCCGCGTGCGACGACGGCGTCATCGACTCCTGTGAGATCGATGTGGCCCACACGGTGGGAAGCGCCGTCAGCCGCGGACCTCCTCCAGCAGGCACGCGACTACCGCATCCGGGTCACCGGTGACCGCATCCCCGGCGAACGCGAGAACATCCGCCAGCGGGAGGGACATCAGGAAGGGGTTCAGCATCCGGTCATCCACGCCGTGGTCGGGGTCACCGCCCATCGTCCGGATCAGGCCGGCCATCGCCGGCTCAAGGACGCTCGCCGACGCCGCCCGGCCGCGCGGGTCGGCCAGCCAGTCGCCCAGCGTCGAGAGCGGGGTCAGGATCGAGCCGAGCTCCACGGTGGAGACGAGATCGACGGTCACGCTGCCCCGGATGTCGGCCGCGGAGGCGCCGACGAGGATCTCGACCTCGCCGCTCTCCGTGATCCAGCGCGCGTGGCCCGGGTGGTAGAACGCGAACGCCCGGAAGCCGAGCGGGATCCGGACCGTCTTCGTCTCGCCGGGCCCGAGCTCCACCTTCGCGAAGCCCTTGAGCTCCTTCCTCGGTCGCGCCAGACTCGCGGTGCGATCCGCGACGTAAACTTGGACGACGTCCGCCCCAGCGGCCGCCCCGGAGTTGGTGACGTCGACCTCGATAGTGACGCCGTCCACGTCGCGAACGACGGTCTCCGATACGCGCGGCGTGCCGTATGCGAAGGTGGTGTACGAGAGCCCGTGGCCGAACGGGAACAGGACCGGCATCTCGCGCGCGTCGTACCAGCGGTAGCCGATGTACATCCCCTCGCCGTAGCGGACCACGTCCTGCTCGCCCGGGTGGTTGAGGTAGGCGGGCGTGTCGGCGAGGCGGTGCGGGAAGGTTTCGGCGAGTCGTCCAGACGGGTTGACGACCCCGAACAGGACGTCCGCGATCGCGCCGCCGCCGGCCTGGCCCATCATCCAGGCTTCGAGCACGGCGGCCGTCCCGTCGATCCAGTCGTCCATCGCGACGGCCGATCCGTTGTTGAGGATGACTACCGTCCGCGGCTGGACCGCGGCCACGGCCTTGATGAGCGCCACCTGCTGGGCCGTGAGGTCGAGGTCGTCCCGGTCGGCGCCCTCCATCTCCTTCCATTCGGGGAGCGCCACGAAGAGCAGCGCGACCTCCGCGGAGCGTGCGGCCGCGACCGCTTCATCGATGAGATCGGGGCGGCTCGCGTCGTCGGCCGGGTAGCCCTCCGCGTACGAGACCGCCGCGCCGCCCGCGAGCTTCGCCAGCTCGGTCAGGGGCTCGTCGACCATCGTGGTCGTCATGTGCGAGCTGCCGCCACCCTGGAAGTGCGCCTCCTTCGCGGAGCGGCCGATGGCGGCGATGCTGCGAACGCCACGGAGCGGGAGCACCCCGTCGTTCCGCAGCAGCACCATGCCGGCAGCGGCGACCCGGCGCGCCAGCGCGTGATGGGCGGCGGCGTCGAAGGTGCCGGTTGGCGTCTCCGCCGCGCGGAACGCGACGGCGAGGATCCGACGCACCGAATCGTCGAGGGCGCCCTCGTCGAGCGACCCGTCTCGCACGGCCTCGACGACGGCCCGGACGCGACGATCGCGCGGTCCGGGCATCTCGAGGTCCAGACCGGCCGCGAGCGAGACCACGCGGTCGTGCACCGCACCCCAGTCGGAGACGACGAAGCCGTCGAAACCCCACTCGCCCTTGAGGATCTCCGTGAGCAGCCGGTGATTCTGTGACCCGTGGACGCCGTTGATCCGGTTGTAGGAGCACATCACCGTCCAGGGGCGTGCTCGCGTGACAGCAGCCTCGAAGGCTGGCAGGTAGATCTCCCGGAGGGCGCGCTCGTCGACGACGGCGTCGACGGTCATGCGGCGCGTCTCCTGGTTGTTGACCGCGAAGTGCTTCAGGGACGTGCCGACGCCGCGCGACTGAACGCCTTCGACGAACGCGACCGCGCACTCGCCCGCGAGGTACGGGTCTTCCGAGAAGTACTCGAAGTTGCGCCCGCAGACCGGTGTCCGCTTCATGTTGACGCCGGGGCCCAGGACGACGTCCACGCCGAGCGCGATCGCCTCCTCGGCGATCGCAGCGCCCATCTCGCGAATCAGGTCGGGGTTCCAGGCAGAGGCGGTTGCAGATGCCGTTGGGAAACAGGTCGCCGGCAGCGCACCGATCGCCATGGAGTCCGCGTCGGCAACTTTGCGCACGCCGTGCGGCCCGTCCGCCACGACCAGGGCAGGCAACCCGAGCCGCTCGATCGGCGTGGTGCTCCACGCCGTGGCGCCCGTGCAGAGCGCGGCCTTCTCCTCGAGCGACATCTGGGCGAGCACGGTGTCGACGCTGGTCATAGAGAAAACTCCTAACTGGCTTGTGGTGGCAGTCAGTCGTCGAGGGCGTCCCGGACGAGGCCGTCGGGCAGCGGCGCGGGCCGCTTGCAAGTGCTGTTGAGCTACCCGAAGGACAGGACGACAACAGCCTACGCTTCTGGGGCATCGACGGCCGGTTGTCGGCGCCGACGGCGCGTCCGATCGCCTCCAGCAGGCTTCTGTCCG
>JBGQBD010000031.1:0-23200 GCA_041494645.1 Candidatus Limnocylindria bacterium
AGTGCTCTGCATCGACATGGACGCTCAGGCCAATCTGACCGTCGGGCTCGGCATCAACCTCGCCACGGTCGAACGATCCATGGCTAACGTCCTGATGGAGCCGAAGCTCCGATTGCGAGACGTGATCATGGCCACCGAAACCGCCAACATCGAGGTCGCGCCCGCAACGCTCGACCTCGCCTCCACCGAAGTCGATCTCTTGAGCACGATCGGCCGGGAGTACGCTCTGGCCGAAGCCATCGACGACTGGGCCCAGGCCCGCTACGACTATATCCTGATCGACTGCCCACCCATGCTGGGCCTGTTGACGATCAACGGACTCGTGGCAGCGAACGGGGTGATCATCCCCGTCCAGACTCAGTACTACGCCCTCAAGGGCCTGGCGGCGCTGGTCAAAGTCATCGCCACGATCCGCTCCAAGCTCAATCGGAATGTGCGAGTCCTGGGCCTGCTGCCGACTTTCCACGATCCCCGGACCGTGCTCGGTCGGGAGATGCTCGAAGAGATGCGCGAGCATGGTGAGAACCACGTCTTCGACACCATCATCCGCAATGCCGTGAAGCTCGGTGAGGCCCCGCTGACCGGCCGTCCGATCACCGAGTACGCCAGCGCTTCCGACGCCGCCAACAACTACCGCGAGCTCGCCAGGGAGGTTATCGCGCTTGGCTAAGCCAGATTTCCGTGCCGCGGCTACCGCTCGCCTCAAGGAGGAGCGCGGTCAAGGTCTCTCCCAGAACGTCCTCAGCCTCCTGAGCGCCGATGAGACGACCGTTATCCGGCCGACGGCGGTCCGGAACATCCCCGTCGGCAAGGTCGATCCCAACCCCAACCAGCCCCGCCTGGCGATGGACAAGGCCGGCCTGCAGGACCTCACCGCCTCCGTTCGGGAGCACGGCGTTCTCCAGCCGATCCTGGTCAGGCCCGAGATCGGTAACCGCTACCAGCTCATAGCCGGCGAGCGCCGCTGGCGTGCCGCGAGCGCGGCAGGCCTGACGGTAATCCCGGCCCTGATTGAGGAGATCGACGACGACACGGCCCTCGAGATAGCCGTCATCGAGAACCTCCAGCGCGAGGATCTCTCGCCGCTGGACGAGGCCGTCATCTACGCCAAGATGGTCCACCAGCACGGATACAGCATCCGCAAGCTGGCCCAGAAGCTCGGCAAGGACAAGGGCTACCTGGAGAACCGCCTCCGCCTGGCCGACGCGCCGCCGGAGATCCGCGACTTGGTGTCCGTGCGCAAAGACACCCTGTCGCACGCCTACGAGCTCCTCAAGGTCGAGGACCCCAAGAAGCGCAAGCGCCTGGCCGGGATGGTTGCCCGGGGCGAGCTCTCGCTTGTCAAGCTGCGCGAGAAGATCGAGGCCGCTCCGAGGGCCCGGCGGGCGCCGGCGTCGGGGACGGCCACCACGGGATCGCCCGCCGGCGGCACGGTCGAGGACGCCATGGAGGCCGAGGCAGACGCAACCTGGATGGCCGGCGGATCCAAGAAGCCACTCACAGACGATTCGCTGATCGCCGTTCGGACCCACCTCAACGAGGCCGTCGCGGATTTGATCACGGTGCTCCAGTCGGACATCATGAAGACCATCGACTACACCGACCGGCAGAACCTGGCGAAGTACCTGATGATCGTCAAGCTGCGCCTGGAGAACGCCATCGGGGTCGTCCGGCGCGGCAACCCGGACCGTTAGCAAGGCCTCCCCGGGGTGATCCGGCTGGCGCCGCTGCCCCAGTAGAGGGGGCGAGCACGGTCGGTCGCGGGCACTGGGGATCGTTGGGCGATGTCCTCCCGGAGTGACGGGGCCAGGCCGGCGAGCCTCTAGCGACCGAGCGCCCCACCAGAGCTGAGGACCGACAGCCAGCCGGCCCCAAGGAGGACGATCCCGATGGCCTGAACCTCCCAGCCGGCCTGGCGGGCTCGCTCGCGACCGGTCGACGCCAGCCCCACCCCGATCCAGCCCAGGCCAGCGCCGGCCAGGATTACGGCCAGGGCCCGGGGGTCCGCCCCCAGGGCCAAGGAAGTCGCCAGGGCAATTACCTGGAGCGCCAGCGCCAGGGCCGCGTCGAGCGCAAGGGTGCGCCCCCGTCCGAGGGCCGTGGCAACGGACCGGACTCCCGAGCGGCGGTCCTTCTCGAGGTCCGCCAGAGCGTTGGCGAGGGCCAGAGTGAGGCCGGCCAGGACCGCCATTGCCACAACACCCCAGAGGGCCATCGGCCAGGCACCTGTAGCGCCCAACCATCCGTACAGCGGCAGAAGGGCAACCCCTGCCGCGAAGGGAGCCCAGGACAGTGCCGTGCCCTTCAGGCGCAGGTCGTAGAGCAGCCCATCGGCCAGCCCGATGATCCCAAGGACAAGGGCCTCAGCCCCGACGGAGGCGGCAGCCAACAGCCCCACCGCGATCGCCACGCTGACTGCCACACCGACCTGCCCTCGGGTCAGAAGGCCGGCCGGCAGAGGCTTGTTGGGCTTGGCGAGCGCGTCGGCAGGAGCGTCCGTCAGGTCGTTGGCGATGCCGATGGCGAACTGCAGGAACAGCATCCCAAGGCCGAGACGGACGGCGATGGACGGCCCGGCCCCGGCGATCAGAGCGATGGCAACCGTGGCCATCGCGTCGAGAGTCGACGGGAAGGGATGGACGATGCGGGCCAGCCCCGCCGCGGACCGAGCCGCCGGTCGCAGACGGCCGCGAAGAGCCGGCCGATCAGACGTAGACGATCTCGTTGAAGCTGGCCGCGAGGTAGCTGATCAGGCGGTCGCGAGCATCCGGCACCTCGGCCCGTAACCCCGAGACCACGAAGTGAAGGGCGATGGCCGGAACGATGAGGTGCCCTTGGGCGTCCTTGCCAACGACCTGCGGGGCTCCGCCGCCCCGTGCGAAGACCCGGCGGAAGGCTCGTTCGTCCAGCCGCGCCGTCTTCTGCAGGTCAGCGACCACCTTGACCACTCCCCGTCGTGCAGCCACGTCCCTCATGAGCTCGGCCGCCCAGGCGTCGAGTTGCGCGTCGCTCTGCTCACGCAACCGTTCGCGGTATTCGGTCGGGTTTGCGGCCAGGCCCGTCGCGCCCACTTCTCCTCCTTGTTCGTGTCCGTCGCAGTATCGCAGACTGCCCGCCATGGCCTGCGCCACCGTCGAGGCCGGACGCCCGCGCGGTGCGGGCAGATTACCGAGTGCCCGGCCCAGGGGGCGGGGCGATAGGCCGCGAACCATCCGGCCAGTCGTTGAAGAGCTCCGTCAGCCACCTGCCCACCGGGCCCGGCCTGGGCTGGTCGGGGAAGTCGACGACGAGCCCCTGAAGCGCCGCCTGGATCTGCGCGGACAGCCGATCGACCTCGTCGCTCGTCGGCCGCGACGGCTTCTCGGGCGTGGAGACGATTGGAAGGCCGATGCGGACACGGACGACCCGGCGAAAGCCCAGCCAGCTCGTGCCGTTGACTGCCACCGGGACTACCGGCACGCCCGCGCGCAGGGCCAGGTAGGCAGGACCGGCCCGCAACGGCAGGACCACTGCCTCTCCGCAATGGATTCGTCCCTCGCCGGCAATGGCCACGATTCCGCCCTCGCCGATCAGCGCCCGAGCCCTGGCCATCGCGCCGACCAGGCCCCGGTTGCCGGGCCGGAATGGGATCGCCACTCCCGCCCATCTCATCAGCCGATTTCGAACACCTCGTCTCATCTCCTCCTGCTCAGGGCCGAAGAAGTAGATCCGAGGCAGGCGAGGCATCGAGCTGAGCACGTACAGCGCATCGGCCCAGTTCGGGTGACTGAAGCACAGGACGAACGATCCGGCCGGCAGTTGGTGCGGGCCTTCGACCAGCAGCCTCGAGTAGAGCCTCGCCAGGGCTCCCACCACCAGGCGAGTTGCCTCGTAGCGACGAGCCGACCGCGTCGGTGCCTGCGTGTCCATCCGATCTGTGGCTCGCGTGCCAGCCGCCAAGCCTGAGGATGTCGAGGCGGCGCCCTCCCGGACTTTGTCGACCTGAGTCTTGGCCATGCCGCGAGTATGCCAACCTGACGCGGGATCTGCCCTGGCGGTAGACGCGGCTGCCAGTCGAATGGCCCGGGAAGCCGGGGGTGGCGGTCGACCGCACGAGCTACCGGCCTCAAGCCGGGCACTGGACCTGTCGGTAGAACTGAGTACGATTGTAACGTGTCTGAGAACGAGCGTACTCGTGTTTGAGAACAACCCGGTCGCCGAGCTGGCGGTCGGCAGGTCGACCGTTCGGCGGCGGATCCTCGCTTTGCTGATCGCCGATCCCGCAGCCCGACTGCATCTGAGGGAGATTCAGCGGCGCGCCGGCACGAGCCCCGGCACCGCCAGCCGCGAGCTAGCCAAGCTCGTCTCGGCCGGCCTGATCGAGCGCGAGGCCGAAGGAAACCAGGTCTACTTCCGCGGCTCGGCCTCGCCGTTCGCGACGATGCTGCGGTCGCTGCTGCTGACAGCGCCGACGCTCCCGCCCAACCCGGGCGCTGCCGAGCCGGCCGGGGCGCACCCGGCCGCGGAATCGACGGAGGCGGCCGCCGGGGCACCTGGCGAGGCCTCAACCGCAGCGGGGACGGCGATCGCTCCTCGAGTCATCCGGCCGGAGACCTCGGCGCCGTTCGGGGCGCCACTCGCGACCCCGGGCGGCCCGGCGTGGGGTGCCAGAGCAGATCCGCTGGGCCTGGACGCGGGGGCCACCGTCGCCGCCCAGCTGCGCTCCATCTACGGCGACCGTCTTCGGGGCATCTACCTGTACGGGCCTCGGGCGTCCGGCGGCACGCCGCCGGACTCGGACGTGGATCTGCTTGTTGTACTGGACCGGATCGAGCGCTACGGAGAGGAGCTGGAGCGGACCAGCAGAGCCTGCGCCTCGGTCTCGCTGGAGCTGGATGTCATCGTCAGCCGCATCTTCGTCTCCGAGGCGGACTGGCGCGGCAGGACCGACGGCCAGCTGCCCGTGGTTCGCGCCGAGGCGGTGTCTTTGTGACGCCGCACGCCTCACAGCTGCTGGTTGGGACCGATCGAGCCATGGCCGCGGCCCGACGCGAACTCGAGGCCGACGATATCGAAACCGCGGCCGAACGGGCTTGCGTGGCCATGCTCCGCTCGGCCAAGGCCTGCCTCGAGGTGGACGGTTCCTCGCCCGGCTCCACGCAGGCGGTATGCGCCGCCTATGGACGACGCTTCGGTCGATCGGCTCGCCTCAACTCGGCCTATTACCGCTGGCTGCTCGACGCGGCCGACCTTCGAAAGGCCTCGGCCGGCGAGCTGGCGGGTCCGATCGATCGCGACGCGGCCGCCACGGCCGTGGAGCGGGCCGAGATTTTCCGCGATGCCGTCGCCGGCTTCATCGAGCGGAACGGCTGATGGGCGACTTGATTCGCTGCTGGTGGCCGGACGGGCTGGCCGGCGCCGACCCCGCCATGGTTGCCTACCACGACCAGGAATGGGGCGTGCCGCTGTCCGATGACCGCGCCCTGTTCGAACGCCTGGCGCTGGAGAGCTTTCAGGCCGGGCTCTCGTGGGCGACCATCCTGCGCAAGCGAGAGGCCTTTCGGCGAGCCTTCGCCGGATTCGTGCCTGAAACGGTCGCGAGTTTCGGCGAAGCCGACCGCGAACGCCTGCTGGCCGACCCCGGGATCGTGCGCAATCGCGCCAAGATCGACGCCACCATCGGCAACGCCGGGGCCTTCCTGGCCCTTGCAGCCGAACAGGGCTCTTTCACCGCCTACCTCGGGAGGTGCCTCCCTCGCCCGACTCCGATCCTGACGGCCGCTCACGGCTGGGCGGACGTGCCATCCACGACGTCCGAATCGGAGGCGCTGTCGGCCGACCTGCGCAGACGCGGGTTCCGCTTCGTCGGATCGACGATCGTCTATGCCTTCATGCAGAGCGTCGGCCTGGTGGACGACCACCTGCCGGGCTGCTTCCGGTATCGGGGCTGAGCCGGCGGCCGTGCTACGACTGGCTCAGGAGGTCCTCGATCGCCTTCTTGGGCAGAATGGTCCGCCGCGACACGTAGTTCGCGATGCGGGCCGGATCGCAGCCGCACCGAGTGAGTGAGCGCCGATTCAAACGAGGCCACAGGGCCATCGCTCGCGCCTGGGCCAGACACGGCTCGGGCGCGCGCTGGGCCTGTGATCGGGTCCTGACATCGACCGCCACCAAGATAGCCATCGATTGCCTTCCTGCGCCCGGTCAGGTGATCGTTTTCGTCCGGCCGTGGGGTTCGCCGGGAATCTGGGAGAGAGCAATCCTAAGCAGCTTCCTCCTATATGGCAATCCCGCTCGTCCGGGCAGGCAGCCTGAAAGATGGCGTACGCGGGAACCGCGCCTCCGCTACGATCCGGCCATGGCGCCAGAGGAATCCCCCGCGTCCGATGAATCCAGGATCGCCGATGACCGAGCGCTGGCCGAATACGACGACTGGCGCTGGCACATCGAGGGTCAGTTCCCGCATGACCAGCCTCCCGAGCAGGGCTACGTCCACATCGGCATGTACGTGGCCTGGTTGATCGCCCGCGGCCTCATAGATCCGGACTGGATCGCCCGAGCCGGAGTCGAGCGCACGGTCGCCGCCGTCGCCGTGCGCCGGGAAGCGCCGTGCGCCCTGCGCGACATGACCGACGGCCGGCTGGCCGGCGACATGCTCGCGCCCGAAGGCCGGGCCTTCACCGGCGCCTACTACGCCCCGGAATATGGCTACGCCCGCGACTGGCGAAGGGTCTTCGGGAGGCGGGCCGACCGATACGACGTTCCCGACGGGTGGGAGACATTCGATCGGATCGCGCCGGTGCTGGACTGGCGCTACGAGGGCTGGATCGCGGCCGGCAAGCCGGAGCTGATGCCGCTTCCGGGGCTTCTGGGCCTGCTGCTCCGGGTCTTCCGTCGGAAGAGCGGCTGAGGGCGCGCCGGGGCGACGTCGATTCTCATGGGGTGGCGGCGACGCTGCCAGTCAGCCTGCGCCGCCGCGTAGCCCGGAGCATTGCACAGTTCCGTGGGACGTGCCTGGGCTCCCGCGCCTCCCTCCGCCCTGAGGCGCCGCATCGAACCGTCGCCGAAGGCGCGAGTGCAGATAATGCTGCCATGCCCGAGCCTCTACCCGATCGCGAACCTTCGCCGGTGGCCATCGCGCCGGCCACGACTCACCTACCCGGCCTGCGCCGCGTGGAGCAGATCATGGGCACGGCCATCAGCCTGGACGTCCGGGACGCGAGTGTTGCGCCCGGCGCCCTGGACGATGCATTCGACTATCTGCGCCAGGTCGACAGCCGTTTCAGCACTTACAAGCCCGGGAGCGAAGTGAGCCGTCTGGGGCGCGGGGAGATCCGGGAGATCGACTGCAGCCCGGAGCTGCGCGAAGTCCTCGAGCTGTGCGAGCGGGTCCGTCGGGATAGCGAGGGCTACTTCGACATTCGCGCCCACAGGGCAGATGGCGGGCTGGACCCTTCGGGCCTAGTCAAAGGCTGGGCGCTCGACAGGGCCGGCCGCATCCTCGAGGCGGCCGGGGCCCGCAACTACTGCATCAACGGCGGCGGCGACATCATCGCCCGCGGCGAGGCGGCGCCGGGGCAGGCCTGGCGGGTCGGTATACGGCATCCGCTCATCGCCGACCGGCTCGCCGCCGTGCTAGCCGTGCACGACGGCTGCGTGGCCACCTCGGGCGCCTACGAACGGGGCGAGCACGTCCGCGACCCGTTCACGGGCCAGGCTCCCTCCACCGTGCTGAGCATCACGATCGTGGGGCCCAGCCTCACGTTCGCCGACGCCTACGCCACCGCCGCCTTCGCCATGGGTCCCACCGGACTCGCCTGGGTCGCCGGCAGGCCGGGCTACGAGGGCTGCGCCGTGACCGCCGACCCGGATGGCTCGGACGCCCGCCTTGCCTGGACGCCTGGGTTCGACGCCTGGTTTGCCGACCGCAGCTGACGGAGAGGGACCACGACCGTTCCGGCGGACGAAGAGCCGGGCCCGCGACCGCCCTACCAGAAGTAAGGCCGTAGCCCGAGCAGCTGCTGATCGCCGATCGCCGCGAGGTAGCCCACCAGCAGCAGCAACCCGACGGTCATGTGGAGCTGGATGTTGGCGGCCATCGTGGCCATCAACGCGTATGGGTTGTCGTAGAAGCGGACCAGGCCGCCATGGACCCGGATCGCCAACGGGACTGCCAGCAGGGCCAGCAACGCGGGGATCGCCAGGATGCCGACGGCCACTCCGACGGCCACCACGAGGAAGCTGGCGCCGGCGGCCAGGTCGAAGACACGGATCACGGCCCGCTTCGACCACCGCACCGGCAACGTCACCTTGCCGACCTTCGCATCGCCGGGCCGGTCGGGGATCTCGTTAACGTACAGGATCATGGCGACGAGCAGCGCCACTGGGATCGAGGCCGTGAAGGCCTCGAGCGTGAGCGTGCCCCGCGATTGGACGGTGAACGCCCCCAGCAGCATGACGGGCCCGAAACCGATGGCCGTCGCGATCTCGCCGAGCCCGCGATACACGAGCTTGAACGGCGGCATCGTGTAGGCCAGGCTTATGAAGAAGCCGACGATGACAATCGCCACCAGGGCCGGAGAGCCTCGCAGGGCGAGCAGAACCAGCCCCAGGGCGGCCGCGACCGCATAACAGGCGGCCGCCAGCAGAGACATGTCGCGAATCGATATCAGGGCGTTCTGCAGCACTCGCGAACCGCCACTGAACTTCGTGGGCGTCGTGTTCGCGTCGTCCGCACCCTGGATGGTGTCGAAGACGTCGTTGGCCACGTTCAGGCCGAGGTGGACGGCGCTGGCCGCGACGAGGGTGATGACCGCCGTCGCGAGGTCGAAGAAGCCGGCCCGCGCGGCCACGGCGAAACCCAGGAGGACCGGCGCGAGCGTGGCGCTCAGAAACGGTGCTCGAGTGGCACGGAACAGCAGCAAGGCCGGCGACAGACGCGGCCTGACCCGCACGCCGCGGGCCGCCGAAAGCGCCTCGAAGTAGCGCCGGGCCTTCGGCAGGTTGCGCTCGTACGCCGCCGGCAGCGGCAGATCGCCCTCATCCCAGGCCCAGGCGCGGTCCGCGGTGACGGCGAAACGGCCGCGCGGACGAGCCGCCGCAACTCCCCAGATCGTTACGTGGCTGCGCTCGTCGAAGCCACCCGCGGGCAAGGGCCTGATGTGGCTCCCGGTCAGCGCCACGCGGGCCCCGGACGGAAGCTTGAAGCCGGGGGGCTCGCCGAACCGGACGATCCCCTGGTTCGGCTTGACCTCGACCTCCACGTCGACGTTGACGGGATAGCCGTCCTCCGCGATCCAGCTGAGGACGGCGTGGCTGAAAGCGGCCAGCCTGGCCAGGTCATCGGCCGAGGCCTTCCGGGCAGGCTCCGGAGCGCTCGACGGCTCGGAGGGTCCGAGCGGCGCGGCGCCGTCGGCGGCCTCGGCGGCGACCGGCACCGCCGGTTCGGTCGGCAGGGTTGGTTTGGCCGATTCCGTCTGCTCGGGCCTGGTCGGTTCCGCGGGCCCTGCTGGCTGAGTTGGCTCTGTCGAACCCTGCGCCGTCGCTTCGCCGTCCGCTGGGGCTTTGCCGAGCTTAGGCCGCCTGGGGGTCGGGCTCATCGGGCCACCTCCGCCGCGATCGTCACCTGCGGCGCCCGATCCGTTCGGCCGTCGGGCCAGAACCAGGTCCGCCTCGGAGTCAGCTCGATGAGCACCCGTTCGAAGATCAGCGGAAACGCCAGGCGCGACCTCAGCAGGCCCAGAACGCCCGGATCTTTGCGCTTCCAGTTGTCGACGAGCTTCTCCCAGCCGGCATGGAGGTCATCCTCGGCGACCTTGGCGTCGCATTGGATGGTCACCTTGCCGGTGAAGGTCCCGATGGCGTCGGGGTTCGTGATGGAGAAGCTGACCCGTGGATTGGCCTTGATGTGGGCCACCTTGGCGCTGTCCAGGGCGCTGGAAGTCATGTAGATGCGGTCGCCCCACAGGAGCGGAGTCATCGGGTACGTGATCGGGCGGCCGTCGGCGCCGACGACCGTCAACTCGCTCACGAGGGCGGCATCGATCAGGCGGGCTACCGGATATGGGAGCGCGGGCAATTCGAACCTCCGAGCGCGGGACGCCAGCGGATGACTGCCCGAATTGTACGGAGTCCGGCGCCACCCTCGCCGGTCGGGGCGGGGTCCCGCTTCCAGGCGTGCCCCGCCGGCGGCCTCAGCGAGTGCGATCGCGGTCCGGTGAGCCGCCGAAGAAGCGAATCGAGGCCGCGCCGGCCTCCTCCTGCTCGCGCGTGATGAGGTGGCGCCGATCGAAGGTACTGTTGTGGGCGTACTCGGCGAGCGACTTCTGGAGAGCCTCCAGGCGCCGCAGCTGGGCCGAGATGATGGCCGACCAGCGCCGCTGGACGTCTGCGGCTCCGGCGGTGGCAGCAGCCCAAAGGCCGTACAGGTCCGCCAGGCAGATCTCGGCCGCACCCAGGCCGGCCGACCAGGCGGCATCGGCGGAGAGATCGAGCAGCCGTGCGACCGCGGCTCGCGACGCCTCGGCGGTTCGGGCGCAGACGGGGCAGCGCGGGTCGGAGAGCTCGGCCAGCCCACGGCCCTGGGCGGCGGCGTCGTTGCCGGCGAGCTTCTTGAGGGCAGCCAGGCGGCGGCGCAACACGGCGTCTAGGAGCACGGCCGTAGCCAGCTGGCTGCTCGTTTGCAGCAGCTCCATCCGCGACAGGCCGGCGCTGTGCGGCTGGCAGAACCCGAGGCCCTCGTCCATCTGGGCCCGCAGTCCCACATCCGTCGCGCCTTCCCGGGCCAGGCTGCGCAGGGCCGCGTAGCTCGCTTCCTGGCGGGCGTCGCAGACCGGGCAGCGGCCTCGCTCCAGGGCTTCGGCCAGGCGGATCTCCTCGAAGTCGCGGGCCGGCAGCTTGCCCGGCCGGCCGGTCATGTCCACGGCGGTTTGGCGGTTGGCTTCGTCATGCCTTCAGCCTAGCTTGCGGACCGCGACGGGGCGCGCCTCTCCCGCGCGGCCTTGGATCGACATCCCTACCCCCGCCGGGTCATGGCCGCGTAGGTCACGCCGAACCCGAGGACGCACCACACCGCCAGCACCAGGAAGGCGCCCATCGGCAGCCCGAACTCGTTCGGCGCGATCGTGCCGCGAGTCACCTCGCCCATGGCCTGGATCGGCAGGATGCTATGGACCGTCTCCAGCCAGGCCGGCAGCTTGCTGGGCAGGAAGGTCAGCGGCGAGAACATGAAGACCAGGACCACGATCGCCTGGGTGATGATCACGGTCAGCATGTACGGCAGGACCGAGGCGATGGCGTAGCCGACGCACGTTGCGGTGAGGGCGACCATCAGCACGGCCGGGACAACGAGCGGGCTGACCTGCAGGTCCAGGCCGAACCGCCACGCGCCGACCAGGACGCCCAGGACGACGCCGGGGATCACGATACCGAGCCACACCGTCAGGTCCGCGACCAGGTAGGCCAGCCGCGGCACCGGCAGCGATCGCATGTAGGCCAGGCTGCCTTCGGTCTTCTGCTCGCCGATCGTCTGGGGCAGGGCCACCAGGCCGACGGAGACCATCGAGATCGCGGGCGCTCCCGTGGCGATGAGATAGATGGTGGTCCGATCCAGGGTCGGGAACAGGAGCGGGTAGCCGAGCACGATGCCGAGCGAGAAGAGCGTCTGGACCGCCATCATCAGCGGCAGGTACGCCTTCTTGCGCAGCGCCTGCCAGGTCACGAGCAGCTGGTAGCTACGCAGCAGTTGCATCCAGGGCCTCCTCTATCTCCGCCGGCCGGCCTTCTATCCCGCCTACCAGCGCCACGTAGACGTCCTCGAGCGTTGCCGGCCCCAGGGTGAACTCCTCTATTGCGCCCGCGCGCTGGAGCGAGTCGGCCCAGGCCACGGCCTGGCCCGCGCCGTTCGCAGGGACGCCGACCATCAGTCGATTGCCCACCGTCACCGACGATCCCGGGAAGGGCGAGACCGGCACCTCGACCGCATCCGGATCCAGGACGAGCTCCAGCCGGAGAGCCGCACCGAGTCGAGCCTTGAGATCAGCCGGGGTCCCCTCCGCGATGACCCGACCCTCATCGAGGATCGCCAGCCTGTCGACCGAACGCTCCGCTTCGATCACATTGTGAGTCACGAGCAGGACTGCGGCGCCGTGGTCGGCCAGCGCCCGAACCTGCCGCCACAGCATGCGGCGGCGGACCGGATCCACGTCGTTGGTCGGCTCGTCCAGCATGACGACACGACCCGGCGAGACCGCCGCCATGGCGAAGGCCACGAGACGCTTCACGCCGCCCGAGAGACGGGCCGCGTCGATGTCTAGCCACTCCCCCAGGTCCAGGGCGTCGACGAGCCGCTCACGGCGGCGCTGAACGTCGGCCCTGGACGCGCCGCGCAGCTGACCGAGGAGATCGATCGCCTGGCGTGGCGTGAGGCCGTCGATCGGCACCTGGGCCTGCGCCTGGAAGGAGCACAGCCGGCGTGCCAAGCCGGGATCGGCGACCATGTCCCGGCCGTCGATGCGGATGCTGCCGGCGGTGGGCCGCAGCAGCCCGATAACCTGGTTGACCAGGGTCGTCTTGCCAGCGCCGTTGTGGCCGAGCAGGCCGAAGACTTCGCCCTCGCCGATGGCCAGGGTGATCCGATCGTTGGCCCGGATCCCCGTCCGGTAGACCTTCGTCAGTTCTTCGATCTGCAGCAACACTGTCGTCCCCTTGTTCCGGCGGCCCTCAGGGTCCGCCTCCTCCTTCGAAACCTGTTTCAGGCAATGACTATCCAAGCCGGGGCGAGCTCGGCGTCCCGGGTGATGAGATTGGGATTTGACTGGCGGCTCGAGGCCGCCGCATCACTCGATGACTATGCGGACCTCGTCGCCGTGGTCGGAGACCTCCAGGATCGGCCCGGTCATGCCGCTCTGGATCGCCTCGACGATGCGGGACCGGTGGTCCGGCGAAAGGCCGGGCACCTGATCGATTGCGAAACCCGCCGCCGCCAGCGGGATCTGGAGGTTGACGACGGGGCGGCCGCCCTCGGCCACGAAGACCCTTATGCGGCGGCCGGCCAGGACTTCCTGGGCCGATCCGCGGCGACTTTCGCCGCGCGCCCGCCAGCCGGCAGCGGACTCTTCACGCCCACTGGCCGACTTGCGTGCATCCGGTTGCGCCTTCTCCTCCAGGGCGGCCACGATCGGAGCGGCCTCGTCAGCGGTGAGGCGGCCTTCCGAGACCAGCTTCAGGAGGGCTTCCAGTTCTCCCGACATCGCCCTACCTCCTCGACCGATCGAGACGCTCGGCGGCTTCGTCCACGCCGATCTCGCCTCGTTCGAGGGCCTGCAGAACGGCGAGCTCTTCTTCCTCGGCGAGATCGCCCTGGGCGTCGGCCGTTTCGTCGGGGTTCCAGCTCTCGACGGACTCGGCCGCGGGGGATTCCTCCCCGCCGGCCGCGGCCTGATTCGCGGCGGTCTCGTCAGCTGGCGAGACGGCGGCCGGCGCCTCCGACGCCGAGGCTGCCGATGCGGCCGGGCCTGCTGCCGCGACAACAAGATCGTCCGGTCTCGTCGCCAGCAGCCGCAGGCTGCCGGACGTGGAATTGACATGCACGATCGAGCGACCGTCGCCCACGATCGAACGCCAGAAGCCGCGCCCTCCCTCGATGCGATGCTCGATGTCCGAGACGATCGAGCCCGAAACGGTCCGGAGCTCGGCCGTGACGCCCGACAGGGGTGTCAAGGCGACGCTGCCGGAGATGGATTCGGCCCGGTAGTCGCCCGCCGGATCGAACGCCCCGACGATGGCGATGCCGCCGCTCGTGGAAGAGAGGATCATCCCGTGGAAGCAGTTGGCTCGGGCCCTTATGGCACCCGAGATCGTGTTGCAGCGGAGCCTCAAATCGCCGCCGTGATCGAGGCCTATCGACCCCGAGATCGTGCCCGCTTCGACGAGCCCGCCCAGGCCCCACAAGCGGATGTCGCCGGACACCGTTCGATACTTCTGGTCGCCGATCAGGGAGAACGCCTCGATGGAGCCGCTCATCGTCTCGAGGCGGACCCGCGTCCCCCACGGCACTTCGACGCTGACGTCCGCGCTGACTCGGGCGCCTCCGAAGAGCCATGCCAGCCCGGTCGAGAGACGCCGCTCGGGCGTCTCGACCTCGAGCGATCCGGGGCCCCGGTCCACCAGGACGCGCCCGGTCTCCAGGGCGCGCTCGGCCGCGGCGTGATCGGCCGCTCGGATCCTGTACGCGACGGACATCCGGGCTTCGTCGCCTTCGACGCCGCGAACCCGCAGCAGGCCGCCGATAGTCTTGATCGAGATTCGTCCGCTGGTCCCAAGCCGATGGGCGAGCGTCTCAGTGCGCTCGAGCGTACCCATCCTCCTACTCCTTCCGGCCGCGGAGCAGCGCCGCGGCCGCGTCCGCCGTGAGCTCGTGCCGCGACAGACGCTCGAGCACGTCGCGACGGATCTCCGCCATCTCGCCCGATCGTCCGGAACCGTCCTGGCCTTCGTCGCCGATCGGCGCTCCGTCCGCCAGCCCGAGCGCCCGTACCAGCGAGTCGATCCGTGCCCGAACGGTCGGGTACGACACCTTGAGCTCGCGCTCGAGCTCCTTGGCGTTGCCCCGGGCGCGCAGGAAGCTCTCGAGAAGGGCGAGCTGCTCGCGATTGAGGCGCCCGAAGCGACCGACGTTGAAGTCGCCTTCGATCGCGGTTCCGCAGCCACGGCACTGGAGCCGGGTGATCGACAGCTCGCTCGAGCAGACGGGACAGGTTGAGATGACGTCGCGTGACATGCGTTCCCAGCTTCTGCTCCGGGCCGGACCTCCGGGCTTCCCGGAAGGATATGGCTCGTGCTGATTGGCACTATGACATCTAGCCTTTCTCTTTGTCAAGAGACACCTACCAATTTGTGATATCGTACCCATAGATTGCTGCCTGGCGTCTGACGGCCGGCCAGCCAGCCCGGAATCGGACGCGGAATCGACAGTTCGACCCTCCGGCTCGGGAACGCGTCCACGTTGAGATCCAGCCAGGCCGGCCCGCGCTCCACTTCCCGACCTCGCGGGACCGCTATGGCGAGGGGGTATAGATTCGGCGTGGCGGCGAGCGATGCGCCACGACCCGGCTGGAGGCCAGATGGCTGGACGCGTATACAACTTCGAGAACCCGGATCGTTTCGTAGCGGGCGCGATCGGCCCGGCGGGCAGCCGGACCTTCTACCTGCAAGCTCGCGACTCCGGCCGGCGGGTGTCGGTGCTCCTGGAGAAGCTGCAGGTCGCGATTCTGGCCGAGCGCCTGGGGGAGCTGCTGTCCGAAGTCCGCCAGCGCGGAGCGGGCGTTCCGGACGAGCCGCCCGCGGCCGAGGTCGACAGGGCGCCCCTGGAAGAGCCGATCGACGAGATCTTCCGAGTCGGCACCATGGCGATAGTCTGGGACGGCGAGGACGAGACGATTCTGGTGGAGGCGCGCGAGATCACCGAGGAGGACCAGGAGTCCGAAGAGGCCGGCGAGGCGGAGGAGGGCGCGGACCTAGACACGGACGTCATCCGCGTCCACCTCCGGCCGGCGCAGGCCCTGGCTTTCGCGCAGCGGGCTCTCGAGGTAGTGGCCGCGGGTCGTCCGCCGTGCCCGTTCTGCGGCCAGCCGCTGAACCCCGAAGGCCACATCTGCGCACGTCGCAACGGGTTCATGCACTGAGCGAGATGGCGGACGCGGGCGCGCACGGCGCCTCGGTGGCGCGCGACCAAGGCGGCGAGGCAGGTCCGGCCGAGCCGACGATCGCCGGGCTGACCCGGGCCCAGATCGAAGCGGCCGCTCTGGCGGGCCGGCAGCTTGCGACCCGGCTCGACAAAGCCTCGGCCATGCGCCTGCTGCGCGAGGGCGAGATGAGCGTCGTGGGGCGGCTGATGACCGCCTCCAACGCCACCTTCTTCTGCGTGGTCGAGGGGCCCGGCGATGAGCCGTCCGGGACCGTGGCCGCCAGCTGTGTGTACAAGCCCGTTCGTGGCGAACGGCCGTTGTACGACTTCCCCGACGGCACACTCGCGTGCCGCGAAGTTGCCGCCCATGCCATCTCGGAGGCGAGCGGCTGGGAGGTCGTCCCGCCCACCGTCCTTCGCGACGGGCCGTTTGGAGAGGGGATGGTCCAGCTCTGGGTCGAGGTCGACGAGTCGATAGACCTGGCGGAGCTGATCGGGTCCGACAATCCGGCTCTGCGCCGCATGGCCGTGCTGGACGCGATCCTGAACAACGCCGATCGCAAGGGCGGGCATCTCCTGCCACTCCCCGACGGCCGGATTCAGGGCTGCGACAACGGCCTGTGCTTCGCCGTGGAGCCGAAGCTGCGCACCGTCCTGTGGCGGTGGCGCGGACAACCGCTTACCGAGGAGGAGCGCGCGGTCCTGGAGCGCCTGAGCGTTGGGCTACGCGGCCCGCTCGGCAACGAGCTGCGAAAGCTCCTGACTCCGATGGAGGTTCGGGCGACCTCGCGGCGCGTCGAGGCGCTTCTGCGGTCCGGCCGGCTCCCCCGCCCCGAACGCGACCGGCCGGCCATCCCCTGGCCTCCGTTCTGACGGCTCCGCGCTTCGCGCCCGTGCGGCCATGCGGCCGCGACGGCCAGAAGTGGGGCCGGCCGATCGCCGGCTGAGGCCTGCCCGACGCGAGCCTGCACCGGTAGACTTGTCGAGCAGTACGCCCCGACCGAGACACGCCCGCCGTGAAGGAAACGAGTCCGTCCATCAGCGACTCTCCCAGACCGGCCCCCGGAGACTCCGAGGTGCCCGACCGCCACTCCAGTCGCAAGGCCGCCGGCCGTGGCCGCCCCCTCTGGGGCCGGGTCGTCCCGACGCGATCGAAGGCCGACACGGTCGGATTCCTGGTGGCCTGGTTCGTCCTCATCGCCATCGCCGTGCAGGTCGCGGCGCTGGTCATCGACAACCTGACCTACCACTGGTGGCCGGCTTACGACACGAACGCATACTGGCTGGCGGCGCGACACCTCCTGGACGGCAGCCAGTTGTACGGGCCTGCCGAGATCTGGACCTCGGGCGCGTACAAGTACCCGCCCATCTACGCGCAGCTGGTGCTTCCCATCGGCCTCGTGCCAGAGGGGATCGTCGACTGGATCTGGCGAATCGGGGGCGTCCTGTGCCTGCGCTACCTGGCCGGGTCGTGGAAGCTGGCCGTGCTGGCCGCCCTACAGTGGCCGGTGTTCGCCGAGCTCAGCTTCGGCAACGTGACCCTGCAGCTCGGCGCGGTGGTGCTCATGTGCCTGTGCCGCGGCCGGGTGGCCACCGCCGGCATCTACCTCCTGCCGTGGTTCGCGGGGATAAAGTTCGGCCCCGCGCTCCTGATCCCGTACCTGTGGATGGCGCGCCCCGAGACTCGCCGGCCGGTCGTGATCAGCTGCGCGGTCTTCGCCGCGGCCTGCCTGGCGTCGTTCGCGATCGCGCCCGGTCTCTGGTTCGACTACGCGGGGACGTTCGGCTGGGAGGCACAGTCGCAGATGCAGGCGATGTTCGTCTACGCGATCGTGCCCGACCACGGCGGTCTCGACTTCGCCATCCGGACGGCCATAGCGGCAGTGGCGATCCTCGTCGCCATCCGCTGGCGCCTGGACTGGCTGGCCTTCGTCGCGGCCACGGCCACGATGCCGATCTTCTCGTTGACGCGCCTGGCCGTCCTCGTCGGGCTGTGGCCGCTGTGGCTGCGGGGTGTCGTGGACCGCTGGCGTCAGAACGACGGCGCCCCGCAGCGCTGGCTCACCGCGCCCCTCGTCTACCTGGACATGCTGCCGCCGAGGGAGCCGCCGTCGACAGGAGCCCCTGTCACGCCGCAGCCCGCGGTCCGGGCGGGCGCTGCCGGATAGTCAGGGTCCGTCCGCGCTAGGAGGTCCCGCGCCGCGCCCGCCAGGCCGGGTCTCCGTGGCGGTCCATGACCAGCGGCCACGCGCCCACCAGCCCCACGTCGCGCCCGAGCTCGGCGGCAAGGATGCGAACCCGCACTCTCGCCGGCCACAAGGCCGTCCCCTCCACTTCGGCCCGAGCGGGCGCCAGCCATCGATCGCCCTGGCGCTCGGCGAGCGTGCCGACGACGACGATGCGCTACGGGTTCCCGTCGGCGGCGGTCGGTGGCGGTCCCTCGACGTTGCGTTCCGCGCCGCGCCATCCGGGTACTCGTCGTCGAAGGCGATACGCCGGCGCGGCCTGCGCCGGCGTCCCGTCGGAGTGGCCGCCGGTCTCCTCGGGATACAGCTCGTGCAGCGTCACGTTGAGAGCCGCCGCCACGGGAACACCCATCAGCCCGCCGAAGACACCCCACGTGCTGAGACCGGCGAGCACGGCGAAGATCGTGACGACCGGGTGAAGGTCAACGGCCCGCCCTATGACCAGCGGCATGACGACCTGGTCCTCGACCTGGCGGACGACGAGGTAGACCACCAGGACGGCGATCGTAGTGTCGGTGCCGTGAGAAGCGAACGCAACCGTGCCGGCCAGCGCGGCCGCGATCAACGGACCAACCAGCGGGATGATCTCCAGGACGCCGCTCAGGATCGCGATGGCGAGGGCATACCGCACGTGCAGTATCGGTCCAAGGATCACGTAGATCACTGCGGCCACGAGCGCGATCAGCAGCAGCTGGCCGCGTAGCCAGCGGCCCAGCACGACGTGGATACGGTGGGCGATCCGAAGGGCATCCGCTCGCTGCGAGCGATCCAGGAAGCGCAGCCCGTACTGTCCGAACCGGTAGCCATCGAGCAAGAAGTAGAAGGTGATGATCAGCGTCAGGATGGCCTGGAGCCCCAGGTCGACCGCCTGCGTGGCAACGCCGACGGCGCTGGACGGCGACTGGATCAGCCCCAGGAGCGCCTGCCGGATCTGTGCCGCCAGGTCCGTCACGACGATCTGCTGCCCGGCGACGGTCAGGGTGTCGCCGAACAGCTTGTGGAGTGCGGAGGCGATGATATCCCGCCCTCCCGACGAGAGCTCTCGCAGTTCCGAGCCGGCGCGTTCGGCAGCCAGAACCGCCAGGACGACGATCAGGCCGAGGACCAGCAGGTAGCCGATCCCGATGATCAGCGCCCGAGGCAGGTGAGTCTTCTCCTGCGCCCCCGAAACGACCGGCGAGAAGGCGTAGGCGAGGACTGCCGCGACGACGAACGGGCCGATGATGCCACGAGCCAGCCAGAGCACGAACAGGACCGCGGCAGCCAGGACGAGGAGCCGCCCTCGACGCCTCCAGCCCGGTCGGTCCGGCAGCCCGGCGTCGGCGAGTGGCTCGGCCACCCTGGCCCGACCTGCTCCGGCAGTCGCGGAGGAGCCCGGCAGACTCGCCATCTAGGACCTCCAGTCGCGATGCTCGGGTGCCTGCGATCCCGGATCGTCCGGGTTCGGCAGCGCCCCAGCCCGGTCGGGGCCAACCCCACGGCACGCCGCACCGATATCGATAGCCTACCGTGCTCTGCCCACGATCTCCGCGCGGTCGCGCCGGCTGAGCACAACGGCCGGCAAACGCCCGGCTCGGCCCCGGATGGTACGCTCAGAACGTGGATGAACGACACCGTTGGGCCGACGGCCCGGACACTTCGAGGGCGAATCCGGCTGGGTCAGGCGGCAGCGCCACCAGCGCCAGCCCGCACCGGTCGGAGACGGTCGACTCCCCGCAGCGCGCCTGGGTTTCCTCCGATCGCCCGCAGGACGCGGCCGACGAAGCCGAGCCGGCCGTCTCTGACGGAGCCTCCAGCGGCATCAGGAGCCATCTTCAGGCCGTGGCGGAGCCGGTGGCGAACGCCGTCGTCCCATTCGTCGACCACATCGTCGGGCCCGTGGCCGGCGCCATCAGCGGAGCCATCGGGGCGGCCAGCCAGGCCTGGTCCGTCAACCAGGCGGCGGTGGCGCGCCGGGTGAGGCGGATGGCCAGAGAGCCGCTGGCCAGCCTGTACGAGCTCTACCCGCAAGCCCGCCAGGCGGCCCCGCGCGAACTGGGCATGAGGTTCGTGCCAGTAGAAGAGATCCGAGGAACCGCCGTCGCCGGCGCCACTCAACGAGGCGGCGACTTCCTGCCCCTCAGACCATTCCGGGGCAGCAACTGGGAAGGCCGCTGGCAGCGCATGAGGCAGGCGTACGAGGCTCTCCAGCCGCTCCCGCCCATCGATCTGATCAAGTTCGACGACGACTACTGGGTCGTCGACGGACACAACAGAGTGGCCGCCACGCTCTATTCCAACGGAGTCGGCCTGGACGCGATGGTCACCGAGCTGATCCCGCTCGACGGGCAGACCAGCGAGCGCCCCACGCACCTGCTCTCTTACATCGGCGAGGCCGGCGAGATGCGAGCCGCCGCCCAGGGCCTTCGGCCGGCAGTGGGGATGCGTCAGACGGAGCAGCAAGCTCCCGACGGTGCCGAGATCGCCGAGCAGGACGCTGCCATCGAGGAGATCAGCCGGCGGTATCCGGCGCGCGAACCGACGGGCGCGGAGGTGCCTGACTGACGTGACGCGTCACATCGAACTCGAGTGGCCGGATCCAACGCCGTTCCGCGACCGCGGCGGCAACCCGATCCGGCTGCTGGTGGTCTCGGACTCGATGGACCCGACGCTGCTGGAACGGCGAAACCGCCAGGCTCTCGGCCCGATCGATCTGATCGTGGGCTGCGGCGACCTCGACTGCAACGACCTGTCGTTCATCGCGGACGGATTCGACGCCCCGCTGGTCTACGTCTTCGGCAACCACGACGCTCCCGAACGGTGGGCCAGCTCCACGGGCTTCTGCCCGGAACCGATCCATTCCACCGCGGTCCGGCATCTCTTGGGACTGGCCGTGGCCGGCCTGAGCTGGCCGGGTGGACGCGGCAAGGAGGCGACTCGAAGCGAGCGAACGGCCTGGAACCAAGCTCTGAGCCTGGCTGCGCGCCGGCTGGGCAAGACGGACCCGCTCATTGTGATCAGCCACGGGGCGCCGCTCGGCGCCGGAGACATGCCGGATGGAACCTACCATCGCGGCTTCCGTGGATACCGCTGGCTCATGGATCGCCTTGCTCCACCGCTGTGGTTGCACGGCCATACGCCCCTGGCGGTGAGGAGCGACTGGCGCCTTCAGGTCGGCCGGACGACCCTCGTCAATGCCACGGGAGCGGTCGTGATCGGGCTGCTTCCGCCGGGTCAGCCCTAGAGGGACCGCGGGTCGACGGCGTCCGGGTTCACGCCCAGCTCGCGGATGCCGGCCACGGCATCGGCCTGCGTGAGCCGCCCCGCCCGAGCAAGGCCCACCAGGGCGGCCGCGGCGATGTGCGGAGGGTCGATCTCGAATAGTTCACGCAGCGCCTCGCGCGTATCGGACCGGCCGAACCCGTCCGTGCCCAGGACCAGGCGTGATGCCGGCAACCACGGTGCGACCAGGTCCGGATAGGCCCGAATCCAATCCGTCGCGATGACGATGGGACCGACGTCCGCCGGCAGCGCCTCGGCGATGCGCGGGATGCGGGGCTGCTCCCCGGGGTGCAGGCGGTTCCAGCGATCGACGGCGAGACCGTCCGCCCGGAGTTGCTGGAAGGAGGTGGCGCTGTACACCTCGGCCGCGACGCCTCGATCGGCCAGGATCTGCCGCGCGGCCACGACCTGCTGCAGGATCGAGCCACTGCCGACGAGCCGGACGGGCGGCTCGCCGGGCCCTCCGGCCTTCGGGCCAACCTTCGATCTGGGCTTCGATCCGGAGGCCGAGCCCCCGCGTCGGGCGGACCCTGCGCCGGGGGCAGGGCCGAGATCCGGCGCGGCCAGAAGCCGGTAGATGCCGCCGACGATCTGCCGATCGGTCAGATCGCCGGGTCGTTTGGGCATGGCGTAGTTCTCGTTATAGAGCGTGATGTAGTAGAAGACGTCCTCACCCTTCGCGAACATCCCGTCGATCCCGTCGCGGACGATCGCCGCAAGCTCGTAGGCGTAGGCCGGGTCGTAGGCTCGAATGTTCGGGATGACAGAGGCGAGAACGTGGGAATGCCCGTCATCGTGCTGCAGGCCCTCGCCCATGAGCGTCGTCCTTCCGGCCGTCGCGCCCATCACGAAGCCGCGGCCGCGCTCGTCGGCCAGTGCCCAGAACTGGTCGCCGGTCCGCTGGAAGCCGAACATCGAGTAGAAGATGTAGAAGGGAATGAGCGGCACGCCGTGGGTCGCATAGGCGGTCGCCGCCACCTGCAGCGAGGCCACGGCCCCGGCCTCGGTGATCCCCTCCTCCAGGACCTGGCCGTTCTTGGCCTCGCGGTAGCTCAAGACGAGATCGGAGTCCACGGGCTCGTAGCGCTGGCCCAGCGCGGCGTAGATCCCCACTTCCTTGAAGAGCGGATCCAGACCGAACGTCCGCGCCTCGTCCGGGACGATGGGCACTATGTGCGAGCCGATCTGCGGGTCGCGGATCAGATTTCGCAGCAGCCGGCCGAAGGCCATGGTCGTGCTGACCGCCATGTCGGAGCCTGCCGCGAACTCGGCGTCAACGTCGGGCCGCGGAGCGGGCAGCGGCCGAGCCCGGACCACCCGTTTCGGGACGGAGCCGCCCAGGGCGCGGCGCCGGTCCAGCATGTACCGGACCTCTTCCGAGTCGGGGCCGGGGTGGTAGTAGGGCGCGTCGTGGAGCTTCGCGTCCGGGATCGGGAGCTCCAGACGGTCGCGGAAGATCCGCAACTCGGCCTCGGAGAGCTTCTTGGCCTGATGGGTGATGTTGCGACCCTCCACGCCGGGGCCGAGAGCCCAGCCCTTGATGGTCTTGGCCAGCACGACGGTCGGCGCGCCCCGAGACTCAGTGGCGGCTCGGTACGCGGCGTAGACCTTGCGGTAGTCGTGGCCGCCTCGCCTCAATCGCGCCAGCTCATCGTCCGACAGGTTCTCGACCAGGCGCCGTAGCCGCTGGTCGGGGCCGAAGAAGTGCTCGCGGATGTAGGCGCCGCCGGCCACGGAGAATTTCTGGAACTCGCCGTCCAGGGTCTCGTTCATCTTGTTGACGAGCAGCCCGTCCACGTCGCGGGCCAGCAGATCGTCCCACTCGCGACCCCAGATCACCTTGATCACGTTCCATCCGGCGCCGCGGAAGAGCCCCTCCAGCTCCTGGATGATCTTGCCGTTGCCGCGGACCGGACCGTCGAGGCGCTGAAGGTTGCAGTTGACCACGAAGACCAGGTTGTCGAGGCCCTCGCGAGCCGCGAGCGAGAGAGCCGTCACCGACTCGGGCTCGTCCATCTCGCCGTCGCCC
>JBGQBD010000032.1:0-23121 GCA_041494645.1 Candidatus Limnocylindria bacterium
AGCGTTGACTGACAGGTGGGGATAGCCGACGGCGGGAGCGGCGTACGTCTTGGTGTAGCCGACCGTGTTGACGGCGATCACCTGGAAGTAGTACGTGGTTCCCCGCGAAAGCCCGGTGGCGGTGTAGGTCACCGTCCCATTGACGGAGCTCCCGTAGCCAGGGCCGAACGTTCCAGGTGTTGCCACCGTTGCTAGGGTCGTCCACGGACCGGACGCTGAGGTCGCCTGCTGGACGATGAAAGCTGTCTCATTGGTCGACTTGTCGACCCAGGTCAGGGTCACCGACCGGGGCTTGTTGCCGTTGCCGACAGGAGGGCCGGCCGCGAGCGACGAAGCCAATCCGTTCGGTGGGACGGCGAGGACCATGGCCCGCATCATGTCGTTCTCTTCGTGGCCGAGGATGTGGCAATGCCACACGTACTCGTCACCGAAGTTCGTCATGTCGTTGGTGACTGTCGCCGGCTGGTTGGTCGGGTCGACGTTCGTGAACTCGTTGGGAAGCGCGGATCCCACCGGCTTCGTCACGTCGAGCGGCCGGATGCTGTTCGGAATGGGCCACGGGAGGTTCTGCTGCATCGGGTGCAGCGCGACGATGACGTCCTCCAGCGGATTCATCCGAACGGTGTCTTTCCAGCCAACCTCGTTCGGGTCTGGTGGCTTGATCGCACCGTCCCAGCCGACGCGGTTGATGACCTGGACGTTGAACAGGTGGAAGTGGATGAAGTGGGTGTCGACGCCGTTGTGGGTGATCTTCCAGAGCTGCGTCTCGCCGTCCTTCAAGATCTCTGTCGGCGGGTCGACATAACCGTATGGGATCGTGGTCTGGGTCAGGAAGTTGGTGAACGGCAGCTCGACGCCGAGCGTGGCGTTCATGCGGCCGTAGTCCAGGGTGAAGAGCTCCTGGATGGTCTTGGGTTGAAGCGGCGTCGAGGCCGGGGACGCGGTCGCGGTCGCGGTCGTGCCCGTGGCAGGCGCATCGATGGTGACGAGAGGCGCCGCGGTGTAGCCGCTGCCGCCACTCGTGAGGGTCAGGCTCTTGATGGAGGTTGGCGTCAGAGCGGCCGAGGCGGTCGCACCTGAGCCGCCGCCGCCGGAGAGGGCAACGTTCGGCACAGAGGTGTAGCCGCTGCCGCCGACCCCAAGGGTGACGGTAGCGACAGCAGCAGGTGCGAGGACCGCGGTCGCGGCGGCGCCGGTGCCACCGTTGACGGGGGCGAACGTGACGGAGGGAACGGACGTGTAGCCGGCACCCGGGTTGGTGATGACGACGCCTGTGACGTTCCTCTGCCCGTTGCTCCGGACCGTTGCTGTCCCCGTCGCCTGTACGCACGTCACCGGAGCCGGGACGCAGGCTGGGGCAGCGATCGTGACCGTGGGAGCAGCGCGATACCCGCTTCCTCCAGCCGTGAGATTGACGCTGGAGATGGTCGTTGGAGCAAGCGTGGCCGTACCTGTCGCGCCGGTCCCGCCGCCACCGCTGATGGTGACAGTGGGTGCAGCCGTGTAGCCGCTACCGCCCGCCCCCAGGGACAGGGAGGCAACGGTGGTGGGCTGCAGGGCGGCGGACGCCGTCGCCGTCGTCCCACCCGCGGTGGTCGGCGCGGCGATGGTGACCGTGGGTGCAGCCGTGTAGCCGCTCCCGGCATCGGTCAGCGTGAGGTTGCCGACGGCGACGCCCGTGCCGAGCCAGCCGCCGAGCGAGTTGTCCTGGATCCTGGAGTAGGTCGGGCTCGCGGCCCCGCCGTTAGCGGCCGGGAAGGCGGGCTCGGGCACGATGATCTTGGGCTGAGTCGAGGCGAAGATGCCCGGCAGCGCGGCCGTCACTGCAGGCAGGCTGAAGGGCGTGACGTTAGGCGTCCCAGTGGCGTTGACCTTGATCTGCAGGACGGTCCGGGTGTTCGGACCGTAGCCCGGCAGGGTCGACGGAGCGCCGCCCGTGGTGGTCTGGTCAGGGTTGCCCGTGTAGTAGTCGTTGCGCGAGTCGAACGCGGGAACCGGCGCAGCAGCGTCGTTGTACAGGATCAGCGTCTTGCCGGCGAACTTCGAGAAGTCGACGACGACGTCCGCACGCTCGGCAGGACCGAGCAGCAGCCCGTGGTCGAAGACGTTCAAGACGGTGATGCTTCGGCGGTTGTACTCGTAGCCGATCGGCGTCGAGGGGATGACGGCCGGGGATGGGAGCACGCCGCCCTCGGACGCGATCTCGATGATCGGCGGCCCGGCCGTGGCGGGATCAGGCACCCCGCCGTCCCGGCCGTCGGTCGGCCAGGAGGAGGGATAGCAGTTGGCGGGCAGACCGGTCCCGTTGAGCGGGTTGCCGGTGCCATCGAGCAGGGCCGCGGTCAGCTGTGCGCCGCCGGTCGGGATGCTCGTCGTGCAGGGCTTGATCGTGGACGCGGCCGTGTGCGGGACGGCGTCGACCATCTTGACCTCGGTGTTCACCGAGGCGAAGGCGGACGCCTGGGTCCCGGACGCGGGCGGCGCGATGGTGACGGTCGGTGCGGCCGTCCAGGGCGCGTTGCCCGGGTTGGTCACCGTGATAGAGAGCACCTCCCCGGCCGGCGTGACGCTCGCCGTGGCCGCCGCGGTGACGCAGCCGGTAGCGCAACCTGCCGGCGGGTCGATGGCGACGTTCGCGAACGTGTAACCGGTGCCACCGTTGATGACGTTGACGGCGGTGACCTGGCCGGCGAGCGGGTCGATCACGGCCATGGCCGTGGCGCCCGTGCCGTCCCCGCTGATGTTGACATTGGGGGTGGTGGATGTGTAGCCGGAGCCGACGCCGGTGACGAGGATCTGGGTCACGGAACCCGTGGAGATCACCGACGTGGCCGCGACGCCCGTACCGCCGCCGGCGCCGCCGCTGAACGAGACAGCGGGCGCGGACGTGTAGCCGCTGCCGCCGTTCGTCACGGCTACCGTAAGCGGATCGGCCTGGTACAGCCCCAGGTTCCAGGTGCGGTCATTGCCGGCACTCAGGATCTGGAACCTGTAGGCCGCCGGGTCGACCGTCATGGTCGGGTAGGCGGTGCCGTTGACGACCGGCGTGTCCATGAAGCCTTCGGGAACGCCGGAGGGGTTGGGCGTGCCGGGGCAGAGCAGCGGAGGGAAGGCGGGCGGATTGCTCGCCGAGTACGCCGAGCTCGTGCATGTGAACGGCTGGCTCACCAGGGTCGCCGGGTCCTGCGGAGGGAAGAACCATGGCCCGTAGTCCCAGCGGCCAAACGCGTTGGCGCCGGTGACGTCAGCCGGGTTCTGGTTCGGCGTGTAGACGTGGGGGAACCACAGATTGCCCAGCCCACCGTACTTCGTGACGTCCCAGGTGGGATCGGTCGCGGCAAGCTGCCCGCCGACCGTACCGCTATCGGGGACGAATGTCTTGTCTTGGATGACGAGCGGCACGAGGTGCGCGAGATCGGAGGTCGTGCCGGGGACGCTCGCGGCCGCGAGCGCGGCTTCCTCGTTCGGGTCGGTCAGGAGGTAGCCGGCCGCTTCGCCCGCGTAAACGTTGAGGCGGGTGATGCCGTAGGCGTGGTCGTGGTAGAACATCAGCCGGCCGCCCTGCTGGTTCGTCCAGTAGAACGTCAGCGAGCCGATGCCGGGATCGTTGTTGGCGCCAGCGACGGCGCAGGTGGTCGAGCCGGCGCAGCTCGCGATCAGGTTGCCGCTGGCGTCGAACCACATGTCGGGGACGTAGGCCGCGCTCACGCCCTTGCTGTAGGCGGTGACTTCGCCGACCGGGACGGTCCACTGGTGCGGGGTCCCGTCGCTGATCCACGGCGTGTTGCCACCGTGGAGGTGGAGGGTCGCCCGGCTCTGCGTGTAGTCCGCGCCAGTCGGTCCGGTCCCCGCACCCATGTAGGTGGTGTCGGTGGGGATGAAGAGATCGCCGGCGGGGCCGGTCGGCAGCAGGTTGGTGAACTTGACCCGCACCGGTCGGATACTGGCCGCGTTGCAGCTCGTGGTGGAGGGATCGCAACCCTGAGCGAGGATTATGGGCCCGAGGTAGCTCGGCTTGGCAGCCGAGTAGGCCTGGACGCCGTTGATCGTGATATTGCGATCAAGGCCGTGGGCAGTGTCGAGCGGGACAGCGCCCGGGAACGTCGACGGCACCAGCTGGACGTAGCCGCGAAGCTCCGTGCCAGCGGCGGGGAGGTCGGCGTGCAGCTGCTCGTAGTACTGGACCAGCCCGATCTCGTAGTAGTCGGCCGCCGGGACCGGCGGGTTCGCCGTGAGGTTCCCCGGGAAGGTCGTGGTATCGGGCGTCGCGATCGGGATGCACTGCCCCAGGTCGTTCGGCGCGGAGATCCCACACAGGCCCGGCAGCCCGTCCACGAACTTGCGCATCCCGCCCGAGATCGTGGTCGTCGTGCCGCCGACGCTGACTGTGGCGCCGAACGAGTACGTGCGATCCTGCGGCGAGAGCAGCGGGAAGGTGGCGGGGTCGCCCATAAGGATGTTGTCGGTCACGGTGGGTGCCGCGGCGGCCGGATAGCTCACGGCGTCCGGCCCGGTGGTGACTCCCGTGTCCACGGGGATCCCCTCACCGAAGAAGCCGATGACGTCGCCCGCCAGGACCGGAACGGAGCCTACGGAGAAAGTCTCGACCTGTCCGGTGGTGTTGTCGGCGGGCAGGGCAGGCACGGTGAGCAGTCCGCTGTCGAAGATCACCGTGTACTGGCTGGGCGTGCTCGTCGGCCGCAGCACGTAGGCGTGGAACACGTTACCCGCTGACAGGTTGGGGCTTCCGCCCGGCGTCGCCTGGTTCCATGTCTGGAAGCTCTGGAGGCTGCCGGTTGGCAAGACGGCAGCGGGGATAACCGCGAACACGGGGGCAAGGGTTCCGGGAGCCGTGGCGTAGTCAGTGGCATATGCCCGGGCGACCAGCGGGTTACCGGCGGTCGCTGTCGACGTCGTGCCGGTCGAGGCGACCGTCGGGAGCGGGCTGATGGCCCAGTTCGCGACCCCGAAGTAGTCGGGCGTCGCGAGTGGCGCCGACATGGTCGCCAGCGTCGTGGCGCCCGTCGTGAGCGGGCTGAACGCGGCGGTGGCCGGGTTCACGCCGGCGAACGTGGCCTTGACGCCCTTCGTCTGGACCGGTTGATTGAGTCGGGCGGCCTTGCGCTCGGCCACGGTCATGGTTCGCATCTGGCCGTTGCCATGTGGCTTGCCGTTGCCTCCCTTGTCCGGACTCTTCGCCGCCACCGGCCCGACCGCCAGGAAGCACAGGGCAATCAGGACCAGCAGGTTGAGCAGGTTGCGCCTCATCCCGTTCCTCCAACGTCGCGAACGACGACTCGAACCCGCCGGCGGACCGCCGGCGGGCGCCGCGCGAGAAGCAACGAGCATCCCGGCGCGCACGCTAGGGGGACCGTAGGTCCGCCGTCGCTGTGCTCCATCCGGGTCGCCACGGAGGGCGGTACGGATTCCGGGTTTCCGTACCGCTTCTCCGTACTGCGCCCCGACCAAGTCGTGTCCGACACGCCACGGAGGCTCGGAATCCGTACCGCCCTAGGTGGTTCTCCCCATTGCCGAGCGCCGGTGGCGGCCTAGACTGCCGGAATGGACCGGGAGAAGCGTCGATCCCCGCTGCCATCCCCCACGGCGAGCCGTCCAAAAGAGGGTCCAGACGGCGCGACGGACGGCGCGGTGCGCACGGGCGTGATCGAGGACGAGACGGCCGCGCACGAGGCTCGCGTTCGCTATCGCGCCCGGGGCATCGAGGGCCTGGAGCCCGACGACGAGATCCGCCCGCTCCTGACACCGGGCGAGCAGCTCGTGGCGGTGCGCCACGCCGCCCGGCTCGACCGCCGCCAGCCCAGGTCCGATCCGCGGGCCGGGCTGCCGGGCGACCTGTACGTCACCTCGGTGCGCATCGTCCACCTCGGCGCGGGGCCGATCTCGTTCGAGCTCGATGAGATCCAAGAGGCCGCCCTGGCGGACGAGCGGCTGCTGCTCATCATGCGCGATGGCACCTGCGTCGTGCTGGCAGTCGATCAGCCCCACCTGCTCCGGACCCAGATCGCGGCGGCCAGGGCGGCCGCCCGCCAGCGATGCCCGGAGACGTCACACGCGATGAGCGGGGAGACGCTCGATGCCGGGACGACCGACACCGAGCGGCATGGCGTCGGCATCGACATCGAAGGCAGGTGAAACCGAACCGCGACGGTGGCACGGCATGCAGACCTACCCGTGATCCCGATAGAGGCCGGCCGCCTCAGCCCGGTTCCGGACGCCCAACTTGTGGAGGATGCTGCTGACGTGCGTCTCTACGGTTCGGGGTGAGATCGTCAGTGCCGCCGCGATGTCACGGTCGGTCAATCCTTCCGTGAGCAGGCGCAGGACGTCGCGCTCCCGAACCGTCAGCCCGTTGAGGCCTTGCCGGGTGCCTTGGGCCGCCGGGCTCCGCGTCTCGATGACGAGCCGCCGCACCAGTCGCGCCGCCATCTGGCGGGGCATCGCCAGATCGCCCCCGTGGGCTCCTCGTACTGCCCGCAGGAGCGCCTCCGGGGTCACATCCTTGGTCAAGTAGCCGCTCGCACCGAGGCGCATCGCGTCCAGCACGTCTCGGTCCGCGGTCGAGACAGTCAGCATCAAGATACGTGTCTCCGGCAGGCGCGGGGCGAGTTCGCGCACGAGCTGGACACCGCTCATCCCGGGTAGGTCGATGTCCAGAAGGATGACGTCCGGGCGCACCTGAGGCGCGAGCAAGATCGCGTCCTCGGCCGTCGCGGCCTCCGCGACCAGCTCGATGTCGGGCGCGACGAGCGCCTGACGGACGGCGGAGCGGACCAGGGCGTGGTCATCCACCAGCATGACCTTGAGCTTGCCGTCCGGGCGCCCGCTCATGAACGAAGGCCGACGAACGCCATCTGGGGCGGCAGGGCCATCGTGACTACCACGCGGGTGCCATCCTGCGGCCGCGTCTCGATCGCAATGTCGGCGCCGAGGAGGGCGGCTCGCTCGCGCATCGTGGCGAGGCCGAAATGGCCCGCCTCGACGGTGCCTGGGTCGAACCCCCGCCCGTTGTCCCGGATGGAGAGGGTGAGGGTGCCGTCCGGGGCGGCCGCCTCGACACGGACCAGCGTCGCATCGGCGTGGCGGACTACATTGCTGAGGGCCTCCTGGACGATCCGCAGCAGCTCCGCCTCGACCCTGGTGGGGAGCTTGCGAAGCTCCGGCGAGCACTCGGACTCCGCGCGCACGCCGTAGCGGTCCTGGAAATCGTCCACCGACCGGCTGAGCAGGTCGGTGAAGGAGTGCTCGGGATCGGCGCCGATGCGCAGGGTCATCACGGCCTGGCGCGCCTCCTCGAGGCCGGCATCGAGGGCGCGACTCACCTCCTCGCCGAGCGCACGCGCCTCTGGGTGGAGGTCCGCGATCGCTGTGAGGCGGCTGGTCTTCAGCTTTGCGAAGAACAGATCCTGGGCCAGGCCATCGTGCAACTCGCGCGCGAGGCGAGCCCGCTCCTCGAGCGCGGCCCGGTCCGCCTCGATCTCGCCGAGGTGCTCGAGGGTTTGGTTCGCCCGTCGGAGCTGGCCGAGCATGCTTCGGGCCTCCGCGTCGATGCCGAGGAGAAGGAAGACGTCGAAGGCCAGCCTGAGGCCGTCGCCGCTGGTGACGACGCCCGGGTAGGTGCCCGGGTACATTCCGAGATGAAGCTGGGCGAACGCCGCGAACACCAGGCCGAGGGCGACGTAGGCGTCGCCGATCGAGCGATCCCGGCGGTAGACCCGGCGCATGAGGCCGACCGCCCACAGGAAGAGGAGGGCGGAGGCGAGCTGGACCGCGCCGCCCAGCGGGGTGGCGAGGGGGACGTTCGCCGCCAGCACCCGGAGCTGCCTCGGGTCATCCGGGAAGACGCTGCTGAGGGCCGGGAGCCTGTCGCCCCAGGCTTGACAGAGACCCACAAGGACGAGCGTGGCGAGCGCCGGGACAAGTAACACCGCGCGTGGATGGTGGATGAACATCCGGCGAAGCGAGACGATCCCGCCGGTGACGAGGAGGGCCGCCGCCAGCAGGCGAGCGAGCGAGGCCACGTACACGGGCGCCTGCCCGGGCGCCATCAGCTCCAGGCCGGGGATCTCTTCGGCATGGCCCAGGCCGAGGACGAGGGCGAAGCCGTTGGCGAGGGCGAGGACCATGAACGCCGCAGCGTGGAAGAGGGCGACCGGCTCCCCGCGCTCCCGGTAGCGGGCCAGGGCCAGGACACTGACGGAGCCCGTGACGACGGTCGCCGCCGTGTCCAGCACGAGGTCGAGTCCGGGTGCCAGCAGCTGCACCGGCGGATGGACCGGGAGGGGACCGAATGCCGCGGCACTCGCGAGGGCGAGCGCCACAACGGCCACGACCAGACTCAGATCGAGTCTATCAAGCCCTTTGAGACGGCCAATGCCGAGGTAGCCCCGCTTCATGGTCTGGCCATCATAGGAAGCCGTGGAGGGAAGGCAAGCGTGCAGCTGGCCCGCCTCGGCTGGTGCTACCGGCCCACCTGGCCGCCGCGGTGGATGAGGCGTGGTAGCATGCCTGCCCAATGACTGGACCGTCTCGTCGCCCGCGCGCTCGTCGGCCGCGAAGCCGTCCGGTGCCCCGGTGAGCCCGAGGGCTCCTCGCGGCGGTGAGCGACGCCCGACCCGGAGCCCGCTCCTCACCGCCGCCGTTGCCCTGAGCGTCGTCGCCGTCGCGGCGAGCCTCGCGGGATTTGCCATCGCCCTGACGCGCGGCCCCGCGACCGACGCCTGCCGGTCGCTCGCCTGGAACGCCGTTCCCGAGGCCGCAGCGCTGCCTGTCGGCTGGTCGATCGTGTCGAGCCACGTCTTCGTGGACAACCTGTCCGTCTCCATGGGCGGACCGGGCGCCTCGGGGGGCTCGGCGATGGGCGCGAACCTCAGCGTGAGCTGCTTCGGTAGCGACGCCGCCCTCGCCCTCACGCGCTCGCACGACTCGGCGCTAGCGGCTGGCGCCGCGGAGGCGTCTTTCCCGACGATCGGAGACGAGTCGCTGGCGGTCAGGACTGCCGCCGCCGGCACGGTGTCGTTCTGGGTGCGCCACGGCGAGCTGGTGGCCGAGGGGACGGCCTCGGGCGGCATCAGCCAGGGCGACCTGGAGGCGCTCGCCAGGGCGCTCGATGCGGGCATGGCCCGGGCGGTCGCGGGAAGTCCTCCGCCGGCCGCCGTGGCCCTCGGGAGCGAGCCGAGTGCCGCGGCCGCCAGTGCCTCAAGCGTGGCCTCTCCGGCGGCCTCGGCGGCTCCCAGCGGGAGCGCGGTCGCTGTCAGCCACGCGGCACCGGACCTCGAGGCGCACCTCCCCACTCAGGTCGACGGCACCGCCCTGACCAGTCAGAGCACGATCGCGACGAACGCCATCACCAACGACGCGGCCAGTCGATCGCTCGTCACGACACTCGCCAAGCTCGGCAAGACCACCGATCAGCTGGTCATCGCGGCGGCCTACGATCCGACAGGCAAGCTCGACCTGCGCATCTTCGCCTTCCGGCTCCTGGGCGCGACCGAGACCCAGGTGCGGACCGTCCTGATCGACGGCTGGCTGAACTCTGGCTCGAACCCGCCGACGAGTTCCACCATCACCGTCTCGGGCGAGCCGGTCACCAAACTGCGCTATGCGCAGGCCACCGGCGCCGATTACATAGTCTCGCGGGGCGACCTGGTCTTCGACATTGAGACCGCCGACGAGACCCTCGTCGCCAAGGTGCTCGCCACCCTGCGGTAGGCTCGCCGCGGCTACCAAGTGCGTGGGAGGCCCAGTCGATTCCTCCGGGCGGGCCGCTTTCCGTCCTCTCGCTCGACCGCCGGATCGCCATTTCGACTGATGGAAGCGAGCCCGAGGGACGGCTAAGATTGACGCTGTTGGCTGCTCCAATTCGCGGAGCTGGAGAGCGGGAGTGCGGCAACATACGCCGGGCGCAAGATGGGAGAGGGGCCGTCCATCGGCTGCCGCCGGCCGGCGAGAGCGCCCAGTCGGGACGGGCCAGATTCTGGAGCTGTCGGACCAGGGCAACCTGCCGCGTCGGGATAGGCTCCGGCCACTGGAGGGCGAGTGGTGGGTACCGAGCCCGCCGCCTGCTGCCCAGATCGTGGAGGACCGGCTGGACGGCCGCCGCGTCTACCCGGAACCGCCACGTCGTGTTCGGACTGCGCACCGCCTCCGTCGCTTGCTGGATCGAGTCTCTCCCCCGATCTGGTTCTTCGTTCTGCTCGCCTGTGCCCAGGCGAGCACCGCGCTCGTGGACGCCTGGTTGTCCGGCGATTGGTCCGCGTCGTCGGTCGTGGACCTGGCTCTCCGACTGGGATACACCTGTGCCGCCACTCTCCTTCCGGCGGGAGTCCTGATCTGGCGTTCGGATGCCTGGCGGTCGGTCCGGCTCGTGCTCGTGGGTGCGATCGCCTGGACGACTCTGCCGGCGATGGCCGACCTGGGTTGGTGGATCGTGCGGCGTTCTCCAGGCCTGATGGACCACTTCGGATACGCCTGGGCGGTTGTCGTGGCCGTCGTCGCCGTAGTCGCATACGTCGGTCCAGCCGTCGTTGCCTTCGGCCTGGAGCGCGCACGCAGAAGAAGGGCGACCTGGCTGGTGTACGTGGCGCAGCGGGCCGCGGCCGTGACGGCCCTGGTAACGCTCTACAACGCCTCTCTATGGCTGCCACTTGCGGGCAACATGTCACTCCAGCCATCGGGCGGCGGCCTCGACCCGATTCATCTGGCCGGATCGGTCAGCGGAGCGGCCCTGCCGCTCGAGCTGCTGTGCCTTCTGATTCTGGCCTGCTCATGCCTGTCGGCCGTTCTGGCAGGGGAGGCGCAAGGTCGACTCTGGCAGTGCGCCGCGGCAGGGGCCACCCTGCTGGCCGGCGCCAGCCTCTACGAGCTCTTGGCCGGCGACCTGCTGGGGAGCGTGGCGACGAGCGGCCTGGCGGGCGGAAGCTGGGATGCCGCGGCGGCGGCTGCGGTGCTGGCCGGCAGCGGCCTGATGTTACTTGCCTTCGCCTCGCCGGTATGGTCGGCTGCCAGGGATGCGGAGGGGCCCGGGCGCGCAGCCCCCGACGGGATCTGGTACTGGGGCGCTGAGGCAGAGGCGAATGGCAGCGAGGCGATCCCGATGAGCACCATCGTGGCCGTCGCGGCCGGCACCGACCACGCCCTTGCCTTGGACGCGGAAGGCCACGTGGGCGCCTGGGGAGACGACTCCGTGGGTCAGACGGACGTTCCTTATGGGCTGTCTGGCGTGATCTCCATAGCGGCCGGGAATGGCTTCAGCCTGGCCCTGCGCTCCGACGGGACAGTTGCGGCCTGGGGCGCGAACAACCTTGGCCAGACCAGCGTTCCGGACGACCTTGCGGGAGTGACCGCCATCGCGGCCGGCAGAGGATTCGCCCTTGCTCTCAGGGCCGACGGAACGGTTGTCGGCTGGGGCGACGAGAGCTGTGGGGCGACCCCTGTGCCGTCCAGGCTTGCTGGGGTGACCGCCATTTCCGCCGGCGAGTACCACGCTCTGGCGTTGCGCCGGGACGGGACGATCATGGCCTGGGGCGACAACAGCTACGGCCAGTCGGACGTCCCGCCCGGACTCAGGCGCGTGACCTCCATCTCTGCGGGGGGTGATTTCAGTCTCGCCCTGCTTACCGATGGAACGGTCGTGGCCTGGGGCGACAATAGCTACGGCCAGCTCGACGTACCCGCGGGGCTGCAGAACGTGACCGCAATCGCGGCCGGGGCCTTCCATGCGCTGGCCCTGCGGGCCGACAGGGATGTGATCGGATGGGGCGGTGGAGGCGAGAGGTTGGGCGAGGCGGCCCATCCGTGGCGCCTGATCGACTTCAAGGCGGTCGCTGCCGGCGACGGGTTCAGCCTGGCGATCCGGGCGGCGTAGCAGGAGCCTGCGACCGTGGGCCGGGTACTATAACCTCGGGACTGCCAATTGGGCCGCTCCGGGTACCTTCTGGGCGCCGACTTACGGCTCGTATGTGTTCTCCCTCCGCGCGGGTCGTTATCGGGCGCATGCCTTCGGCAAGGTCTACACAAACGCGGGGGTCTTCTACGACGACGACCCATCGAACGAACTAGTCGTGCACTGACACCATCTATTCGGTCCCAGTCGCCACCTTGGGGATGCGTCGAATAACTGTCTTCCGCTCTCACCACCCAACGTCAGCCACCCGAGCATTGCTGGCCGGGGTGGCGAGCAATGCGTCCCGAGACGAACGGGCCGCCGACAGCCTTGACATCCTCCAAGGCCTCATGCAAACCCCTGAAGGGGCCTCTCTCGTCGTCGCGTCAGGGCTCGATCCGGCGACGGTTTCGGTGAAATTGGCCGCAGTGTCACGAGCTGGGGGCTCGTCTGATCCAGGCCTTGGCGACGATGCTCGGCTGGTAGTCGAGATGGCAGTCGATCAAGCCTCGATGGAGGGCGGAGACCTCGATCTCCGGCACTTCCTGGCCGCCCTTCGGTCGCCAAGATGTGCGGCGGGTCGGCTTCTGGCCTCAGAAGACCTCGATCAGTGAGCCTTCCGGTAACGTGCGTCCGGTCGCTTATGGGGCCACCCCGACGGCCGCGCGACTCGCGCCCAGTCGAGTGACGGCGTCGACTAGTGCCTGCCAACTGCCCAAGCTGAGGTTGAAGCACACGTCTAATACCTGAGCGGCAGCGTAGCATTCCACCCATGAGGCGGTTCGCACCCCAGTCACCAATGCGGCTGAAGCGCTAGTTCCATTGCCCCCTGCCAGTCGCTGAGAGCCGCTGGAGTCACGTAGTCCTGGTATTCACCCGGCGCTGACAGCGGGGACCGGGATGTCGCTCGGCTGGCTATGGGGCAAGCCCCTGCATCCCACCGGCTGCGGGCCAGCGACCTCTCGTCGGTGTGACCAATCGCGTGGCACAGGGGCCTCGCTGGCCAACGGTTGCCTGACCATCTGATTGGCGCCCTTTCGGTGGCCATCCCGCGCTCATAGCACGTCGGTGGGCGTTGGATACCTTCGGATCAGATGTCGGGGGGCCGTCTGGTGGTGACTTGGGCCTATGACTAAGAGCCTAGTGGCCCTCACGCCACCCCGCCTCCCACAATGGATACATCCCTCCCTGTGGAGGCGCTCTTATCAGGAGGCCATCGATGCTCATCCGGTCCGAGAAGGGCCAGGGCCTTGCCGAGTACGCCCTGATCCTCGCACTCATCGCCATCGCCGCAATTGCCGCGCTCATGTTCCTGAGCGGCGGCATCCAAAGCATCCTCAGCACAGTTGGGGCCGCCCTGTAACGGCTCAGCTGACACAGAAGAAAGGCCGCGCCTGGGCCACAGGCGCGGCCTTTCTGTTGGAAGTACTGCTCCTTATTACTGTTGTCCCCCGGCACCGCTAAGCCGCACGTAAGCGGCTCCGGCTGGCAACAGCCCGACCCAACCGTTGCCCTAGAAGCTCGGTGATGGCGAGCGGGCGATGGGCATCGCGGCCGAGCGACCAACAAGCTCATGCGCCCGCCGCCAAGCTCGACGCCATTGACAGCGCCAGGACCCAGGGGAATCATCTTGGGCGATGCGCATTGGCGTCCGGTTGTTCGCGAGACAGCGGGAGATCGCAGGCGAGTCCCACCTCGACCTCGAGGTTTCCGACGGCGGAAGCGTGGAACAGGCTTGGCAGGCGCTTGTTTCCATCCACCCCGCCCTCGCCTCGACTAAGAAGTACGTGAGGTTCGCGCGGAACGGCACCTACGCGACGCTCGACGAGGCGCTGATCGACGGCGATGAAGTCGCCTGCATCCCGCTCCTGTCCGGGCGCGACGACGGCGAGGACGGGGCGCTCGTGCGCAACCTTGTGATCTCACCTGATCCGATTGACACGGAGACGCTTCGGTCCTTCGAGGCTGCTGTTGCGACTCCGGTCGATGGAGCCGTCGTTCTGTTCGTGGGCAGGACCCGCGAGACGCCGCGAGCACACGCCCCCGGTGAGGATGAGGAGGCTGAGCGGCATGCCGGCCACCGCGTAGTGGAGATCGACTACGAGGTCGACGAGGCGATGGCGGCGCGGATCGTTGAGGAGATAGCCGGCGAGATCGAGACGCGGTTTGGGGTTCGGAGGCTCGCGGTCGTGCATCGGGTGGGAACGGTGCCGCTCGGAGATGCGACCGTGGCCATCGCGGTGGCATCGCCACACCGGTCGGAAGCCTTCGATGCCTGCCGCTACGCCGTGGGAGAGTTCAAGGCCCGGACGCCGATACGGAAGTCCGAGCGTTTCGACGACGGCTCGGTCAGGGTTGTCGAGCCAGCTCAGGTGGCGTCGGAGGAAACGACGCGGTAGTAGCCATCCCTCCTCCCGGAGCCTTACGCACTATTCCCTCATAGGGTGGCTCGCAGACCCAGGCTTCAAGAGGCCGAAAGGCCCTGGGCTGAACCTCGACGTCCCCGCCGCGGCCTCAGCGCCGGCCAGTGAAGGTGCGCACGCGATCGGGCGTGATGACGAAGATCTCGCGCGGCGCCAGTCGCGGGTAGGGCGTCCCGACGTAGCGCACCGAAAGCTTGTTGATGAACGCGAGCCCCTCGTCGTCGCGGATCTGCGTGACCCGGCCGCTGATCGAGAGGCGGCGCCACGGATCGGCGGGATCGACGACCGAGACCGCCACCTGGGGTCGACTCCGAAAGGCCCGGCTCTTGTACGACTCCTTGGGTGAACTCGTCAGGATGTGCTCGCCGTCGAAGTCCACCCACATGGCGTGGGTCACGATGGAGCCATCCGCCTCGGCCAGCGACACGTGGGCAAGCACGTTCGTGCGCAGCAGGTAAGCAAGCTCCTCAGGGATCTCCTGCATGGTTGACCTCCACGGCCGGAAGGTACCCCTTCCGCCGCCAGAGCGCTCGGCCTGCCTAGATGGAGCCCGGCCAGAGGCTCAACGATGAAGCCATAGAGCCGCCCGCTGACGGGTCGCGCAATCGTCGAACCGCGGCTGCGGCCAGCAAGAAGACAGAGGTTCGGCTCCTGCACACGTCGTTGGGGCCTCGCCTCGTCTAGAGTGAGACGCGCATGTTTTCGACGCTCCTGGTCATCGTTCTGGCCGGCCTGGCCGGCCCGTTGATCGCTGCTGGTCCTCGTCCCCTGATCCCCTCCGTCGTCGGGGAGATCGTGGCCGGGGCGGTGCTCGGACGCACCGGGTTGGGCATCATCGACCCCGCGACGCCCGCGAACAGCTTCCTGTACACGCTTGGGTTCGCGATGCTGATGCTAGTGGCGGGCTCTCACGTCCAGCTCCGTGGACCGACCCTGGCTTCCGGGGCCCGCTCGGCTGCCGTCGCCTTCGCCGTCGTGGTCGCCCTCGCCTTGCCAGCCGGGGTCGCCCTCGGGGCAGCCGTTGCGCCTTCAGCTCCGGTGGCCCTGTTTCCCGTGCTTCTCGCCGGCAGTTCGGCAGCCGTGGCGTTCCCGATCCTCAAGGAGCGGGGGCTGCTCGGCCCGCAGATCGCCTTTCTCATGGCCTGGATACCCATAGCGGACGCAGTGACCGTGCTGCTTATGCCGCTCACGCTCATCGGTGGCTCGAAGATCCCTGCCGCGCTCGCGGGCGATGCCCTCATCGTCGTCGCCACGCTCAGCGCTCTGCTCCTCGGCCTGCGCTTCGAGGGTCACCCCTTGGCGGTCACCCTGCGCGATCTGTCGCGTTCGCGTGGCTGGGTCCTCCAACTGCGCATCGCCCTTGTCTTGCTGATCGGACTCTCGCTGGTCGCCAGTCAGACCGGCGGCTCGACGCTGCTGGCCGGGTTCGGGGCCGGCCTGGTGCTGGCAAGACTCCAGGAGCCGGAGCGCCTCGAGGTCCAGCTGTCCGGGCTGGCCGAAGGCTTCTTCGTGCCGGCCTTCTTCGTGCTGCTCGGCTCTGAACTCGATTTCCGGTCGCTGGGCGCCGATCAGCGGGCCATTCTTCTGGCCTTCCTGATGGCCGCCGCCGCACTGTCTGTCCATCTCGCCGCGGCACGTGTAGCGGCACCGAGCTCGTGGTCGGCCTACGGCCTTGCCGCGTCGGCCCAGCTTGGCCTGCCAGCGGCAGCGGCTTCTCTGGGGCTTGCCACCGGCTCGCTGTCGCCCTCTATCGCCGCCGCCATCGTGGCCGCCGGCTGCCTTACCGTGCTGCCCGCGTCGATCGGCACGCGCCGACTGGCGGCGACACTCTCCGCGCCGGGTGAGGCCATGGCTGGGCCGAACCCTGCTTCGAGTCGAGAGGGCAGCAGCTGACCACCTGTGCCCACCTGTCAAGCCAGGGCGAGGGACGCACACGATCTGGAGACAGTACGAGAGGGCGATAGACCACTTCGGATGCCAGCTCTGCGGCTGCAGAGGCCATCACTCTTGTCGAATCTCGGAGCCCACCTCGCGGGCACGCTCCAACCGGGTCACCATACGACCGCGTCCGCCCGTGGCCGCTGGCGAAAGGGGACGCCCACACGCCGGCACGATGGCAAGATCGTGCCGCTGCCAGCCATACGGCCCTGGTCCGCGGAACGCCCCGGTGGTAGAGTCCAAACCGACCCGAAGAGGCCGTGCCGCCTGTCTATCATCGAGATCGCATCAAGAGATGGGACGTCCTGTGATTGAGATCAACGGACGGAACGCCTGAGACCACATCAAGGGCAGAGAGTGAACGGTCCCTTCGGGTCCTTGCGTGACGGTGGAGCCCCTCACATGGCAGCGCGGTGCGGCTCCTCGTTGGGTTGCCTCCCCAGGGCCCTTCAGCGCGGCAGGTAGCGCTTGGCGGGTGAGCCGGCGAAGGTGCGGATCAAGGCGAGCAGCTTGCGTTCGGTGACCGGACCGCTCTTCTCGACCTCGATCCGTCGCTTGCGGCCGTGGTTGAGATCGTCGGTGCGGACGCGGTCCGCGAAGTGCTCGACAACCTCGCCGTCTCCGACAAGCAGCAGGTCGTCCTCGACCGGCAAGGCGTGGGTGACCTGCTCGAAGAAGGTCCGCATGTGTTCGTCGCGATGGCCTTCGTCGCCTTGACGCTCCTCGATCGGGGCTCGTCCGGTTGAGCGGTGGCGACCCGGAACCGTGGAGCCGATGCGGTGGCGTACGGTGAGCTCAGGGCTCCAGCGCAACACGGTGGCCGAGTCGGCCGAGATCCAGACGCCGGTAGTGCGGGGACTGGTCATCGCAGCCCCTCCTTTCGTGGGGCGGTCGTTCAGGCCGCGATCTCCAGCGTCCAGTGTAGGCCGCGTTCAACCGCTGGAGGCTCGGCGCCCCGCTCGGCCAACGCTAAGCCGCTTCCCGTCACGATCGGGCGATCGGGCGGCTCACCGGATCGCTGATCAGGATGCGCAGGCGAGCAGGCCGTAAGACGACTTCGCTTGAAGCACTCGAAGGGCGGCCGCATTCACCCGGGCGCGGAAGTCGGCGTTCGAGGCGGCGCGAGCCGAGAGGGCTGCGGCCATCTCGATCGCAGGAGCCGTGCCCTCGACCACCATCAGATCGCCTCCGGCGGCGAGGAACTCCACGGCACGTTGTCCGGCTGCCATCGAGGCGACAGAAGCGGCAGCGCCCAGATCGTCTGAAACCACCACTCCGTCGAACCCGAGTTCCTTCCGGAGCAGGTCTTCGATGACGGTCGGCGAGAAGACGGCCCGCCGAGTCGGGTCGATGGCCGTGTAGGTCGCCAACGACACCATTACGAGGGGTGCCCCGGCTTCGATGCCGGCGCGGAAGGACTCGAGGTACGGATCGTCGGTGGTCGTGACCGAGTCGACGACGCCGGCCAATGTGTCCGTGTTGCCGGCTACTCTTCCCAGACCGGGGAAATGCTTCAGCGTCGTGGCCACCCCAGCCTGCTGCATCCCCCGCACGAAGGCGGCGCCGTGGCTGGCGACAGTGGTCGGATCGTGTCCGAACTCGCGTCCGAGGGCCCCGATCGGCTCGTTGGTCGTGTCTGCCCCGGGCGGCACCACGTCCATGACCGGAGCCAGGTCGAGATTCACCCCGGCCGCCTTCAGCTCGCGTCCCCAGCTCGTTGCGTCGCTCTGGAGAATCTCGGGCGAAAGCGCGCCCTGCTTGGTTGCCGATGGGATTGTCGAGAAGCCGGGGCCACTGATGCGCTGGACCTGTCCACCCTCCTGATCGGCTCCGATGAAGAAGCCGACCCGGTCCGTGGTCGAGGCCGACGCCAGGGCCTGGATCTTCTCGGTCAGCGGCCGAACGCGGTCGATACCCCGCGTTCTCCAGTTGACGAGAAAGGCCGAACCGAGGTGGTAGGTCTGGATGGCGGCGGTCTCATCTGGCGAGAGTTCGTCGCCATCGATCCCCAAGAGGAAGAGCTGGCCGATGCGCTGGTCCTCGGTCATGGCGTCGAGCGTTGCCGCCGCGCAAATGCCAGAGGCTTGCGAGGTGGGGCTGGCCGAGGCGGAATGGGTGGTCTGCGGGTTCGTCTGTCGGGGAGTCTGAGGCAGGCTCGCCGAGCCTGGCGCCAGCGACCTGCATGCCGCAACCAGCGTGCTGACGAGCAGAGCCATGAGAATGGGCGTTGGCCGACGGTACGGGCGCGGTAGTCTGGTGCGGGGCAATGCATCGCTCCTGAGTCAGGCTGCTGTGGCGAGCTTAGTCGACGTCCCGCCGGCGAGCGTGTGGCGGTTGGCGTCGGCTAGACGAGGTTCGCGAGCTCACCAGGTTGTCGCACCCGCGCAGCTCCAGCGTGCGTGGCGCGTGACCGACGGCTCAGCTCTTCAGGGACGGGTCGTTGATGCGGCCCATGAACAGGACCGCGCCCGAGGTGCGCTCCCGGATGAAGTAGAGGAACGGCCTGTCGATGTGGAACACCACGTGCGGCGGTTCCCAGGGCCCCGCGGTGGCCCTGCCGAGCGCGACCGTCGCTGCCGCCGCCGTGGTGCCCTCCTCCACGACGTCGATGTTCGCCTGGTGGATCACCTTGGAGATGACCAGTGGCTCAGTCGTCGTGATGCCGGAGAGGTTGCTGAAGAGGTCGGTCATGCCCATCGCCTGCAGGGTGGCAGCCAGGTCGACCCGGTAGTCGGCGGAGAAGCGCGGCAGCGTCAGGTCCACGTCGTAGGTCTGTTCGAGGGCGTCGATCTGGCCCAGCCGCGCCGAGCTCAGGCCGGCCACGAACGAAGCCATGTCGTCCGGGACGACGACCAGCATTGACAGGGTCGAGTAGTCGCCGCCGTAGGGCAGCTCCACGGCCCGATAGCCGCTGCCCGCCGCGTAGCTCAGCCATGCCTGGAGGGCCATGGTGGACACCGACACGCTGGCTCCGCCGGCGGTCGTGAACCGCTGGCTGGCTGTCACTTTGGGATCGAAGGGGTGGGTCCATCCGGCTTTGAGGTAGATCGCGTTGGCCAGCGCGATCCGCGTCTGGACTGTTATGTCCCCCTGCTGCAGGATCTCCGGTATGCGGCCGCCGGTGTTCTGGCTGACCCACTGGTTGATGGTCAGCCGGGCGCCCTCGGGGTCCGCCCTGTAGTCGAGTAGGCCGACGCCGGCCCCGAAGCCGGAGCTCAGCGCGTTCAGGTAGTCCGGTAGCAGCGTCATTCCATGCTGCGAGAAGACCTGGTCGGAGACGTTCAGCGTGACCACCGGTACCTTGTTGGTGTGGTCCGGAGTCGCGCTCGGTTCGGCCGCGACCCAGTCCGAGTCGTCGTAGTAGGTCTGCGAGTTGAGGAGCTGCAGCAAGGCCGCGATCCGGGCTTCCTGTCCCGGAGCGCCGAACGAATGCAGCACCTCGTCCATCTGGCTCGCCGTGGTCCCCCGGGCTCCCGGCCGGACCATGGCCAGCGCCAGGGCGATGCTGGTCGGGGAGGCGCAGCTGTTGCCGGTGGCGTCCAGGCGGCGCAGCAGGTCGAACCCGAAGTCGTCGATCTCGGACCCGGCCGTTCCCACGCCTTTCATGTCCGGTGCGACACGCCCCGCCTGGCCCATGACCAGGGCGAACACGCCGGGCGATCCGGCGGCCGTCGGCGATGCCAGGGCCGACTCCAGGGCCGCCAGCGACGGGCTTGCGTTGCCGGTGGGCCACAGCGAGGCCATCCAGGAGGGCGTCGCAGCCGGGGTCGGGCTCGGTGTCGCCGCCACCCCGGTGCAGGCGCCCACCATCAGAGCGATGGCTAAGGCGGCGAAGACGCCGCGAGGCTTGCTCCTCCTCGACTCGAGCCTCCGCACCGCCGCAAGCGATCCCCCTTGCCTCGTCCACGCGAACATCGCTCGCGCTCCCTTCCCATGAGCCTCGACCCTGGAGGCACCAGGGCATTAGACGCCCCGGCGCCCAGGTAAGTGGCGCCCACGCGGGCGGCTACCCGACTACATCGTGACGCCGACGCCCACGCCGACGATCGGTTCGTCCGGATGTGGGGGTACTACCTCGCCCTGAGCGAGGCGGGATCCGGCACCGGGCTGTGTCAGGACCTGCAGATCGTCTTCGAGAAGCGGCGCGGAATCGGTGCGTAGCGGAGCGTTGTAGTTCGCACGCGCCCAAGGCCCTCCGGGCGCGATCTCGGCGCGCTAGAAGTAAGTGTGCACGAAGTCCACGACCACGTAGTCGTCGTCGACTTCCGGCAGAAGATGCCATTTGTCGAACGCGGTGCACGGGTGCGAGACGCCGAAGCTTATCCAGTCGCCGACCTGGACGTCCGTGCCATTCGGGACGGCGACAAAGGCGTGCTGGTCGTTGAGGTTGGTGACCGAGCAAGCCGTCGCGTCCAAGGTCGTCTCGAGCCTGGGCCGGCGGACCAGCTGCGGCATCGGAAGGCCCGCGTCGAACGACACATCGCGCCGTCCGACGCCCGCGATTGCCAGGCCGTTCTCCGGCCTGGACAGCACCTGGCCCCAGGCCTCGAGCGCCGGCCGCAGGCTCCGGCTCCCGTCCGTGCCGGGACGCGTGAACGGCGACAGCCGCTGGTAGAGACCCGAGTCGTGCGTGACGTAGCAGCCCGAGCGGAGCACGCAGCGCGAGCGCTGGCCGCCGGGGAGCGGCCGCGTCAGCACCTCCGTGACCTGATCGAAGAACAGGCTGCCTCCCGCGGACAGCAGGATTCCCTCGCCGCGATCGACGATCAATCCGTCGCCGGCAAGTTCGGCCGCGGTGGCGTGCATCGTCTCCAGAAACGAGTCCACCGTGCCCAGGACCTCGCTGGAGAGGTCGTGGCCGAGCCCGCCCTCGAACCCGGCCACGCCAACGACACGCAACCCATCGACGCCGGCAGCGGCCCGGGCGACGTCTCGAGCCTGGCCGAGGTTACGACAGCCTGTGCGACCCCGGGCATGTCCGATCTCGATCAGGACGTCGAGCGGCCGGCCGGGCCGCGCGCCGCGGATGCCGTCCGCGAGCAGCCGCACCCCGGCGACGGAGTCGACGTAGCAGAGGAAGTCGAAGGCGGGATCGCGAGCTAGCTCGGCCAGGATCCAGGCGATCGAGGGCGAATCGACGAGCTCGTTGGCGAGCAGAACGCGAGGCACGCCGGCCGCCCGGCACAGCGCGACCTGTGCGGGGGTCGCCACGCTGATGCCCCACGCTCCGGCGGCAAGCTGACGTTCCCAGAGCTGCGGCGCCAGCGTCGTCTTGCCGTGAGGGGCGAGCTCGACGCCGTGCTCGCGGCAGTAGCCCGCCATCGTCTCGATGTTGTGCCGCAACGCACTGTTCTTCAGGATCATGACTGGAGGTGTGAAGCTCCCGTCGAAGAGCGTCACGCGGTCCCGGACGAGGTCGCCCAGGCGGCGTCCGTAGACCGACGGGGCGAATCCCTTGAACCTTTCGTCGACCGTCTCGGCCAGCCAATCGCGGCTCATGTGGCCTCACTCCTGCGATGACTTCGGGCTTCGCCGGCGGGCCCGCTGCGGTGGGAGAAACCCAACTTCGATCGCTCGAATTGCGATCCGGCGGCTCGCGGAGCCATGGAAACCATAGACCAGGCCGGCCTCGTTGTTGTCAGCCCACTGTCGTGTTCGTCCGGCATGGCCGCGCCCTCGCCGAGCCAGCCGGGTCAGGAAGCGCAGGCACAATCGACGAGGTCGTCGTCCATCCGTCACGAGGCGCTCGCCTTGTGAACCGGCCGGTCAACCTCTGGCAGTTCATCGTCGTCCCAGCTGTCGCCATCGTTCTCGCGTTCGTTGTCACGAGCCTCATCGGCGGCCATTTAGCGCCATAGCCAGTAGGGGTCGGGCGCGACGGGGAGCACCTTCGCGCTCGCAAGGTCCCCCGGACGGGCAGGAAGCCTCGGCTGTCGGGTATCGACGGCCCGCCGAGCCGCCGGCGGACGGCCAGGGGGTGGCCTCTACTCGACTTTGCGGCGCCTGGGGGCCGGCGACGCCGGAGGCGGGGCCGGTATGGGCGCGCCTGACGGCGGCGCCGGGGTCGGAGCCGGAGGCGGCGCCGCGCCTATTTCCAGGATCCCGTCCACTTTGTGGTAGTGGGAGTACCACGTCTCCTGGTGGATCAGCTTGCCGGTCGAGTCGGTCACCGTGCGGGTCCTCGACGTGTCGAAGCCGGCCGTCGGGAACTCCGCACGGTACTGCTGGCCCGGGGGCAGCTTGGTCACGTACACCGTGCTGTCACCCGCCCTGATGACGTTCGCCTTGAACTGGGGACTGAAGGTGACCTTCCGATCGAGCGGCAGGCTCCAGAGCTCGATGGTAAGGGTGCTCTTGGCCCCGTAGGTCGTGGAGGCCCGGATCAAGATCGGGTTCGGCGTGTCGTTGGTCCACCTCAGATCCCATGTCGTGTAGCCGTCGGAGTACACGGTGGCGTCGAGCCCGACCGGATAGCGGTCGATGTAGTAGTAGTGGGCGTGCCGCTCGTCGATCTGGAGCCCGGCCCTCGCGGCGGCGTTGAACATCGTCGTGGAAACCGAGCAGATGCCGCCGCCTATGGCGCCGGTGTGGTTGCTCTTGCCGCCCTGAATGACGCCACCCATTTTCCAGCCGTGAGCCCTGTCGATGGGCCCCACGGCATCCAGGAAGCTGAACTGCTGGCCGGGGCTCACGACCTGGCCGTTGAGGAGCGCCGCCGGGAGGCGGATGTTCACGCCGGTGCCGTTGGCCTCGCCCGGGAAGAAGACGGTCGTCCAGTGCCCTTCGCCCATGATCACCAGGCCGCTCAGGCTGTCGAGCGTGATCCGAGGGTGGATCGGCGCAGCGACGATCGCGACG
>JBGQBD010000033.1:0-23045 GCA_041494645.1 Candidatus Limnocylindria bacterium
ACCCCCACCACCACCGCCGGAAACTCCAGAACCGCCACCCGCTGACCAGAAGCTCATGGATCACGAGTTTGCGTCCGAGAACCCGCCCGGGTTCAGGTAACGCAGGGCAACCATGTCTAGGCAAACCAGCAAGGCCAGATCCACCAGCCCGCTTGTGGCCACGAAGCCGGCATGCGCGCCGCTGCTCCACATGTATCAGGCCGCCGATAAGGCGCGGCCCAGGACCTGGGGTGAGGTCGAGGATGCCTTCGTTCGGGCCATGGAGGAGTTCGACGCCAACGTCGCGGCGGGCATCGCGGACATTGGCGATCTGCAGAACGGCAAGGGCGACTTCCTAAACGACCTGATCGCGCTGGTTTTGGAGGGCTGCGGAGGCGTTCAGCTGTACTCGCGAGGCGGCGTTCCCGGCTTCGTATTCGCGAACCACAACCTCGACGTGACCTACCCGAACACGGGCGTCGTCAAGTTCACCCTCGAGGTCAAGGCCGTCGGCACCCCGCGCCATCCCCTTTCGCCCACGCAGAGGCCCATCGGTAGACCGGGCTGTTCGGACCTGGCCAAGCGGGTAAAGGAGGCCGCGTTCAAGACGATCGACCTCAAAGCAGAATACGGGCGGATCATGGCGGCACGCGGTCGGGAGGCCTCGGCGCCCAGCGGCAACCTGACGAGCTGGCTGCGCTCGGTGCCGCCGAAGGCATACCTGTTCATCGCAGCGCGCGTGGTGAGCAAGACGGACTTCGAGGCCACGGTCGGGTTCGCACATACGGCCGCGCAGGTCATGGACGGCGTTGGCCTGTTCTGCTTCGGGCCGGCTTCGGAGGCGGAGCCAACGACCTACCGCACCTTTGGCGTGCCGCGCGAGATCGGCATGGACCAGGTTCTGTACCGGGCCTGTCAGGACCTCACGGCTTTGCGGGACGAAGGCCCCGAGCCGATCCCGAGCTCGGCGCTGGCACCGGCAGCCGACGCTCAGGCAGCGTTCAGCAGGATCGACCAGGAAGAGAACGCCGAGCCCGACGATCGGTCGTAGGATGGCTCCATGATCTCGACCAGCGCTCCGAGCCGAGACCGACAGAAGGCGAGAGGCGCCTTCTACACCCCGCCGGAGCTGACGCGCTTCCTGGCGCGGTGGGCGATCCGTTCGGCCGACACTCGAGTCCTGGAGCCGTCGTGCGGGGACGGGGCCTTCCTTCGCGCCATTGACAAGCGCTTCGAGGATTTAGGCGTCGTCGGCCTCGCCGACCGACTGGTCGGCGTCGAACGAGATCCTGATGAGGCCGAGAAGGCTCGAACGCTCGCTGTCGGAGCCCGCATCCTCACCGCCGACTTCTTCGACGTCGATCCCTCTTCGATGCCGCCGATGGATGCCGTCATCGGGAACCCACCCTACATCCGCTATCACGGCTTCGTCGGCGAAGATCGACGTAAGGGGTTGGCCCGGGCCAGAGACCAGGGCATCGAACTGACCCATCTTGCCTCGTCTTGGGCGCACTTCGTCGTGCATTCGATAGGCTTTCTGGGCCTCGAGGGGCGGCTCGCCCTGGTGCTCCCGGCAGAGCTGCTCCACACCGACTATGGGCAGCCGGTCCGCGATCTGCTCATGCGGCGGTTCGGCTCGATCATCGTCGTCGCTTTCGACCGGGTCGTTTTCAGGGATGCGCAGGTTGACGCCGTGCTGCTTCTCGGCTCCAACGACGACCACCGGGGGCTGCGGGTCGTGCGGATTCCCGACGAGCGGAGTCTCGTGACCGTGGACGTTGGCGCGCACGCGGTGCGGGCAAGCGTGAGTCCGCCGGCCCGATGGAGCGGATCGGTCGATTTCGAGGCCGGAGCTGTCTACGGCGAGGCTCTCAGGTCAGGTTCGGCGATGCCTTTGGGCTCGATTGCGAGCGTGGACATCGGCTTCGTCTCCGGCGCCAACGACTTTTTCGTACTATCGCCTGAGGAAGCGAAACGTCGGCGGCTACCTGCGGCTGTGCTTACGCCAGCCATGCTTCGACCAGGGGATGTGCCGGGCTTGGTGGCCGCGAGCAACCAAAGCCACCTGCTCCTCGATCTGGCCGGCAAACCGAAGTCCCGGAGCAGGCACCTTCTCGCGTACCTTGCCGAGGGTGAGGCGGCCGGGATCTCGGGCCGCTACAAGTGCCGGGTGCGCCGACCGTGGTACGCCGTCCCACTTCCCCGCTCCAAGCCGCAGGCATTCCTGCCGTACATGAACCACCACGGTCCGCGGCTCATCGTTAACGACGCGCACGCTTGGTCGAGCAACCTGCTGCACGGCGTCACGCTGCGACCCGGAGCACCCGCCGTCCGCGCGCTATCGGCGTCCATGTGCAGTTCGCTCACTCTGCTGAGCGCCGAGATCGAGGGCCGTGCCTACGGCGGCGGCGTCCTCAAACTCGAAACGAAGGAGGCCGAGCGGCTTCTGGTGCCCATTCTTGTGGATCGGTCTGCCGAGCGGCTTCAGCAGGCATTCGACCACATTGACGTCCTCCGGACCGCATGCGAACACGAGTCGGCTGCCATCGTCGTCGACGACATCCTTCGCCTAGACCACGATCGTCTCTGGGCTGCCTACATGACCTTTCGCGCCCGCCGTCTCGGCCGGCGCTGAGCATCCTGACCGGACGCGCACTCGCCTATCGCGTGCGCTATGGGCGCGACTACTGATCTACCAAGCTGGGCGAAGGCCACGCAGATTGTGCAACGCTTGCCGCTCGGACGAAGCGCCACGCATCTCCGCGAAGCTGCTTGAGATCCTGTTCGTTCTTGAAGTCCGTCTTGTAGTCGTCCTCGAGCCCCTTCTCATCGTGTCGCTGCTGGAGCACGATCCCGGCAAGTTTAGCCGCCCAGGCCAGGGTTCCATTCAGTCTGGCAGACCGGAGAGCCGATGCTGGTTCGGCAAGATCTACCGATGTGGTCGGTGGCGCGACCTTCAGTATCTGGCCGACGAGATAGACAGCCACGAGCCTCGTGAGACGCCAGGTCTGGCGGTACTCAGGTGGGAATTCCTCCTTGTGATCGTCAACCGCCTGGGCCACTTCGTCGGCGAGAACAATGTGGCTGGCGGTGACCCCAGTGTGAAATATCTTGGCGTGGTTCTCAGACTCAAACAATGCCGTGCGCTTGACCGCCAGCCACGGCTCCTCATTGAAGAGCGCGCATAAAAGCTGAGCCGCATCGTCGTTGGCGATCCGTCTGTGCCTCGCCTTGCCTAGGGTTGCATCCGGGCGTGTGACGTACTCAATCTCTGGGTACTCCGTCTTGAACTCTTCTGTGATCCTCAACTGAGCTCCGCTATTGGCCATAAGCATCCGTGGGTTCACCGGGATCTGGGTGTTGCTGCGGCGGCTGACTTCTCGAGCAAGCTCAGGCCTGCGTTGAACTTCAACTAGCTTCATGAACACGCGAAGAGATGGGGTTAGCAGGGCTCTGTTGCGAAAGAAGGCTATGACAGACTGTGTGCCATTCACAACGGACGGTCGGTCAATGACAAGCTGGTCCCCCGGCCGCACCTCAAACGAATTGCACACAACCGCCAATCCGTTGTGGTACGCAAGGAAATCAGCGTGCTCTGTCGGACGCCCGATCGCCCGGTCGAGTTCGTCACGAACTCGGTTGCGACCTTGTTCGTGCCGAACGTTGAGGTCGAACAGAGATCGGTCTTCGATGCCAGGCCAGTTGACGAGTTCGCTGGCTCGGACCGCCGCGATTGCGACACGCCGTCGAGAGGCATCCGAGAATACGAGGACGTCTTGGGCAGGAACCCTAACCATGACGCTCCCCGCCATGAGGCCCCGCGAGTCGACTGCTTCGGCGATTGGGCCGAGACGGTTTATGTCCCAGACCGTCACGTAGTCTCCACCGTGAGCCCTGTTCGCGGCATCAACCACGAGCCTGGCATCGTCGTCTAGGTATCCGCTGGTCACGAGAACGAGTCGAAGGTCAACAATTCCGTCGCTGATCCTCTTCGCCAAACGATAGTCTCGGATCAGCTTTCGAAGCGCCTGATCGATGTTGTACGCCTCGAGTTGTCTCACCGAATCCGAGTTGCGGAAATGTACTGCCGCGCCAACCAGTTTCTCCACGGCCGTCCGGCCGACCGCACCCGGAGCCCGCAGGTGCTTTGACGAGAAGATGAAGAGCCTGTGTCTTCCTTCGGCATCGCTTGGCTCCAAGTACAGCCCGTCAATGCTCATGTCCTTGTCGCCATCGCAGACATTGTCATAGGCATCCAGGACGTCTAGTCCCACGACGTTCCTCAGGTGCCACAGGAGGAGCACAGAGCGATCCTTAGCCAACCCGCCCGCTTCGTCGGTACGCGCCTGGGATGTGAGGCGACGGTAGTACTCCCTGGCTCGTCTCGTAGTCAACGATCGGTCTGGATTCGGCGTCCCAGACGTCCCCAGAGCTTCCGCTGCATGTGTCGTGCGTCCTCGTTCCATTGTCGTCATGTCCGCCCTTCCGGTTCAGTCGATCGGCATTTCGTCGGTGCGGAGGTCTCGCCGGCGGTCGAACGCGATGTGCTTCGCTCCCGAGAACTCCTCGTCCGTGAGTTTCCCGGCCGAATGCAGCGCCGCCAGGCGTTCGAGTTCGGAGGCGAGCCAAGGTCCCGCTACGGGCGGTGGTTCGGGCCTGGGGTTGTCGTGGCTGATCAGGTAGCTCGTGATCGTGGCCGTGATGGCGCCGAAGAGGCCGATGCCCAAAAGCATCAGCACCATGGCGGCGATGCGGCCCTCGGTGGTGACCGGGTAAACGTCGCCGTAGCCGACGGTGGTTAGGGTGACGACGCCCCACCAGAGCGCGTCGAACGGCTGGTCGATCGCCTTGTTGATGCCGCGCTCGGCGACGTACATCCAGGCCGAGCAGAGGGCCATGACGCCGAGCCAGGCGAGCAGCAGCCAGGCGAAGCCCTTGTGTCGAGCCAGGGCGTTCAGGTGGAGCCCGGCCCGATAGATGCCGGCGAAGGCTCGAACGAGTCGAAGCAGCCGCAGAAGCCGAAGCACCCGGGCGCCTCGAATCGGAGGCGCAATGGCGATGACGTCGATCCAGTGACCGCGCAAATAGCCGAGCCGGCTGTGGGCCGCCAGGAGGCGAGACCCGAATTCGAGCACGAAGATGCCGGTCAGGACGAGCTCGGCCGCCCCGATCTCCGGGCTCACGCCGGCCGGCACCTCGTCGACGACGAAGCCGAGGGCGACGTACAGGACCGCGAGACCCGCCATCGCCAGCTCCCACGCCACCTCGTGCGTGACGAACCAGCGATTGAAGGTATCGCGGACGGAGGAGCGGGCCGGCAGCGCAACCTGCGCTTCCGATTCCTTCGTGGCGGCCAATTCCCCCATCCCGCTCCCTCGGCTGTGGATGCACCGCCACTGTACTCGCAGTCAAGCCCTGCGTGACCGGTGGATCTCCCCCGGATCCTGGCGCCGCGAGGTCATCTCGAAGCCTGACGCGGAAGTCGACCGGAACGAGATCGGTCCCTCAGGTGGGCCAACTGGGGTGAGTGTTTGCCCGCGCAATCACTCAGGCGTATGGTCGAGCCAGTTCAACTCATTCGGCTCGGTCGCGTCCGAGCAGGCGCAGCGTCCCGTAGCCGACCCTGAGAGGAGACTAGGGTGCATTCGATCGATCTGGCGATCCTCCTGATCCGCCTCGCGGTGGGTCTCACTTTCGCGGCCCATGGGGCCCAGAAAGCGTTCGGCTGGTGGGGCGGCCCGGGCCTTGCTGGCTGGCGCGGCGCTGTTACCAGCATGGGCTTCCGTCCGGTCGAGCTGTTCGTCGGCGCATCGATCGTGGCTGAGCTGGTCGGCGGCCTCATGCTCGCAGCCGGCATCCTGACGCCGGCCGCGGCCGCGTTGCTCGTCGCGCAGTCGGTCGTGATTATCTTCAAGGTCCACTGGAGCAAGGGTTTCTTCAGCAGCAAGGGCGGGTTCGAGTTCGCATTTGTGCTGGGGATGGGCGCGGTGGCGATCGGCGTGGCGGGTCCGGGTCAGGTGAGCTTCGACCAGCTGATCAAGCTCGAGCCGGCCACGACGGTTCGTGGAGTGCTGCTGGTGATCGGAGCTTTGGGCGGGCTCGTCTCGCTGGCCGTTCCGCGGCTCACGGCCTGGGCGAACTCCGCCAAGACGAGCTAGCTCGACTCAGCCATCTCGCCGGATGGACGCGCCGCGGCGACCCCTACTTGCGCAGGTACGCCAGAACGGCCAGGACGCGGCGGTGGTCGTCCGGGGCGGGCAGCAGCTCCAGCTTGGAGAAGATGCTGGCGATGTGGGCCTCGACCGTCTTGGGCGTGACGAACAGGCGCTCGCAGATTGCCTGATTCGAGCGGCCCTCGGCCATGAGGGCCAGGATTTCGTCCGTTCGAGCAGAGTCGAGGTTGCCCGTCGGTTCGTCCACCAGCACCAGCGATGGCCGGTTGATGTCATCCTGGTCACTCACGACTCCGAAGTCGGCGACGCTTGCGACCGGGTCGTGCGAATGCGGGATGGCCGGGTCTCCGGCGGGGCGAGGTGAGCGAGATGAGAGTCGTGGTCATCTACGGCAGTCGGTTGGGATCGACGCGCGGCATCGCCGAGCGCATCGCCTCGCGGCTCGGCGCCTCCGGCCTTGAGGTAGACGTTGCCGCGGCCGAGCGGCTCGGGGATCTGCCCGCCGCCGAGGCATACGTCCTCGGCAGCGGTGTCTACGGCCAGCACTGGATGAAGGAGGCGGTCGAGCTGGTGAAGCGGAGCAAGGCGGCCCTCTCGGCTCGTCCGGTCTGGCTCTTCAGCGTCGGCCCTCTGGGGCAATGGGCGCAGTCGAGCGACCCGATCGAGCCGAAGGAGATCGCCGGTTTCCGGCGGGCCATCCGGCCGGTCGACCATCGAGTCTTCGCCGGCGCCTTCGATCGGAGCACGCTCGACGGCAGCAATCTGAGCGTCGTCGAACGCTTCGTCAGCCGGAGGTTCCTGCCCGAGGGCGACTATCGCGACTGGGAAGCCATCGACGCCTGGGCCGACGGCATCGCTCGTCGACTGCACCGCGGCTGAACGGCGCGGAACGGGCCCAGTCGCTGATCGTCGCGTCAGGCGGGCCAGAACGAACAACAGTGCGGCCCGGGGCGAGTTCGCGGTCCATGGTGTCGATCCGCGCATCTCCCGCGCGTCGGTTTTGCAGGACGACCGAGCAACGGGTCGTTCGAAACTCTTGTCCAAGCGAGGAGATCGACAGATGGCAACTCATGTGACCCACGTCGAGGTGTTGGGACGCGACGGAGCCAAGCTCCAGAAGTTCTATGCGGACGCGTTCGGCTGGAAGCTCGACACCAACAACCCCGACGGCTACGGGATGTACACCGAGAAGAGCGGGCTCAGTGCCGGCATCGGCAAGAGCCAGGACGGCGGCGCCGGGCACGTGACCTTCTACGTGCACTCCGACGACCCGGAAGGGACCCTGAAGCGCGTCGAGAAGCTGGGCGGGAAGGTGATCATGCCGCTCACCAAGGTCGCCCCCGAGACGACGATCGCGCTCTTCGCCGACCCGGAAGGCCACGTCGTCGGCCTCATGTAGTCACACGACTCGAGCTCGGGCGGACGAACGCACCTGCGGGACTCCGCCCGAGCGGAGCCGCCCGATCGAGCGACAACCCAACGATCCTGCTCGCAGGTGAACGTGAAGGATCGGCTCGGGGGGTGGTGCTAACGGAGGACGAGGCCGACGAGAGCCAGATTCCCTGGCACGATGATGGGCGTGGTAGACCATCAAACTCGAGCGGACCGGGCTCGGGGCTCGGGCAGCGGCCGGCATCGCGTCGTCATCGTCGGCGGTGGCTTCGCAGGGCTGTACGCGGCGCGGACGCTCGGCAAGGATCCTGCGGTCGAGGTCACGCTCGTCGACCGGCGCAACTACCACCTCTTCCAGCCGCTGCTCTACCAGGTCGCCACGGGCGCCCTGTCGCCCGGCGACATCGCCCAGCCCCTCCGCGCCATCCTGCGCCGCAACCAGAACACGCGTGTCGTTCTCGGCGAGGCGGTCGGGCTGGATCCGGTCGGCCGCCGTGTCGCCCTCAACGACGGCGGGACGGTCGACTACGACACGCTCCTGGTCGCGACCGGGGCGCGGCATGCCTACTTCGGCCACGATGAATGGGCCCCGCTGGCGCCAGGGCTCAAGACCATCGAGGATGCCACCGAGATGCGGCGTCGCATCCTGATCGCCTACGAGGCGGCGGAGCGCGAGGCGGACCCTCTTCGTCGCGCCGAGTGGATGACATTCGTGGTGGTGGGAGGGGGTCCGACTGGAGTGGAGCTCGCGGGAGCACTCGGCGAGATCTCGCGCGACACGCTGCGCAGGGACTTCCGGTCAATCCGTCCCGCCGATGCCACGGTGCTCCTCGTCGAAGCGCTCGAGCGCGTTCTGCCGACATACCCCGAAAGCCTCTCCGGGTCGGCGCGACGCCAGCTCGAACGCCTCGGCGTGACGGTGCGGACCGGAACGAAGGTGATCGCGATCGACGAGAGCGGTATCGCCGTCGCCGTCCGAAGCGACGACACCGAGCGGACGGAGCGGATCCCGACGCGGACAGTCCTGTGGGCGGCGGGCGTGCAGGCGTCCAGCTTCGGCCGCAGGGTTGCCGAGGCGCTTGGTGTCGGCGTCGACCGGGCGGGTCGGGTCCCGGTGGGCGCCGACCTCACGGTGCCAGATCACCCTGAGGTAATGATCCTGGGCGACCTCGCGATCGCGAGGCGGCAGAGCGGGAAGCCTGTGCCAGGCGTGGCTCCGGCCGCGATCCAGGAAGGCACCTACGCAGCGAATTCGATCCGGCGGCGCGTCCGAGGGGAGACGCCCGAGCCATTCCGGTACCGAGACCGTGGAGACGTCGCGGTCATCGGGCGGCTCTCCGGCGTGGCCGACATCCGCTGGCTCGGTCGGTTGGGCCAGAGGAGCGGCTTCCTCGCGTGGGGCATGTGGCTCGGGGTCCACATCGTCTATCTCATCGGCTTCGCCAACCGGCTCGTTGTGATCATCCGCTGGGCGTGGAGCTTCCTGACTCATGGGCGCGGAACACGACTGATCACCGGCGAGCCGCACCTGCCACCGATCAAGCAGCCCGAACGCCTGGACTAGACCGCGGCCGACGATGCCCGAGGGGCTAGCCCCTCGTTTCCGCCAGCCGTCGCTGCAGGAAGCGGCGTTCGGCGTCGTTGTCCGAGAGGGCCAGGGCCCGCTCGTACTCCGCGGCCGCTTCTGGGAGGCGCCCCAGCCTCCGGAGGAGATCCGCCCGCGCAGCCGGCAGCAGGTGGTAGCTCGCGAGCTCGCCGCGCGCCGCGAGGTCGTCCAGCAGGGTGAGGCCGGCCGCGGGGCCGTCCGCCTGGGCGATCGCCACGGCCCGGTTCAGCTCGACGATCGGCGAGGGGTCGATCCGGGAGAGCGCCTCATAAAGCGTCGCGATCGCCCGCCAGTCGGTCGAGCGTCCGTCCAGGGTGCGGGCGTGCTCGGCGGCTATCGAAGCCTGGAGCAGGTACCGCCCGACGGACGCGTGGGATTGCCCCGCGGCGGCCGCGAAGCCGCGATCCAGCGCCGCCAGCCCGCGGCCGATCTCCGCGCGGTCCCAGCGCGTCCTGTCCTGTTCCTCCAGCAGCGCGATCGAGCCATCCGCGGCCACCCTGGCCTCGCGCCGGGAGTCCTGGAGCAGGAGCAGAGCGAGCAGCCCGTGCGTCTCGGGCACGTCCGGCAAGAGATCGGCAACGATCGCCGCAAGCCGGATGGCTTCGGCGCAGAGCTCATTCCTGACGGCCGCCTCGCCGGAACTCGCCAGGTAACCCTCGTTGAAGACCAGGTAGATCGTCGCGAGCACGCTGTCGAGCCGCTCCGGCAGCTCCTCGGCCCGCGGCACGCGATACGGAATCCGCGCCTCTCGAATCTTGCGCTTGGCCCGAACGAGGCGCTGGGCGAGCGTGGCCTCACGGACGAGGAACGCCCGCGCGATCTCGGGCGTCGTCAGTCCGCCGAGGGTCCGGAGCGTCAGCGCGATCCTTGCGTCCGGCGGCAGCGCCGGGTGGCAGCACGTGAAGATGAGGCGCAGGCGATCGTCCTCGAGTCCACCCTCGGTTCCGAGCTGCATCGGAGCCACCTCCGCTACCGTCAGTTCCCGCTCGAGCGTTGCGAGCTTCTCGGCTTGACGCCGGTCGCGCCGGATCCGATCGAGGGCCCGATTGCGAGCGGCGGTCGTCAACCATGCCGCGGGCGTGGCCGGGATGCCGTCGCGCTGCCATGTCTCGAGAGCCGCCGCGAAGGCGTCGGCGAGCGCTTCCTCCGCGGCGTCGAAGTCCCCGCCCAGGAAGCGGATCAGCGTCGCCAGGACGCTTCCGTACGCGTCGCGATAGGCAAGCTCGATGGCCGCGTTGATCTGGGCGCTCGGTCTGGGCTCGCCTCGGCGCGGCTGCGGCTCGGACGCCGGCTTGGGTTCGGTCATCCGGCCGCGTTGGAGGCGCGGAGCGTGTCGGGCGCGGCCATGCCGATGATCGGCCGGACCTCGATCGACCCATAGAGCGCGCCCGGGCAGCGCGCTGCGGCCTCGAGGGCCTCGTCCAGGTTGTCGCATTCGACGATGTAGTAGCCGCCGAGCACTTCCTTTGTCTCGGTGAAGGGACCGTCGGTGACGAGGCGATTGGCGTCTCGGACCCGGACCGTGGTCGCCGAGGATGACGGCGCCAGCTGCTCACCGGCGGAATGAATGCCCCTCTTCAGCAGCCAGTTGGTGTACTCCATCCAGGCAGGCGGTATCTCGGGCGCGGCGCCGGACGCGCCCTCGTCTTGCTGCGTTTCCTCGCCGTAGATAAGAAGCATGTAGCGCACTGGACGCCTCCAATCGGACGATTGCGAGCGGCGGGCGCCACCCGGCATTGGGACGACGATGGCGAAACGTCGGAATCGACATTTCGAAGCCGGGGTGCTGCGGCGCGCCCGAATGAAGACTGTGGACACAACCCGGCCGCGCAGTACTCCGGCGGAACCCTCCGATCGCCAGGTGAAACCCGCGCCGATCCCCGCTGCGGTGGTAGTCGGGCAGGGCCGGCCCTCTAGCTCGAGACGGCGGCCGCCGGCGTCCACACGGAGGCCAGCACCACCCACACGAGAAGGGCATCAATTCCCAGGCCGAGGACGAGCTGGGGGTCGAAGAAGAGGGCCAGAGTCAGCGCCGACGCCACCGCGGAAGCGGCCACTAGAACCGGCCACCAGCCAGACGGAACCAGGACCCCGACGGTGGCCAGGCCGGAGAGCAGGAAGCCGGCGGCAACGACCACGACGAGCGCCATCCCGACGAGCCGCACTGCGCCGTCGTCCAACCCGGCGCCTGTGACCAGCCACGATCGGCTCAGGTCGAACGGCCATTCGGCTCCCCCGGTGGCCTGGGCCGGAGCCGGCACGAAGAAGAGGAGGTGGACCAGCCCGTGAGCGACGAGGCAGCCACCCAGCAGCCAGCGCCCGAGAGCCATCTCCCTGCTCAGCGACCACCAGATCGCGACCCCGATTCCGACCAGGCCGATCGCAAACGGGATCATCCCCACAATAGCCTTCGACATCTCTACTCCTTCGATTCCCTAGGTACGCTCCGAATCCCAGCGATATCGGATGTCCGGCTCATGCTCCTCGTTGCCGGCGCCGTCGGTGAGCTCGACCGCGACGAAGCCGTTCCGCTCGTAGAAGCGACGCGCCATGTCATTGACCTGGAAGGTCCAAAGCTCGAGCGGTCCGCCGGCACGCTCCTTTGCGAGGTCGAGCAGGCGGCGCCCGATCCCCTGTCCAAACCGGCCCGGCGAGACGTAGAGTTGGTCCACCCACCCTGGCAGCAGCGAGAGCATCCCCACGACCTCGTCGCCGTCGAGGGCGACCCAGGTCTCCGTCTCCGGCACGACGTGCTCCCTGATCCAGCCGCGCACCTGATCGTCCGTGTGCACCTGCCGGACGGTCGGGAGGGCTGCGCGGAACGACCCAAGAAAGACCTCGGCGATCGCAGCGGCGTCGGCCGGCCCCGCGCGACGAAGAACGAAGCCACCGTCGGCCGCGCGGGCCCTCTTCGACGAACGGACACCATTCACGGGTCCAGCCTACTCGGGCGACGGAGCGCGAAGTCCCCAGCCGCGGGTTGACAGTGGCGCCGTAGCGATATATCGTGAGCCTGCGCAACATAGCGCAGCGCAACACAGGAGAAACCAGCGTGTTTCATCAACAGGATGAGCGGGACGGGCGCGGCAGGACGTGCCACGGCCGTCCCAGAGGCATCGTGGAGCCCCATGACCACGGCGCCCGTCACTATCGCGGCCATGACGAGGGCCCTGACCCGCAGTTCGGGCCGGGGCCCCGGGGCCACGGTCATGGCTACGGTCGCGGCCCAGGACGTGGCGGCCGGTGGTTCGGGCACGGTCCCGAGCACCGTATGGGCCGAGGCCCGATGGTTCGCCGCGGTGACGTCAGGACAGCAATCCTGGCACTGCTCGCAGAGGAGCCGATGCACGGCTACCAGATCATCGGGCAGCTCGGCGAGCGGAGCGGCGGCATGTGGCGGCCGAGCGCCGGGTCCGTCTACCCCACCCTCCAGCAACTCGAGGACGAGGGCCTCGTCAAGGGCGAGGAGCGCGACGGGCGCAACGTCTACGCCCTGACCGAGGATGGCAAGGCGGCTGCCGCCCGCTCCGGGAAGAACCCCGCGCCGTGGGAAATGCCCGGCGCATCCGAGGCGGCCGACCTGCGCGATCTGGTGTTCCAGCTCGGGGCGGCTGCGTCTCAGGTGTCCCAGGTTGGCAGCCCGGAGACGCTGGGTCGCGCTCGTGCGATCCTCGTGGAGGCGCGGCGGTCGCTCTATCGGCTCCTGGCCGAGGACGACCGTTCGGATCCTGCCACGACCGAGTAAGTCGGGGGCAGCTCGCCCGCGAGTCAGGGCAGGACGCGCCGGTAGGTGAGCGTGTCGCCGGAGCTGACCGCGGAGAGGGCGATGAGTCGGACCGGCTGGGCGATGTCGGGCGCGTCGATGACCTGGCCGCCGCCGGCGTAGATCGCGACGTGGTGCACCGCGCCATCCCGAGCGAAGAAGACCAGGTCGCCGGGTCGCAGCGCCGACGGCGAGACCGCGCTCCCGACCAGGGCCTGCGCGTCCGCGTCGCGCGGGAGCCCGATGCCGCGCGCCCGGTAGACGATGTGGACCAGGCCGGAGCAGTCGAACCCGAAGCCCGACGTGCCGCTCCAGAGGTAGCGCAGGCCGATGAACGCCCGGGCCGACTCCACGACCGAATCGCCGGTCTGCGGGAGCGCGGCCGCCCCGGGAGCGGTGACCGCGACCGCCGAGGTATCGATCCAGCCGGTGCCGCCACCCGGCAGGCCGACTTCCACGCGCGGCCCGTCCAACCCGAGGACCGGGAGCCGCGTCGCGAAGCTGATCTCCGCGATCGCCGCGTCGGAGGCGTCGCGCAGCCACGTCGTCGGCTTGACCACCGTGGCCTCGGAGTCGGCTGAGGTCGGGGGCACGGCGGTCAGCTGGGCGAGCGGCACCCAGACCGGATAGCCCCGCGAGTCGAGCGGGCTCGGCTGGTCGGGCACGACCACGTGTGCCCAGCCGTTCGCGACCGAGACGACCGCGACCCGCTCGCCGAGCAGCATCTGCGTGTCCATCAGCCCGATGAGCGCCGCCTGCTGGCTCTGGGTCAGCGCCGCCAGCCAGTCGCGGATGCGGGGCGGGGTCGCCAGCGCCGGGCCGTCCACCGCCCTCGGCGAATTGACGGCGTGCCAGCCGGTCGCGACGTCGACCGCGACCCAGGCCTCGGACCCGGCTGTCACCCGAGGCGCGGGCGTTGGAGTCGGGGCGAGCGTGGGGGTAAGGGTCGACGTGAGGACGAGCGTGGCGGTCGGCACGAGCGCCGGCGTGAGCAATTGCGGGGCCGGCGATGCCGTAGCCGTCGGCGTGGCCCGCGGCGTGGCGCTCCCGGTGGCGGCGGTGGCGGGGGCGGTGGCCGGGACGCCGGAGCACGCCGCCAGCAACAGAACCGTTGCGATGACCGCGGCGACTCGGCCGCCGGCGCGCATCAGGTGCGGCGCAGCCGGGAGAATAGTCGGCGGTGGCCCGGCCTGGCCTCCACCCGTTCCGTTCGGATCCATTCGGCCGCATTGGCGGCCAGCCACTTTCGGGCGCGATCGGACACGACTACGCCCGACCCGGAGAGGCGATGGTAGCCGGGCGCTCGAGCGAAATCGGCGTGCGTCTCATTCAGCTCGTTTTCCGCGTAGATCTCCCACAGCGGCCCGATCTGCTCGGCCACCGCCGGGCTGTGCTTGCGGCCCAGGATGTAGTTCTCGGGCTTACCCTTCGGCGGCAACTCCTCCGGGTGCTCGGCGTTGCGGTCCCAGCCGCGCCAGTCGATCCGGACGATCCTGACTTTCCGGACCTCTCGGAAGCAGGCCCCCCGGAGCCCGGACGCCTCGATGGCCCGGCGAAACGAGTCCGTCACCACGGGAATGTCGCCGAGCCACAAAGGATCGATCGGCGGCACGAACGGTCCGACTCGCGCGATCTCCAGCACGATGCCGTCCTCGCCACGTCTCGAGAGCCCGGACAGGAGCATGCGACCGTAGAGGCCCCACGGCGCCTCAACTTGCCTGAGCCGATACCAGGTCATGTACCCAGTTCCTCGTCAACTGCGCCACCAGGGTCGTCCGTGTCGGGAACCGCTCGTTCGGCATCGTATCAGCAGCGCTTCGACGCCGACAACCTTCGGAGCTTCCGTCTTGACGGGCTTCGTCGCCGACTGCCAGAGTCCGCTACATGACAGACAGCAAGGCCGGTGAACCTGGCGCAGCGGGTAGCGGGCAGCGTCCTGCCGTCGGAGCGGATCCGACGACGACGAGCGCCGAGAGTGTGCCCGAACGGGAAGCTCTGCTGGCACCGATCCGGCGGCTTATCGGTTCGGTCCTGGCCTTGCCGCAGGTGAGACGTCTCCAGGCGGTCCTTGGCATCTACAACAACGCGGGCGGCGGCCTGCTGGCGGCGGGCCTGGCCTACGGCGCCCTGCTCGCCAGCTTGACCGGGCTGCTCTTCAGCGTCGGCGTCCTCGGTTACCTGGTACCGGCCGAGGCCGACCGGCAGCGTCTCGTCGACGGGTTCACCGGACAGCTGGCCCCTCTTGCGCCGATCGCGAAAGACGGGCTCGCGAGCGTCGCCGCCCATGCCGGCGCGTTCTCGATTGTCGGCCTCCTGGGCATGGGCTGGGGCGCGAGCCAGTTCTACGGCTCGCTCGACTCGGCGATCGGGCGGATATTCGCCTCCGGCCCCGCCCGCGGCACGCTGAATAGGATCCTCCGCGGCATCGTCTCGGTTCTGCTCCTCGTCGGCGGGCTCCTCTCGGGGCTCGGCATCTCGGCGATCCAGGCGGTGGCGGCCACGGCGATCCCCGCCGGCCCCGAAGGCGATGCCGTTCGGACGCTGTCGACCGTGGGGTTCCCACTCGTCACGGCAGCGGTCGTCGTGACCGCCGTCGGTGTGCTCTATCGCGTCGTACCGAACCTGCACGTGCCGCTATCCGTTCTTAGCCTGCCGGCCCTCGTGGCCGGGCTCGCCGTCACCGGCCTGACCGAGTTCTTCGTGTTCCTTGCGCCGCGCCTCGCCGGCGCACTGTCGGTCTTCGGCGGCTTTGCTGCCGTCTTTGCCGCTCTGGCGTGGCTCTCTCTCGCGTTCCAGGTCGTGCTGTTGGGCGCCGCATGGACGCGTCTTCGCCTGGGCGACCCGGGCGAGCCGGCCTGACGTTGGCGCAGCGGCGCTAGTCGGACGGCGTGCCCAGCAGGCCGCGACCACGCAGCTCGTCGAGGAGGGCGGTCAGGCTCGGCACCGCGACCGAGGCGCCCGCGGCGAGCAGCGCGTCGGAGTCGACGGCACCCGTGGTGACACCGATCGCGACCATCCCGGCCCGAACGCCGGCCATCATGTCCCACGTAGAATCGCCCACGTACCAGCAGCGCTCCGATGGAATCCCGAGCTGGGAGGCGGACTCGAGCAGCAGATCCGGCTCCGGCTTGGCGTGCTCCACGTGGCTGCCGTCGGTGATCGGCGGCGGCGAGGGCAGGCGCAGCGCCGCAACGGACACGGCCACCTGGCCCGGCAGGCTCGAGGTGGCAATGGCGAAGGTCAGAAGGTGGCTCTCCTCAAGCGCGGCGAGCAGCTCCCTGGCACCGGGCAGTGGAACCGGCGACGTGTTCAGCTCATCGAAGATCGCGCCGCTCAGGCGGTCCATCGCGTCGCTGGCCTCCCAGTCGACCGTGCGGCCGGCGGCGCGCCCCATCTCCCGGGCCAGCCGGCGGCCGTCGGATCCGATCTGCCGGGCCACGCGATCGCGGTCCACGTCGATCCCAAACCTGGCCAGTGCTTCGGTCCAGGCCTGGATGCGCAGTTGCACGGTGTCGACCAGGGTGCCGTCCAGATCGAACAGCAGAGCCCGGGGTTCCGGCAGATCGGCGAAGGGTGACGCTTCGGAGGCCTGGTCGGGCGGGGTGTCGCTCATGCGCGGATCGTGACAGAAGGCCGGCCGGGGCGCCGCCGCGGCCACAGCGACGGGGTCGCGCGCACAGGCCTCGTGTCCCACCCGGTGAGGTGGGCGGGGCAGGTCAGCCGCGGGGCTTACCGGCCCGCACCCTGGCGAGCGCGACGACGGCGTCGAACTGCCGCCTGGCCGCGGCCGTGTCCTCGGCCGCCTCGGCCCGGGTTCGACGTTCGCGGTGCTCGGCTCCGTCGCGCAAAAGCGCGTGGATCTCGTCGTTCAATCGCTCGTCGTCGGGCCCGAGCGGCAGGGCCGCCGGCCGCTCGGCAGGAGCGCGCCCCGGCCGTGAGGAGCGACCAGTGGCTTCGGCCGCCTCGCCGCGAGTGCTCATCGAGACCTCCTGCCTACCGCGTCTTGGCCGGGCAGTAGGTGACGCTCGTGGCCTTGCGCTGGGCCCAGGTCTGTCCGGCGCGGGTGCGTCCTTTGAGCCATGCCTTGCGGTCGCGCAGATGGCTGCGCTGGACTCCGGACCCGCCGGTCAGCCGGCTGTCGACGGTGGAGACGGGGGTCGACCGGTAGGAGGACTTGCTGCGGTCGGCTTCGGGTCGCGGTGGCTTGGGCGTGATTTCGGGCGTGGTTTCGGGCGTGATTTCGGGCGTGATTTCGTCGGTCATGGGGCGGTCCTTTCGGGCGCGATGTGCGCGGATGCGATGTGAGGGCTCCTACGAGCGCAGGGCCGACGTCCGGCTCAGGCCTAGACGGCCGTACCGTTGCGTCCGAGGCCGAGCTCGCCGCGCACCGCGGCTGCGCCGTGGCTCCTGGACCAGACCGAGACGGCGGCGTCCAGGGCGACCGAATCGGGACGGACGGACAGCTTGTCGTCAAGGCCGCGCATGGTGGGCCCCAGTTCGGAGACCACGCCTCGGTAGGTGGGCTTGTCGTTCGGCCGGCGAGCGGCCGGCGGGAATACGTCGAAGTAGCCGTCGGAGCTCACCACGATGAGAGCGTCGGCTGTGAGAAACGGTCTGCGGGCCACGAGGGCCATCCAATCTGCCGAGCGCAACGAGAGACTGAACCAGTCCGGGCGCCTTCGGCGGGTTACACGATGGGGCCGCGGGCCCAATCGGTCAACTCCGACCCGCCCCCCGGCGCCGCACTATTGCCCACTTGGCCGCTCGGCATTTGTGTTATCGGCCAAAAGGGAGTATCGTGGCTGTGTTGCTGCAACTTGCGGCGACGCTTCGCGTGGTCGACCCTCCTTCTTCTCGAACAGACCGTGCGTCTGCAGTCTGGTTCGGGAAGAACGGAAAGGGTCACTTATGACCACCGGTACCATCAAGAAGGTCGTTGCCGATCGCGGCTTCGGATTCATCGCCGCCGAGGACGGGAAGGAATACTTCTTCCACCGCGGTGGCCTTCTGGCCCCCCTCGACTTCGATCGCCTCACCGGCGGCGAGCGCGTCTCGTTCGAGATCGAGACCAGCCCCAAGGGCCCGCGCGCCATTCAGGTCAGCGCAGCCTAATCCGCCATCCGGCATTCGCGGCCCGAGCGTCAGTCGTCTCGGGCCGCGGAGCGCCCAGACGCGGTTCACCTGACAGGAGCCACCTCATCTCGAGGACAGCCTTCGTTTCCACCTACGCCCCACGCCGATGTGGCATCGCGACGTTCACGTACGACCTGGCCACGACGGTCGGCGAGCGTGAGATCGTGGCGCTCCATCCATCCAGCGAGCCCGGCCCCTACCCGGCCGAAGTCCGGCACCGCATCCGGCGCGACATCCAGGCCGACTACGCCTACGTGGCGCATGCCCTCAACGATTGCGGCGTGAACGTCGTCTCGGTTCAGTACGATCCCGGCATCTGGGGTGGCGACGACGGCATCTACGTGCTGGACTTCATCAGGGCTCTTCGCGTCCCGCTGGTGGTCACGCTCCACAACGTGCTGGCGCACCCAACGCCGGCGCAGCTGGAGATCCTCCTCGAGCTTGTGGACGCCGCCGAGGCAACGGTGGTCATGTCGCAGGCCGCGGCAGACCTGCTGACCGCCGTCTACGGCGTGGACGCCTCTCGGATCGACATAGTCCCCCACGGCGTCTCGGATCTGCCGCTCATCGCCCCGGACACGATCAAACCCCGCCTCGGGCTGCAGGGCAAAGCCGTGATTCTCAGCTTCGGCCTGCTCGCGCCCGGCAAGGGCCTCGAATCCGTGATCGAAGCCATGCCGGCGATCGTCGGGGCGGTGCCCGCGGCCAGGTACGTCATCCTGGGCTCAACCAGCCCGGAGACTACCGGCGGCGATGGCGAGTCCTACCGGGCCGCCCTCGAAGCGCAGGTCGCCGCCCTTGGCATGACAGAGCAGGTCAGGTTCGTCGATCGATTCGTCGGCCGGGTCGAGCTCGGGACCTGGCTCGAGGCCGCGGACGTCTTCGTAACGCCCTCCCCGGACCTCGACCGGACCGTCTCGGGCACTCTGGCCTACGCCATGTGCGCCGGCAAGGCGATCGTCTCGACTCCGTTCGCGTACGCCTCCGAGATGCTCGCGAGCGGACGGGGCCGGCTCGTCCCTCCGGCCTCCCCGGCGGCGTTCGCGGAAGCGATCACCGCGCTGCTTGGCGACGCCGAGCTGCGGGCGTCGATGGGGCGGCGAGCGTACGAACACACCCGTGGGATGGTGTGGTGGGAAGTCGGCCGCCAGTACCGGAGTGTCTTCGACCGGGCCACTCACGGGGCCGTCGTCAGGCCTGCCTCGCCCCTTCACAAGCTGGCGGCGGTCGTTGCCTGACCGCCACCTCGCGCCGCCCAGCGCGGCCAGCACCAACCACCCAACCTCGATCGCGTCGCCCAGGCGAGACCCAATTCATCTCGCCCGGCACGCTCAGACCGTGCGTCACAGCACGCACCCAGGAGAACTCGTTTGACCTTCGAAAACCTCGGCCTCTCGGCCGACCTCCTCGCCACAGTCGCGCGCGAGGGCTACACCGAACCGACGCCCGTACAGAGCGCGGCCATCCCGCTCATCATCGCCGGCCGCGACATCGTCGCCGCCGCCCAGACCGGCACCGGCAAGACCGCCGCCTTCGTCCTGCCGATCCTGGAGAACCTCCGCCACCACGGCAACGCCGGCTTCTCACCGGCGCGGCACCCGGTCCGCGTCCTCATCCTGACCCCGACCCGCGAACTGGCGGTTCAGGTGTCCGAGGCGGTCAAGACATACGGTCGGGGCGTTCCGCTTCGATCCGCCGTCGTCTATGGCGGGACCCGCATAGATCCGGAGATCAAGACGCTCTGGAATGGCGTTGAGATCCTGGTCGCGACGCCCGGTCGCCTGCTCGACCACGTGGGGCAGCGCAGCGTCAACCTCTCTCAGGTCGAGATCCTCGTCCTGGACGAGGCCGACCGCATGCTCGACATGGGCTTCATCCCCGACGTCCGCAAGATCGTCGCGAGCATCCCTGCCAGGCGCCAGACGCTGCTGTTCTCGGCCACCTTCTCCGACGAGATCCGCCTCCTGGCGGGCGAATTCCTCACCAACCCCGAGACGGTCGAAGTCGCCCCCCGCAACAGCATCGCGGACAACCTGACCCAGGTCCTCTACCCGGTCGATACCGAGCGCAAGGCCGACCTGCTCCTGCACCTGATCAAGCGCGACCAGATGGACCAGGTCCTCGTCTTCACGCGAAGCAAGATCGGCGCCGGCCGGCTGGCCTCATACCTCGATCGACGGGGCGTGAGCACCTCGGCCATCCACGGCGACCGAAGCCAGGCGGAGCGAACGCGAGCCCTGGCGGCCTTCAAGGGCCGCTTCGTCAAGGTTCTCGTCGCCACGGACGTGGCATCGCGCGGGCTGGACATCGAGGACCTGCCGTACGTCGTCAACTTCGAGTTGCCGTGGGAGCCGCAGGACTACATCCACCGCATCGGCCGAACCGGTCGGGCAGGCGCAAGCGGGACGGCCATCTCTCTTGTCTCGCCCGACGAAGTCGGGGAGCTGCGAGCAGTCCAGCGGCTGCTTCGGAAGGCCATCCCCTACGCCGTCGTCGAGGAGTTCCTTCCCGATCCCGATCGCGAACCGGCGCCGGCGCGACGCTGGAGCGGGCAATCCGGCGCTCGTACATTCGCGTCTCGCGGACGATCCGGTCAGGCTCGGCCCGCGTTCGCGGCCACAGGCCGCTAAGGAGGGCCGATCGCCGTGCGCAAACGCAAGGTCAACTATCCGGTGGCGCGAACGGCCACCCGCCAGGTCCGAACCGCCGGGCTGCCCGGCGACCCGGGATACGTCCGTTCGACGGTCGCGGAGATCAATCTGGCGGCGCTCACCGGACGCGACGACATCGCCGTCGGCGATCGAGTGCGCATCGGCGGTGGCGGACTCTACGCCGGCGAGCTTGCGGTCGTGGACTCGATCGTGAGTGGGCTGATCCCCGCCGCCATGGTCCGCACGGACGCCGGCAAGACGCGGCGGGTGCGGGCCGTCGACCTGGAGCGCGTGGCGCCCGCGGGCCGGTCGGTCGAGGAGACGGCTCTGCCCGTCGAGTAGCGGCCGGCCGCGGTCCGAGCGCGATCACTTCGGTAGAATCGCGGGATGCTGATCATTCGACGCGACAACGAGATCTGGCGCGAGAAGGGCGAATGGTTCGATGCCCGCTGGCACTTCTCGTTCGACCGCTACCACGATCCTCAGAACATGCACTTCGGGGCGATGCGCGTCTTCAACGACGACCGGCTCATACCCGGCGCCATCTGGCCGCTCCACCCGCACCGCGACGTGGAGGGCATCACGTACGTTGTCGAAGGGACGTTCCGCCACGAAGACAGCGTCGGTGGGGCGCCCGGGCCGCTCCCGGCCGGATCCGTTCAGCGCATGACGCTGGGTTCCGGGGCGAATCATTCCGAGCAGAACGCGTCGGAGACCGAACCGATGCGCTTCATCCAGATCTGGATCCTGCCCGACGAAGCGGACCTCGAACCGGAGGTCGAGCAGCGCGTCTTCACGACCGAGGACCGAACGAACCGCCTGCTCAAGGTGATCGGGCCGGAGGGTGGAGCCGTGGTCAAGGTCCACCAGGACGCGTCGGTCTACCTGGCCCGGCTGGAGCCGCGGACTGAGGTCACCCACCAGCTCGGCGAGCGTCGCGGCGCGTACGCCTACGTGATCGACGGCGCGGCCTCATTCGACGGCCAGGATGTGTCTACCGGCGACGCGGCGAAGGTCATGCACCAGCCCGGGTTGCGCATCGTCGCCCGCGAGGCCAGCGAGCTGATCCTGGTGGATGTGCCGCTGATCTTCGAGCCGAAAGGGATCTGGAGGCGGTAGCAATCGCGAGCGGCCGGCCGCGGCCCGAGGTCGAGCCGGCTTTCCTGGTCTTACCCGGAAGTTCTCGCGTGGGCCGCGAAGAAGTCCGCGATCACCCGGGCGCCGTCGAACGCGTCTGGTCCACCCGAGCCGACCGGCGATCCGGGCCAGACATGCCAGCCGCCTTGGACGACTCGCATGGCCACGACTGCTCCGCCGGGGCAACCCCAGCTGGTGGTGGTCGACGCGCCGTCGATGGCCACCGAAGATGTGGCGTCGCAGCCGTCCACCGAGCGCCACTTGGCCATGACGTCGGCCAGAGGTGAGAACGGGATGTCCACCCGCCCGCCGGCGATGGGAATGACGCCATCCGCGGTGCCGTGGATGGCCAGCACCGAGACCGGCCGGGCGGGGCTACAGGGCACGTCCGCGGCGCTGCCGGTGGCCGTCGCCATGTTGCCCGATACCGGGGCGATGGCCGCAACTCTTGCCGCCAGCTCGCAGCCGATCCGGTGGGTCATCATGCCGCCGCGGGACATCCCGGTGACGAAGACACGGCCGGGATCCACGCCATCGGCTACGACGAGCCTGTCGATGAGAGCGGCGATGAACTCGACGTCGTCGGCGCCCGGATGGCGGCCCCAATCGGCGGTGCTGCCGAAGGCGTCCCAGCCGTCGAGGACGCTGTCGGGGTATGCGGCTAGCCAGCCGAGCCGATCGGCCTGGGTGTCGAATCCGGTCGTGACCTCGCCCTGGAAGCCGCTGCCGAAGACGCCCGAGAGGACGACCACCAGGCCCGGCTTCGGGGCGAGGGCAGCTGGCCGGTAGACCCGATACGAACGAGCCACCGAGTCGACCGAGACGGTGGATACCTGGGTCCGGCCCTCGAGCTGGGCCATCACCACGGGGCCCATGACGCCGTACCCGGCGAGCGTCGCGACAATCTGGACCGCGAGCAGCACGGCCAGGCCGGCGCCCAAACCGCCGAACGCCAGGCGCCCCCGCAGCGACGTGATGGCGGTGACGCGGTCGGCGCCGCGGAGGGCGAGCAGGACGAGAGCCAGCCCGCCGATCCAGGCCATGCCGACGAGCTCGCCCGCGATCGCGCCCTCGGACTGCGGCTGGACGGCACCCGCCATTGCGCCCATGGCCGTGGCATCGATCTCAGCCCAGCTCATGATGACGCCGGCCGCCAGGGAACCCCAGCCGGCCAGGGTCGAGCCGGATCGGACGAGCCCGATCCCCGCCAG
>JBGQBD010000034.1:0-22833 GCA_041494645.1 Candidatus Limnocylindria bacterium
CCCCTTGGGGATCGCGTTGGGGGTCGTGACCACGCCGGTCCCGACGTTGATCGCGTCCTTGACGTTGATCGTCCGCGGTGCCCCCTGGACGATCCGGCTGCTGAAGCGCGAGTCGAAGACCCGGACCGGGGTCATCGGCACCAGCGAGAGGGTCGGCAGGGTGTACTGGACGTAGGCGCCGACGAAGCCGCTGGAAGAGGAGGTGACGAAGAGGTCGACGAACCACTCGTGGCCCGCCCCCAGAGTGACGCCGCTCGGGAAGGTTAGCGCCGCGTGGACCAGCCCGGGCCCGGTCGAGGTGTCCATGGTCATGGTGGTGGGCAACGAGAAAGAACCGGAGCCGGTCTGGTCGTACACCCCCCAGTGTTGGGTCGTCGCGCCCGTGGTGTAGCCGTACACGTCGATCTGCCAGAGCGTGGCCCCGGCCGGGAGCCCGAGGGAGGCGAGGATGGAGTAGTTTCCCTGCGAGTTGTACTCGTAGTCGAGGTCGCTCGCGGGCAAATAGGTGGTCACGACTGTGGCGCCCGCGCTTGGCGAATACGCGACTGCGTCGGACAACCCCAGGGTTCGGACCGACGCCCCCGGCACCAGAGTGGGAACGACGGCGTTCCCGCCGGGGAGCGTGACCTGTGGACCGCTGCCCGGCTCTCGCAGGAGATCCTTGGGAGGGCCAGCGAGGCCGGCCGTGGGGAGCGCGAGGAACAGGACGGCGAGTGCGCCGAACGACAGGACCCGACCCGTGTGCCGCATGGGAGTGCCCTCCATTGGAAGGGAGGGTGGGTCTTGCCATTTGGCACTGCGTGAAGCTGTGCGCCGACCGTGACGGACGTCGCGCAGGGGGCCCGAGGGCTCCGTTGCCTTCCTCCCTCTGGGCGGGATTGTGAGCCGACCGGAACCGCGCCACAAGCCTCGGACGGCTGGCTGACAGCTCGGCTCGGGCTCGGTGACGACCACGCCCTGCCCCTGCCCGACCTTCCTGGTGATTACCCGCAGGGACGCGGTGCGACCGCCCCAGATATGCCGCCAGTAAGCGGCACCCTCCAGGCTCTCTCCGGCCTCGGCTCCGCTGGTCGCCGACGATCCCGGCGTAGACCCGGGCGGCAGTGTGGAGGCGTCGGGGCCGTTCCGAGCGGCCGGAACGGTCGGCAACTCGATTGTGCGTCTCTCGAATGAGGACACCCCCCCAAGGCCTGGCGACGCGCGAGCCTTAGCTCCGCTGGCGAAACGCCAACTTCAGAACCGCGGCCGGCGTTTCTCTTCCTTCGGCGGGCGCGGCTCATGACCAGGACGGGGCGGCCTCGGGGCTGTCCCGGGGGCCATGTCGGACGGGCGCGCTTCGGGTCCGCGAGCTCGGGCGGCTTCCACCTGCCGCGCGAAGGCCTCTGCCTTAGCCGGCGGGATGGCGCGCTGCATGTCGTCCCCGATCGCCTGAATCCGTAGGTTCTGCGCGGCTCGCTGCTCGCGTTCGTGCCTTGAGTGCTTCGTCATCTGAACCTCGTGAGGTGGTCTACCCGCGGCGGCGGGGCTCCATCATGGCCCCACCGTGGAGTCCTGTCCCGGCCCCCGCTCCGCTGGTCGGCTACGTCGTGACAGCTAGACCCGCCGCGTCGGGGGCGTATACGCCGGTGGGACACTCTGCGCAAGCACGGGAAGCTTCGACACGGCCCTAACTCCAGCCGCCGGGACCGCGCCGTCCGCCGCGCGCTCGTCCACGCGCAAGCGGACGCGCCACCGGACTCTGACCCTCGGCCTTCGTGGCAGCGCCAACTGGGCTGCCCGGGGTAAACTCGGGCGAGATCCAGGGCTCGCTTGCGCGGCCGGATCCGGTCAGCCTGGACGAGTGACGAATGGTCGCCGGACGCACGGACAAGCCGCAGCATCTACCAGGGGACGGGGAGCTCGACGCTCAGCAGCGCTCGGGCATGGGCGACATGGACGTCGCCGACTTCCGCGCAGCCGCCCACGCCGCCGTCGAGATCATGGCCGACTATCTGAGCGGGGTGGCGGAGAGGCCAGTTATGCCGCAGATCGAGCCGGGCTCGCTGCGGCCGCTCTTTCCGCCGGAACCACCCGAGGAGCCAGAGCCAATCGGGACCATCCTCGAGGACTACCGCCGTCTGTTCGAACCGAACGTGACTCACTGGCAGCATCCTCGGTTCCTGGCCTACTTCAGCAGCTCGGCATCCGGGCCGGGCATCATCGGCGAGATGCTGACGGCCGTGCTGAACTCGAATCCGATGTTGTGGCGCACCAGCCCGGCCGGCACCGAGCTCGAGGAGGTGATCGTCGATTGGCTGCGCCAGGGCCTTGGTCTACCTCCGGACTTCGATGGCCTGCTGACCGACACGGCGTCGACGTCGTCGCTGCTGGCCCTGGCGGCCGCCCGCCAGGCGGCCGGCCTGGACGCCGCGGCCATGGGCCTTTCCGGACGAGAGGATGTGCCCCAGTTACGGGTCTACGCCTCTGCCGAGGCCCACTCGTCGATTGAGAAGGCCTGCATGACCCTGGGCTTGGGGCGAGCCGGGCTATCGAAGGTTCCCACGAACGATCGCTTCGAACTGCGCCTCGACGCCCTCGAGGAGGCGATCGCCCTCGACCGAAAGGCAGGGTATCGGCCGATCGCCATAGTCGGGACGGTCGGCACCACTTCCACCACCTCGGCCGATCCGATCGCCGGCCTGGCACGCATCGCCCGGCGCGAAGGGATCTGGCTGCACGTGGATGCGGCCTACGCAGGCGTCGTGGCCCTGATCCCGGAACGACGCGGTCCGTTCGCCGGCTGGGAAGAAGCAGACTCCGTAGTCACGAATCCACATAAGTGGTTCTTCACACCCGTCGACGCCTCGGTGCTGCTGACACGTCGGATGGGAGTCTTGCGTGACGCTTTCAGCCTCGTACCGGAGTACCTGCGAACGCTCGACCGGGAAGGCCCGATTCGCGACTACAACGAGTACACGCCGACGCTGGGCCGCCGGCTTCGGGCCCTCAAGCTGTGGATGAACCTGCGGTACTTCGGCTTGGCAGGACTGCGGCGGCGGATCGAGCACCACCTCGCTATGGCGCAGCGGTTCGCCGGCTGGGTGGACGCCGATCCGGAGTTCGAACGCCTGGCGCCGGTGCCGTTCTCTACGGTCTGCTTCCGGTACGTGCCCGCGGCCATGGCGGCCGAGCGAGACGACCCCGCCGCGGCGGACCGGCTGGACCGACTCAACACGCGGCTCATGGAGGCCATCAATCGCTCCGGTCAGGCCTTCCTATCGCACACACGGCTGAACGACCGATTCGCGATTCGGGTGGCGATCTCCAATCTCCGGACCGAGGATGCCGACCTGGATCTGGTCTGGGGGGTCGTCCGCCGAGAGGCCGCGGCGCTGGGGCCCGCGCCCGAGTAGTCCGCTGGCGAGGGGGCACTCGCGAGCGATCCGCCCTCTGGCGGTACGATGACCGGGTGAAACTCACGCCCCTGGAAGGTATCGCCGCGGTCGTCGCCGCCGTGGCCACGCCGTTCGCCATTGTCGCCGCGGCCGTCCTGTTGTTCCTCAACCCGATCTGGGTCGGCTACGAACAGGAGCGGAGCAACGTGGCCGGCCTGACCGGCTACACGCCGTCGCAGGTTCGGCAGGTGACCGGCAGCATCCTTTCGGATCTCGTCTTCGGGCCGCCCAACTTCGACGCCGCGGTGGACGGCCAGCCCGTCCTGGATCAGCGCGAACGAGGCCACATGGCGGACGTCCGGTCCGTGCTCGACGGCCTCGGAGTCGTGGCTCTCGGTGCGGCCGTCGTGCTGGTGGCTACCGCTCTGGCGAGCCGCGGGCGGCGCTGGTTCTGGCGGGCCGCGGGAGCGGGGGCTTCCGTGCTGGCAGTCGGCGTTGTCGTCGTGGGGCTGGCCTTCGCGGTCTTCTTCGACCAGGCCTTCGAGCTGTTCCACGAGATCGTCTTCTCGCCAGGCACGTATATGTTCGATCCGCGAACCGAGAAGCTGGTACAGCTCTTTCCGGACCAGTTCTGGTCGGAGACCAGCGTCGCCTTGGCCCTTGCAGTCCTGATGCTTTCGCTCGGCGTCAGGTCTGGCGCGCGGCGCCTTGGCCAGGCCGGAGTTCTCGCTGAGGCTACCGCCGTCCCGGGGGAGGGGATATGAACGTTCCCCTCGGCCGCATCTTCGGCACCGAGATCAGGGCGCATTGGAGCTGGATTCCGGTACTCGCCTTCATCGCCGTTGTCTTGAGCCTCGATCTCACTGCGGGAGGCGCCTCCGACTGGCCCGTGTCTCTGGCCTGGGGCGCCTCGATCGCTACAGCTGCGCTGGTCTTCGCCTCCGTAACGGCTCACGAGCTGGCGCACGTCGCGGTGGCCCGAAGGAACGGGATGGAGGGCCCTGTCCTAGTGATCCAGCTGCTCGGCGGCACGTTCGTGATGGAGGTGGCGCCGCGAACGCCGGGCCAGGAGCTCCGGACCGCGCTGGCCGGGCCGGCCTTGAGCCTGGCGATCACAGCCACCCTTGGCGCATTCGCGACGCTCCTCACTTACGGCCCGATCGACATCGACCGGGCGCCGCAGGGCCTGCAGGCGATCCAGTTCGTGACCGTCATGGTCTGCGTGTTCAACGGTTTCCTGGCGTTCGTGAACCTGATCCCGGGCTATCCGATGGACGGCGCCCGCATCCTCCACGCCTTGGCCTGGCGTCGGACCGGCCAGGAAGCTGCCGCCAACGAGGCTGCCGTTCGAGCAGGTCGCTACATCGGTCGAGGGTTCATGGTGGCAGGAGCGCTGGGCATGATATTCGTGGACCTGTCCGTGGGGCTGGCGGTGATGGTCGCCGGCTGGCTGATCATCGGGTCGAGCCGGCTGCTGGATCGGCGAATTGTGATTCAGGAGCTCCTGGCCGGGCTGCGCGCGAGCGACGCCGCCGACCCCGATCAGGCCCGGGTTCCCCCCCAGCTCACCCTCGACGTCTACGCGGGCGAATACATCGGCGATCGACTGGGCACGGCCGCCCTCGTCGAGCGCGGAGAGGACCTAGTCGGGTTGATCGGGACCAGCCAGATTCGCCGGGTCCCGCGTGGGTCGTGGACCGGCACGCGGACGGAACAGGTGATGGTTCCGATCGCGAACGTTCCCCACATAGGCGGGGACACGGGCCTGTGGGCTGCCATGGAGATTCTCGAGCGTTCCCGCCTGGACGCGCTCCTGATCGACTCGGCGGAAGAGGGCCCGGCGCTGATGACGCGTCGTTCGGCGGCCCGGCTGGTCCATGTGAAGGCAGAGGAGCGGCAACGTGAGATGCTCGTCACCGGGCAGGCCAAGCGGGGTAGATTCCGTGGCCTCTAAAGCGGTGGACTCGGTCACGAGCGCCCCTTGTCCGGCCATCGGCCGGCTGTCAGACCAGGAGGGCCAGACATGGCTCCACAGGTGAGGCCCGGCGACGGTGACGTGTTCGAGGACGGCTCCCGTTCGGAGCGGCGCAGGGCCGGGCACGTCGAGAGGGTGGCTCGGCCGCGCATGCCCGACCTCACCGAACGGCCCCTCACGGTCCACCGGGCCGTGGCCGAGGCCGAGGTGGCGGTCTCCCAGGAGACACTGAGCGCCATCGTGGACGGCACGAACCCAAAGGGCGACGTGCTCGGCGTGGCCGAACTTGCGGGCGTGATGGCCGGCAAGCGGGCGAGCGACCTCATCCCTCTCGTCCATACCGCCGGGCTTACGGATCTGGTCGTCACCGCCGTTCCGGATCGGGCGGCGGGCGCCGTTCGAATCAGGACGGAAACCGCCGCCGTGGGAGCGAGCGGCGTGGAAATGGAAGCCCTGACCGCCGCCGCCGTGGCCGCCCTGACGGTCTACGACATGGTCAGGGACCTGGAGCCCGAGGCCGCGATCAGATCCGTCAGGCTGGTTTCGGCCGTAACCGGCGAGCGGGATGCGTGGCAGCGCCAGCGAGAGGCCGGGACAGCGCAGAAGCCGCCCCGAGGAGCTCGGATGGCAGGTCGCGTGGGCGGCGGCCCAAGTCGCGCCCCCGGTTCCAGGCCGCTGCCCCGGCGAGGGACGCCCTAGGAAGGCCGCGTCCCAGCGCGAGAGGCCTTCGGGCCTCGCCGTTCGGCCCGTCATTCGCTAGAGTGAGACCGCGCCAACGCCGGAGAACGCGCCACGTGGATACTTCGATGAACAACCGTGCCCTTTCGCTCTCCCTTCCGGGCTGAGGCGCGGCGATGTCGGTGGGCGTGCTTCTCCCTCTCGTCGCCTTCTTCGTGATGGGTGTTGTCGTCGTGGCCGCCCTGTGGCGAGTGATGGTCGTCGGAGGCGAGCTGCGCCGCCAGGAGCAGCGAGCCCGGGCCGCCGTGGACATCGCCTGTCGCGCCGAGGCCTCGCTCGCCGAGCTGTGCGCGGTCGTAGACGAGCTGCGTCGCAGAAGGTCGACACCGGAGTCCGCCGCGCCCAGTCTCCGCGCCTCGGCCGATGCACTCCGCGAGTATGCCCAGGAGGCCGACGCGACCGCCAGGAAGGAACCGGGCCCTGAGGTGGGGACGAGCCTGGTGGCCGAGATCGAGAGGGCCCGGCGGGCCGTGGATCTCGTCGAACACGGACGCCAGATGATGCTCGAAGGGTCGGTCGACGATCTCGGCGAAGGCGAAACCGAGGTCAAGCGAGGCTACCTGAACCTCCTCCACGCGAAGGATGCAATCCGCGTCCGGGGCCAGCAGATAGCCCGAGAGACAAGTCAGAGTCCCGACTGGCCGGACCGCTGATGCCAACGCCTGAGGCGCCGCGGCCCGCTGCGCCGCTGAGCCGTCGACACCTGCCCGGCCGGCAGCGGCCGATCCGGATGGGCATTGACACCGGGTTTAGGATGTGCCAGTGAAAGTTTCTATCTGACAGGAACTATGGCTCTTCGACACGCGGCCATGCTCGAGGTGAACGAGTTCCTGGTCCTCGACTTCATCCGAGACCAGGCCACGACGACTCGACCGGAGATCGGCCGGGCCCTGGGGCTGTCCGATTCGTCAGTCAGCCGCATTGTCGCCAGGTTGCTGAAGGCTGGGCTTGCCGTGGAGTCACCGGGCCAGGCGACGACGGGCGGTCGGCCGCGCAGCACAATCACCTTCAATCACCAGGCGGGAGCCGTCCTGGGCGTTGATCTGGGGGGCGCGAGTTGCCACGGGGCCCTGGCGGATCTATCAGGCGCGGCCTTGTTCGAGGAAGTGCGCGCGACTCAGGCGGAGGGAGGCGCTTTCGCGGCCCTGTCCGCCACGATCGACTCGCTTCGGGCAGCCGCTGCGGCTCGCGGTCTTCACGTTGACGCCGTGGCGGTGGGGATTCCTGCGATCCTGGATCCGGACACTGGGATGGCGGTGGGAGGGCCGGCCGTCGACTGGGAGCAATTCGAGATCGTGGACCGGCTGCGGGAGTCGCTCGACGTTCCCTTCCTTGTCGAGAACGATGCCAACCTCGCCGCCCTGGCCCACGCCTGGCGGGGCGACGGCAAGGGGCTTCGCGACTTCGTGACCGTGGTCATGGGGACAGGCATAGGCGCGGCCATCGTCGCGAATGGCCGCCTCGTCAAGGGCCGGCACAACGCCGCCGGCGAACTTGGGTACCTCCTGACCGGCCGGGAGCAGTTGCACGCCTTTCGGCTGGGCGGGCCGTTGGAGCCCGGCGAGCGGCCCGGCGGGTACGGCGGCCTCGAGAAGGTGGCAGCGGGGCCATCGATCGCCGGACGCACCCGTGCTCTCCTGGCGGGCGGGGCCTCGTCGTCTCTGAGTGCAGACGAGGTAACGCCCGAGCGCATCTTCGCCGCAGCGACGGCCGGAGACGCTCTGGCGCTCACGATCATGAGCGAGCTGCTCGACCACACGGCTCTCGCCCTGGCGGCTATCACCGCCATCGTGGACCCCGAGCTGATCATCCTTGACGGCAGCATCGGTCGGTCACTTGGGCCGTTCCTGGCTGGTCTCACCGGCCGCTTGGCCGGCCGGCTGCCATCCGTGCCGCGACTGTGTATCTCCGGGCTAGGCCCGAACGCGACGGTTGTCGGGGCGACCGCGGCTGCCCTGCAGCTGGCGCGAGAGCGAAGCGCCCCGTCGGCGCTGTTCGGCGCCTTCACGGTCACGGGCAGGATGGAATCCGATGCTTGAACCGGGATTCACCTGCGGCTGGTACGGGCCCATACCTGGTCAGATGGCTCCGGCGAATGGGGCCCCGGAGGGCTCCGCCCCTGTGGTCGCCATCGACCTCGGCGGAACCCACACCCGGGTTGCGGTCGCCGGACCCGACGGATTCGAGCGTGTCTTCGTCCACCGGACCGCGGCACTGTCGCGCGCTCAAGGCCAGGGAGTGGTTCCAGGCCTGCTGGACGCGGTCCAAGAGGCGATAGACACGACTTCCGGCGGCAAGGCGGTGGCCGCGATCGGCGTGGCCGTGGCGGCCTATGTCGACCCCTCGGGCGTCGTGCTGCAGGCGCGCCCGTTCGGGATTCCGGCCGGGAGCGCCATACGCGATGGAATAGCCGACTGGTTCGGAGTTCCGGTCGCGGTCGACAACGATGCCAACCTGGCCGCCCTGGCGGAAGTGGCCGTCGGCGCCGGCCGCGGCTTCTCCAACGTGGCCGTCATCACCCTCGGGACGAACATCGGCCTGGGGATCGTGGCGGACGGCCGACTGGTACGAGGTTCTCACGGTGCTGCGGGCGAGGCGGGCATGATGCTGGTTCCTTCACGCCGCGGGCGAGGCGGGCATGATCCCTACGCCCGCGCCGGTCGGCTGGGGCAGGGTTTGACGACGGCACCGGCCGGCTACGCAATCCTCGAAGAGCTCGTCGGCGGCGCCGCGCTTCTGCGATCGATCGAGTCTCCGGCTGGATCTGAGGTGGTGGCCAGTGAAAGCGGTCCTGCGACCGCGGCGGCCGGCATCTTCCCCCGGGCCGCGGCCGGCGATCGGCGGGCCCGATCGGCCGTGCGCCATGCCATCGAGGGCTGGGCGATGTTGATCGCCAACCTGACGGCCCTCCTCGACCCCCAGGTCTTCATCATCTCGGGCGGCTTCGCAGAAGACGCGCCCGCTTTCATCGAGCCCCTGCGCCGGCGCGCGGCGGACCTGTGTCTGCTGCCGCCGGATATTCGCATCGGCGACCTCGGCGCCCAGTCTGGTCTGGTGGGTGCCGTGGTGGCCGCCCGGTCCATCCTTTGCCCTCAAGTCGCGGAAGCGGCAGCGTCGGATGGGCGGGACAGGTCCAACCAGGGCCGTGCCAGCGGCCATCTGTCTAGGGAGGTGGAAACATGATCCGGTCCTCTACCGCACGGCGGGGCGCCGCCTGGCGGCTTCTGGGCACGTTCGCGGTCGCGATCCTCGCGGCGTCGGCGTGCTCCAGCAGCGCCGCCACCAATACGCCGGCCGCCACTCAGCCGCCCGCCAGCCTACCGGCTGGTCAGACTGCGGCTCCCACTCCGGCTGTGACTCTTGATACCACGCCGATGACGCTGAACGTCATTCTGATGGATCAGGCCGCCTACAGCCCCGCCGACATCAAAGCGATGGACGATGCCTTCACGAAGGCTTATCCGAACATCACCATCACCGCCGAGCTGGTCGGCTACGACTCGCTTCATGACAAGATCGTCACCGCCCAGGCCGGCGGCGGCGGCAAGTACGACGTCGTGCTGATGGATACGCCGTGGCCGGCTGAGCTGGCCAAGGCCAATATCGTCACCGACATCACCGCCAAGATCCCTGCGGACTTCACGACCGGCGTGTTCGACTCCGCCTGGACCGCCGCCAAGTACAACGGCAAGGTCTACGGAGTGCCGTGGATCAACGACACGAAGTTCTTCTTCTACAACACCGACATGTTCACCAAGGCCGGCATCACCGCGGCTCCCAAGACGTGGGATGAGGTCGAGACTGACGCGAAGGCGATCAAGGCCACTGGCGTCAAGTACCCGATCACGGCCAGCTGGAAGCAGGCCGAGGCCGTCGTCTGCGACTGGACCCAGCTCGCGGCGGCGTTCGGCGGTTCCGATTTCGTCGACGCCAGCGGCAAGGCGCTCTTCAACCAGGGCGGCGGCCTCGCGGCTCTGACCTTCATGAAGAAGCTCCTCGATGAAGGCCTCGTCGACCCGGCCTCCCTCAGCCAGGACGAGGTAACCGTCAACTCCGTCATGAGCGCCGGTCAGTCCGCTATGGCCCTCAACTGGACCTTCGGCCTGTCGGTCATGAACGATCCGGCCCAGTCCAAGGTATCGGGCAAGATCAAGGTCGCCCCCAGCCCCGGCGAGGGCAGCGTGACGACAACCGGCGTAAACGGCGGCATGAGCCTGGCCGTCACCACGACCACCAAGCATCCCAACGAGGCGCTCGCATACGCCCTCTTCATGGCCAGCGAGCAATCGCAGGAGATGGACGTCGCCAACGCTCTGCCGATGTGGAAGGCTTCCTTCGACAAGGCCGATGTCACGTCGAAGAACCCGACCCTCTTCGCGGCGGCCAAGATCGAGTTCGCCGGCTTGGTTGCGCGCCCGGTGGTGCCGTACTACACCAAGCTGTCGAACGCTCTCCAGGACGCCATCCAGCAGGCCCTTCTCGGCAAGAAGACGCCCGAGCAGGCCTTGAACGACGTGGCGGCTCAGCTGCCGTCATTCCAGCAGTAACGCTCCCTCAGACCTCTCGAAAGGCGATCCGACAATGACCGTGGGCACGCTCCGCCGCGGATCCTTGAAGCGGTCGAAGCGGTGGCCCGAGACGTGGGTGGCGGCGGCCTTTGTGGCCCCCGCCGCCCTCGTCATCCTCCTCGTGGTCGTGGTTCCGCTCGCCCGAGCCGCGTGGATGAGCCTCTTCAACATAGAACTGACGAAGCCTGGCGTGGAGCCGTTCGTCGGTTTGGGCAACTACATCACCCAGCTCACGAGCGCGGGCTTCTGGGATTCGGTCTCCAGGGCGCTCTTCTTCACTGTCGTGACTACGGCGCTGGAGCTCAGCCTCGGCACCGGTCTAGCCATGCTGATGGACCAGCCAATGCGGTTCCGGTGGGTCCTCCGGTCCCTGGTCATTCTGCCCTGGGCCTTGCCAACGATCGTCAACGCCCTCATGTGGCGGTGGATCGACAACGCGACCTACGGCTCGCTCAACGCCCTGCTCACACAGGTTGGCTTCCTCCACGACTACGTGCCATGGCTCTCCCAGGAGACCACGGCCATGTGGATGGTGATCATCGCCGACGTCTGGAAGATGACACCCTTCTGCGCCATCCTCATCCTGGCTGGCCTGCAGGGGATCGACCGCGAGCTCTTCGAGGCAGCCCGCGTGGACGGTGCCGGGACGATCGCCATCTTCCGCCGCATCGTCCTGCCGCTGCTCACGCCGATCATCCTCATCGTGCTGGTGCTGCGCACGATGGAAGCCTTCAAGGTCTTCGACGTGATCTGGATCATGACCGGGGGCGGCCCCGCCAGCTCCACTCAGACGGTGGCCATCTATGCCTACCGAACCGCGTACCAGGGCTATGACTTCGGCCAGGGCGCGGCCCTCGGTTACATCATCGCCATCGCGATCATGCTGCTGGCCGCGGTCTACCTGTGGCTACTTAGGCGAACGGGATCGACCGCATCATGAGCACGTCACTGTCAAGGTCCGGAAACAAGATGACTTCTTCCACGGCGGCGCTGCACACGGCGAGGCGCCGCAAGTCCATCACCCTCCGACGCGTCCTTCGGACGCTCTTCATCTACACGGGCATGGCGATCGCCTTGATCGTGATCCTCGGGCCATTCGCCTGGCTGCTGATCTCGAGCGTCGCCGACAAGGTCGACCTGCTATCGCGCCCGTTGTCATGGATCCCGGCCCACGTAAGCTTCCAACGGTTTGTCGATCTGACCATCGGCGGCTCTCCGGGCGACAGTCAGGCTCAGGGCTTCCGATCGGCCCTCATGAACAGCATGCTGATCGCCTCGGTCACGACGATCGTCGGCGTCAGCGTTGGCACAGTGGCGGCCTACGCCTTCTCACGATTCCGCTTTCCCGGCCGAGGCTGGATGATCCTGGCCTTCATGGGCACGACCATGCTGCCGCCGATCGCCCTTCTCCTGCCCCTCTACCAGATCATGAACACGCTGGGCCTGACCGATACGCCCCTGGCCCTGATCATCATCTACTCGTCCTTCGTGACGCCATACGTGGTTTGGCTCATGCGCGGCTTCCTCGACACGATCCCACGGGATCTGGACGACGCGGCTCGCGTCGACGGCTGCTCAAGACTCGGGGTGTTGTGGCGGATAATCCTGCCCGTCTCCAAGCCTGGCCTGCTGTCGACTGCACTGCTCGCCTTCCTGCTCGCCTGGGACGAGTTCCTATACGCCCTCGTCATCACCCAGACCAACGCGTCCAAGACGGTTCCGGTCGCTCTGAATGACTTCATCGGCCGGTATGGCGTGGACTTCGGACGCCTGGCTGCCGGCGGGGTGATCGCGGCGATCCCGCCGTTGATCATCGCGTTCGTCTTCCAGCGCTACATCGTGGCCGGCCTTACGGCGGGCAGCGTCAAGGGCTGACGAAGCTCGCGTTCGACGGCCCCGAGGAGATTGGCCGGGAGATCGAGGTCCCTGGAGCGTGTGGGCAGGTCCTGCGACCCGCTCGGCCGGGACGGTCGGCAGGCGGTGTTATTCTCCGGTCGAGCCACGCTTCGTCGTGGCCGAGGAGGTCGACTGGATGCGTTGTCCGCGCTGTGGCGAGCGAGAGACGAGGGTCGTCGATTCTCGCGACCTCGACGAGGCCAGCATCCGCCGCCGGCGCGAATGTGAAACGTGCGGGGCCCGATTCACGACATATGAGCGGATCGAGGCGCCGCGACTGCTTGTCGTCAAGCGGGACGGCGCGCGCCAGGAGTTCGACCGCGAGAAGCTCGTGTCGGGCTTCCGCAAAGCCCTGACCCGCCGGCCGCTGCCGGACGACACGGCCGAGCAGGCCGCCGATCAGATCGAAGCCCAGCTCCGTGCCGGTGGGGCCACGGAGGTGGAGTCGTCGGAGATCGGGCGCATGGCGATGGACAAGCTGCGCACCCTGGACCAGATCGCCTACATCAGGTTCGCCAGCGTGTATCAGAGCTTCGAGGACCTGGAGACGCTCAAGCGCGAGGTGGACAACCTGTACGCCCAGCGCGAGAGCGGAGCTACGGTCAAGTGAGCGTCCTGTCGGATCGCGACATCGCCGCCGCTCTGGCCGCCGGCCGGGTCAAGGTCGAGCCGTACGACGAGGTCGACCTCCAGCCCTCCTCGGTCGACCTGCACCTCGATCGCAGCTTCCGCGTCTTCCGCAACAACCGCTACCCGTTCATCGACGTTCGAGCTCCCCAGCCGGACCTGACCGAGTTGCTGAGCGTGACCGACGACGAGGCGTTCGTGCTCCACCCCGGTGAGTTCGTGCTGGGCCAGACCTTGGAGTGGGTCGAGCTGCCCGACGACCTGGTGGCTCGACTGGAGGGCAAGTCGTCTCTCGGCCGTTTGGGCCTGCTCATCCATTCGACCGCCGGCTACGTCGACCCGGGCTGGAAGGGCAAGCTGACGCTCGAGCTCTCCAATGTCGCCAACCTCCCGATCGCGCTGTACTTTGGGATGAAGATCGGCCAGATCAGCTTCTTCGCGATGTCCAGCCCCGTGAATCGGCCGTACGGGTCGGCCGGTCTCGGGTCGAAGTACCAGGGCCAATCCGAGCCCACGGCATCGGCGTACTTCGAGGATTTCGAACAGGGCCGCCGCGGCACGGACGCCTCAACGAGACCCGGCGGATGACGACCCTCAACGAGAGCGTCCACTGGTCGGCCGAGCTCGGCGGGGGGACGCGCGTGGCGCTCATCCAGGCGGGCAGATTTCGCACAGATGCCGGTGCAATCCTCGGCGTCGTTCCGCGGATGCTCTGGAACAAGCTCGTCGTCGAGGAGATAGACGCGGATCACCGCCTGCTCCAGGCGCTCAACTGCCTGCTGGTGGAGACGGCCTCCGGGCGAGTCCTGATCGAGACCGGGATCGGCGACCGCATCGATGAGAAGGGCCGCCAGATGCGGCGCTACCAGGGGCCGTGGATTCTCCCGGCCCTGGCAGCCGCCGGGTTCGCCCCCGAGACCGTGGATGTCGTGGCGGTGAGCCACCTCCACTACGACCATGCCGGGGGCGTGCTTCGGGCGGACGGGTCGCGGGCCTTCCCGAGGGCCAAATTCGTGGCCCAGCTCGCCGAGTGGCAGATCGCGTTGGGCGACAATCCGCGCCTGGTCGCCAGCTACGATCAGCCGGAGTTGCGGCTCGTCCGCGACCTGGGCCTCTCCGGGGCCGTGGACGGCGAGGCGGAGCTACTGCCCGGGGTTGCCGCCGTCCCTACGGGCGGCCACTCGGCCGGCCACCAGGGAGTCGTCATTCGCGGCCGGGACAGAACCGTGGCCTTCTTCGGCGACCTGTGCATGCGGCCGTGGAGCGCCAACCCGAAGTGGGTCACGGCCTTCGACGATTTCCCGCTCGATTCGGTCGCGGTGAAGGCATCGCTGTTCGGCCGCGCCGCCGACGAGGGCTGGACGGTGGTCCTTTCCCACGAGCCCCTGCATCCAGTGGGCCGACTCGTCCGCGACCGCGACCGCTTTACGTTCGAGCCACTGGTCTAGTCGGCAGGTGTCAACCGCCGCAGACGAGGTAACATCCCGGCGGGCCCCCGTAGCTCAGTGGAATAGAGCGCCGCCGTCCTAAGGCGGGCGTCGTCGGTTCGAGTCCGGCCGGGGGCGCCATTCCCCTCAGCCGAGCGCGGTCCCGTCTTGCGCGGTTGGACTAGTGGAATCGACGCCGACCTCCGCGAGCGCCCAGGAGTGCAGCGAAGCTGCATGCGCGGCTCTCGGGGCCACGGGCGGAGGCTGAGGCCCGACAAGCAGGAGGCGCCGATGCGGTTCCGAACCCTCGCCCTGACGGTCGCCGTCTTCGCCGCGGCCATGGCATACCTGGAGTCCGCCGTGGTCGTGTACCTCCAGCGAGCCCTCTCCATCACGCCGGATCAGGTCTTCCCACTGCGAGGGCCGGAAGTCGTGGGCGACCTGGCTCCGATCGAGGTGGGCCGTGAGTTCGCGACCCTGGTGATGCTCGTCGCGCTCGGATGCCTGGTGGGAAGGCGCTGGGTCGATCGACTGGCCTGGGTCGCCGTCGCCTTCGGCGTCTGGGATATCGCCTACTACGGCTGGTTGTGGGTATTCGTCGGCTGGCCCAACTCACCCGGAACCTGGGACGTGCTCTTCCTCATTCCAGTGCCGTGGGCCGGACCGGTCTGGGCGCCGGTGGCAGTGAGCGTGGCGCTGATCGGCTTCGGACTGGCTGCCGCCCATTCGAGGCACTCCGGGCGCCCGGCGCGGGTAGACCGTAGGCGGGTCGCCATAGCTCTCGCCGGCGGTTTGCTGGTCGTCTTGAGCTTCACCGCCGACGCTCCCGGGCTGATGAGCGGTCGGGTGCCGGGCTGGTACCCCTGGCCGGTCTTCGTCGCCGGCATGGCCCTGGCGGGTTGGGCCGCCTGGACGACACTCCGCGCCGGGGCAGCTGATCCCCAGGAGGTTCGGTCCGGTCCCGAATAGTGCGGCTCGCCTGATCCGAAATCGCCGTCCGCACGCTAGTCGTGGCAGCCGCGGCAGCGTCCCGAGATCGTCACGTGCGACAGGTCAACGGCAAAGCCGAGATCGGCCGCCAGGGCTTCCACGATCACGGCCCCGGTCTCGGGCCTGATCTCCAGGGTCGTCCCGCAGCCGGCGCAGTGGATATGGCCATGGATCTGCTCCGGGAGAACGTGGTATTCCTCGCGACCGTCCGCGGCGTGCCCGTGCCGGATGAGGCCGAAGCTCTCCAGAAGGTCGAGGGTTCGATATACGGTCGAGGGCGTCGTGGTCTGATCGCGCTCGCGGCACCTGGCGATCAGCTCGGTCGCGGTGACGTGGCCATCGTGCTCGCGCAACACCTCTACGAGCGTTCGTCGTTGAGGCGTCCACCGCAGCCCGGCGGCGCGCAGCATGCCGGCGACGCCGTCCCATGCGCTGGCGGCTGAACCCGCTGGACCTCTCGATTCGGCCTGTGTCACGCTGCGGTCCTCTCTGCTAGCCAGATTGTGGGGCATAGCGCGATGCGCGTAGACTACGCACGCAACGCAACGCGTTGCAATAGCGACTTGTCTTGTCAGGCGCGACGGAGGCCCGGGCGTGCACATTCCCGATGGCTATCTGGCCCCCGCGGTCTCGATGGCCCTTGCGGTGCCCACGATCCCCGTGTGGGCCGTCGCTACGCAGAGAGTCAAAAGGGTCCTGAACAACCGGACCGTGCCTCTGCTGGCGATCTTCTCGGCGCTGAGCTTCACGATCATGATGTTCAACGTCCCGGTCCCTGGTGGAACGACCGCCCACGGGGTAGGGGGGACGCTCATAGCGGTCGTGCTCGGGCCATGGGCCGCAGCCATCGCCGTGAGCACGGCCTTGATACTCCAGGCGCTGTTCTTCGGTGACGGCGGCGTCCTGGCGATCTTCGCCAACTGCCTGAACATGGGCATCGTGCTGCCCTTCGTGGGCTACGCGACCTACAGGCTCCTGGCCGCGGGATCGCCTGTGCTGTCCACCCGCCGGGCCGTGGCGGCGGGCATCGGCGCGTACACCGGGATCACGGTTGCCGCGCTCGCGGTGGGCATCGAGCTTGGCATCGAGCCGGCGCTCTTCTCGCAGAACGGCCATGCCCTGTACAGCCCGTACGGTCTGTCCGAGGCGATCCCGGCAATGCTCGCGGCCCACGTGTTCGGGGCGTCGATCGTCGAGGCGCTCATAACCGGCCTCGGCGTGGCCTATCTGCAGCGTCGCCATCCGGAGTACCTGACGAGCCTGCGCGGCATCTTTGCGCCCGACTCATCCACGGAAGGGACCCCGGCGCGCCGGCCGCTGTGGCAGGTCGTCGCCGTCGCGGTGAGCGGCGCCGTGGTGGCGCTGGCGGTGGTAGGTCTCGTCGAGGGCGGGGGCAATCCGAATCGGATGTTCAACGCCGACTGGTCGCGGGTCGACTGGCCATCGGTGGCGACGATGCTCCTGATGACCGCCGTCATTGGGCTCGTGCTCGTCCCGGTGGCGTACCTGGTGCTGCCCGGGAGCCTGAAGCGCGTCGGCGCCGCTTTCACGGCTATCTCGGTGATAGCACCTCTTGGGCTCATCGCCCCCGGGCTGGCCTACGGGGAGGGGAGCACCGCGGATGTGAAGGCGGCTTTCGGCTACGTCCCGTCGGGCCTGCAGGATCTCTCCGGCCTCTTCAGCGCGCCTCTGGCGGGCTATAACATGCCGCTGCCGTTCTTCTCGGATGCGAGTGCGCCACTCTGGCACGCGGCCGTAGGGTATGAGATCTCCGGCGTCCTCGGGGTCCTGCTCGTAGGCTCGGCGGGCTATCTTCTGGCTCGCCTCCTGCGACGGCACGGGACGGTCGACGTTGCTCCACAAGGGGTCGAGGCGTGAGCGCGCACGGCGGGACCAGGCCATGACGACCGCGGCGCCGGCCGTCGGCCGCGGTGCGCGGGCCGAGGGCCGAATCGGCTGGCTGGAGCAGACCCTGGGCGGGATCACCGCCAACATCGAGCAGGCCATCTTCACTGAGCAGCACGCCAGATCGTCCGGGTGGCTGCAGCGGCGCGACCCGCGAGCGAAGATGGTCGGCCTTCTGGTGGCCATCCTCGCGGCCAGCCTGACCACCTCTCTGGCCGGGCTGGCGGTCCTGTACGTGGGCGCTCTCGCCGCAGCCCGGGCCAGCAGGGTTCCGTTTGGCTTCTTCGTCAAGCGCGTCTGGCTGGGCATCCCGTTCTTCGCCGGCCTCGTTGTGGTGCCCGCCGTGTTCTTCGTACCCGGTCCGCGAGTCTTCGACCTGGCCGTCGGACCGGCCCACCTGGCGCCTTCCTGGAATGGGCTTGCAGGCGCGGCGATCTTCGTCACTCGCGTCGGCGTGTCGGTCTCGATGGCCGTTCTCCTGGTGGTGACGACTCCGTGGGCGGACGTCCTCAAGAGCCTTCGCGCGCTGAAGGTGCCGCAGATCTTCGTCCTGGTTCTCTCGATGACCTACCGCTATATCTTCCTGTTCCTGCACACGGCCAATGGGATCCTGATGGCGCGCAAGAGCCGCGTCGTCGGTCGGACAAGCGGCGCCGAGCAACGACGCTGGATCACCGGCACCATGGGCAACCTCATGAGTCGGGCGTTCAAGATGAGCAATGACGTCTATGCCGCCATGCTGGCCCGTGGCTTTACGGGCGAGGTCCGCACCTACGCCACGTACCGGCTGCGCGCGCCGGATGTGGCGGCGCTGGCCGGAGTGGCAGTCGTGGCCGTCGCCGCGGTGCTGGCGGGGCGGGTGCTGCCATGACGGCCGACCTGCAGCGTGCCATCACCGCGCGCCCGGTCGGGCCGGTCGAGCCGTTGTACGACCTGCGCGGCGTCCGCTACGTGTATGCCGGCCGGCAGATCGCTCTCGACGGCATCGACCTCCAGATTTGGCCTGGCGAACGGGTCGTCCTACTCGGCGCCAACGGCAGCGGCAAATCCACGTTGCTCAAGCTGCTCGATGGGGTCGTCGGGCCGACCGACGGAACCATGCGGGCCTTGGGTCGAGACGTGGCCGCCGTCGCCCAGGGCGAGGACGGTTTTCGCTTCCATCGCGAGGTCGGCCTGGTCTTCCAGGACCCGGACATCCAGCTCTTCAGTGCCACCGTGCTCGACGACGTGGCATTCGGTCCTCTGCAGCTTGGGCTGAGCCAGGAAGAGGTCAAGGAGCGCTGCGACGAAGCTCTCGCCGCGATGGATATCGCGCACCTGGCCTTGCGAGCTCCCTTCGAGCTGTCCGGCGGCGAGAAGAAGCGCGCGTCCATCGCCTCGGTGCTCTCGCTTCGTCCGGACGTGGTGCTGCTGGACGAGCCAACGGCGTCGCTCGATCCACGCACCAAATGGCTCCTCGTCGACCTGATCCAGCGATTGTCGGCGTCCGGGCGGACTCTCATCGTCGCCACCCACGAGCTCGACATCGTGCCGATCATCGCCGACCGAGTGGTCGTGCTGGGCGAGGACCGACGGGTCATCGCCGACGGAGCTCCGGCCGTCATCCTGTCCAACGAGGATCTGCTCGTGCGAGCCAACCTCATCCACGAGCATCTGCACGGCCACGGAGGCGTGGCCCACTCGCATCCACATCCGACGGAGGACGCCCATCACATCGATGACGAGACACAGGTCCCCGGGGATGCCGTGCCCGGCCGCACCGGCATGGCCGACTGATCGAACCCGTGGGTGAGGCTCTGAGGGGGCCCAGGTCGTGGTGCCTCTGACCGTCGGCGCCGCCGTCGCGGTGGAGCGCGCGAGCCGGCCAGATTAGCCTGCGCACCGTCCGGCGGTGCCCGCCGCGCTCCATGACGGACGCACATATACTCCCGCCATGCCAGGGCCGCTTCGCACCTGCATCCTGTCGCGCCCGGTCGTTCCGTGATAAACGCCTATCCGTCGACGCTACCGGAACGGTCGCGTGCCTACCGTCCGCGCCGTCTTTTCGTGCTGGGCGCCGCGGTGGCATTGGCGGTCATCCTGGGCGTCGGCACGGCCTGGCATCCGGCCCCAATCGCTGCCGCGCGCAACAGCGTCACCATCCTGGGCGCCTCCGCCGCTTCCCTGGACCCGGCCGCCCAGTCGGACGCCGGGAGCGCTCAAGTGGTCTCCCAGCTGTTCGAGTCGCTGACGGCGGTCGATTCGAACCAGCACGTCCAGCCGGCCCTGGCTTCGAGCTGGGAGGCGCAGAGCGGCGGCAAGCGCGTGATCTTCCACCTGCGGCCGGGCCTGACGTTCTCGGACGGCACGGCCCTGACGGCGTCCGACGTGGTCAAGAGCTGGATGCGAGTCCTCGCGCCCGCCAATTCCAGTCAGCTGGCCGCGCTCCTCGATGACGTCGCCGGCGCTCGCTCGTATCGCGAAGGAAGGGGCTCGGCCTCATCGGTCGGCATAAGCGCACCGAGCTCCGGCGAAGTGCAGGTCGACCTGGTGGACCCGGCGGCGGATTTCCCGGCTATCGCCTCCAGCCCCACGCTGGCCGTGGTTCCGCCCGACCTCGACTCGAAGCCGGCTCTCCTGAAGCCCGGCAGTTTCGTGGGTAGCGGCGCCTACGTCCTGAGCGGTCTCACGAGCACCGAAACCACGCTGACCGCCAACCCGCATTACTGGGCCGGCAAGCCCGCCCTAGCCACCGTCCATCTCGTGAGCTCCACGGGCGGAGCCAACCCGGTCGACCTGTTCCAGGCCGGCGAACTCGACTACGCACCCGGGATCGATAGCCGCGATGCCGCCTGGATCGCCTACGACAAGACCCTCGGGCCATCTCTTCGCATCGAACCCTCCCCGTCTGTGGAGTTCTACGGCTTCAACACCACCAAGGCCCCCTTCAACGACGTCCACGTCCGCCGGGCCTTCCAACTGGGCATCGACTGTAAGCGCATCGTGACGCTCCTGTCCGACCCGCTGGTAATCCCGGCCACGGGCATGGTCCCCGACGGGGTTCCCGGCCACAGCGCCACGGACTACGGCCCCCAATTCGATCTGGCCAGGGCCAAGACCGAGCTGGCCGCGGCGGGCTACCCAAACGGCGTCGGCTTCCCCACGATCACCCTGGTGAGCACCGGAGGCGACTTCTACCTCGATCGTGCGATCGTCAGCCAGCTCTATGACAACCTGGGCATAACGATGATGTCCCAGGTGCTCGACTGGGCAGCCTACAACCAGCAACTTCTCACCGCTCCACCGGCCTTCTGGTGGATGGACTGGGTCGCCGACTATCCGGGCGCCAACGACTTCCTGGGCCTTCTCCTTGGCTCGGGCCAGACCAACAACTTCGGCCGCTGGGCCAACACGGACTTCGACGCCGCGGTGTCCAGGGCGCTCTCCGCCACGGACGCCGCGTCGATGCAGCGGGCGTTCGATCAGGCCCAGGCGATCGTCCTGGACCAGGCGCCGGTCATCCCGACCGACTACGGAGCCGCGTATGCGCTTTCGGCGAAGGGTCTGCTGGGCGCCCTTCCCAACAGCCAGGGCTTGATGCGATACGCGGGCCTCGCGTGGGCCTCGGGATCATGAGCCCGTTCTCTCGCAACGCCATCGCGAGGCGCGGCGCGGCCGTGCTGCTATGCGCCACCTTTGCGCTGCTCGCCGCCCCCGGCGTGGCAACCGGGGCATCGGTCACGTTCGGAACGCCCTCGGCCAAGTCGACGTTCGGAACGGCGATCGTCTTCACCCAGCCCTACAGCGGCGGCGGTGTGAAGGAGGCGGACATCGTCATCCAGCAGTCCGGCGATCCCGGCCCCTACATGTCCGCCCTCCAGAGCGCGGGATCGAGCACGCTGACCTTCACGCTGGACACGTCGAGCGGCGGCCTGTCGCCCTTCGAGCCGGTCGACGCCCACTTCCAGGTCGTGCTCACGGACGGCAGCGTCCAGGCCGGTCCAAACATCCACGTTGTCTATGCCGACGACCGCTTCACCTGGAAGTCGAAGTCCGGCAAGCTCGTCACGATCCACTGGATCCAGGGGACGGATGCGTTCGGCCAGCAGCTGCTCACCTACGGCGAGCAGGGCTTCTCGAAATCGGCCGCCTTCCTGGGCGTCAACGAGACCAAGCCGGTCGACTTCTACATCTACCCAAGTCAAAGCGCCTTCCAGGGCGGGCTGAGCGTCCCCGAGACCATCGGTGGACAGACTCAGCCGTCATACCGCACCTGCTTCGCTCTCGTGGCCCCAAACGAGCTGACGACGTACGGTCGGACCGTGGTCCCTCACGAGTTGGCGCACATGGTCATCAGCGATCTGGCCGACAACCCCTACCACGGCCCGGCGCGGTGGCTGAACGAGGGTCTCGCAGTCTACCTCTCCCAGGGGTATGGCAGCAGTGACCGCCAGCTCGTGGCCGACGGCATCAAGAACGGGACGCTCAGGCCGCTCGCCTCGCTGGCCAGCTACTTCCCCTTGGACGCCGACCACATCTACCTTTCGTACGCCGAATCCGTCGCGGCCGTGGACTTCATGGTCCGCAAGTACGGCCAGGCCTCAATACAGGCGCTTCTGCGGGCCTACGCCAAGGGCGTGACCGACGACGAGGCGTTCACGGCGGCTCTGGGCATCGACGCGGCCGCGTTCAACACGGCCTGGCTGGCCGGTATCGGCCTCCCGGCGCCGACGACGTACGGTCCTCAGCCGGCGCCCACCGGCCCGGTTCCGCCGGGCTGGACGGGCTCGTCCAGCACCGAGCCGCCTATCGGGCCCGCGCCGTCGACAGCGACCGCGACCGCCTCGACCGCGTCGGGCGGTCAGGGGCCCAAGCCGCTGGATGGCACCGAGTCGCCCGTGTACGTCCTCGCCGGCCTCATCGCCGTGGTCGGCCTGATCCTGCTCGGAGCCGGCATTCTCCTGTATGCCCAGTCTCGGCATGAGCGAACGCCCTCGGACTGGCCACCCTCCTGATTGCCGCCACGCGCGTTCCAGGCTCTGATAGATTGAGCGGCCGTATGAGCAACCCCGTAGCATCCCCTCGTTGCAGGCCGGGATAGTGTCTCCAGCTCAGCCCATAGTCGTCGAATTCAGGCTTGGCGACGTGGTCGCCCTGCGGCGTGCTCATCCGTGCGGCGCCCACGAATGGCTGGTCGACCGGCTCGGAGCCGACATCGGCCTGCGCTGCCGCGGCTGCAATCGCCACGTCCTGCTGGATCGCAGGACGCTGGAGCGGCGGCTCACGGGCTTCGCGTCGCGCGGCGACGCGGCCATGAGCCTCGCCGTCGCGCCCCACCCACGCGACACTGGACC
>JBGQBD010000035.1:0-21821 GCA_041494645.1 Candidatus Limnocylindria bacterium
CCTCGGTGGACGCACCGACCTTGATGACGGCCACGCCGCCGGCGAGCTTGGCCAGGCGTTCCTGGAGCTTTTCTTTGTCGTAGTCAGACGTGGTGTCCTCGATCTGGGCCTTGATCTGGGCCATCCGCCCCTTGATCGCCTCGGGCGCGCCGGCGCCGTCCACGAGCGTGGTGTCGTCCTTGGTGGCGACGACGCGGCGGGCCTCGCCGAGGTCCTCGATCGTCACGGAGTCGAGCTTGCGGCCGATCTCCTCGCTGATGACGGTGCCGCCGGACAGGATCGCGATGTCGCGCAGCATCTCCTTGCGCCGATCGCCGAAGCCAGGGGCCTTGACGGCCAGGACCTGGACGGTGCCGCGGAGCTTGTTCACGACCAGGGTCGCCAGGGCCTCGCCGTCGACGTCCTCGGCGATGATCAGCAGCGGTCGGCCGATCTGGACGGCCTTCTCGAGCGCCGGCAGCATGTCCGGCACGGCCGAGATCTTCTTGTCGGTGATCAGGATGCGCGGGTTGTCGAGGATCGTCTCCATCCGATCGGGGTTGGTGACGAAGTAGGCCGAGATGTAGCCGCGGTCGAACTGCATGCCCTCGGTGTACTCCTTCTCGAGACCGAGAGACTGGCCTTCCTCGACCGTGACGACGCCGTCCTTGCCGACCTTGTCCATGACCTCGGCGATGATCTCGCCGACTTCAGGATCGGCAGCCGAGATCGAGGCGATGGCGGCGATCTCCTGGCGGGAGTCGATGGGGCGGGACTGCTTCTTGATCTCCGCGACCACCGCGGTGACCGCCTTCTCGATGCCGACCCGGATCTGCATCGGGTTGGCGCCGGCGGTGACGTTGCGGATGCCCTCGTTGATCATCGCCTGACCCAGGACCACGGCCGTGGTAGTGCCGTCGCCGGCTACGTCGTCGGTCTTGGTGGCAACTTCCTTGAGCAGCTGGGCGCCCATGTTCTCGAACGAGTCTTCCAGCTCGATGTCGCGGGCGATGGTGACGCCGTCGTTGGTGATCGTCGGCGCCCCGAACTTCTTGTCCAGGACGACGTTGCGGCCCTTGGGGCCGAGGGTGACCTTGACGGCCTCGGCCAGGCGGTCGACGCCGCGCTTGAGGGATCGACGAGCGGTCTCGTCGAATACGATCTGCTTTGCCAAGTCTGTCTGTCCTCCGCTTTCATCCGGCCATCCGGGCGAGCGTCCGGGGCCGATTTGGGTTCAGATGGAGCTCGAACGGTCCAGCGTCTCGATCGACGGTTCTCCGACCGCGGCGTAGACGCCGGGCTGAACGGGCCATACTCGACGGGCGCGGCCACCGCGGCCGCTGCGGGTCACTTCTCGACGATCGCCAGGATGTCCTTCTGGCTGACGATGAGGAGCTCCTCGCCCTCCACCTTGAACTCGGTGCCCGCGTACTTCTGGTACAGGACGCGATCGCCTACCTTGACGTCCATCTTCTCGCGGGTGCCGTCATCGAGGATCTTGCCGGGCCCGGCGGCGAGGATCGTGCCCTCCTGCGGCTTCTCCTTGGCCGTGTCCGGCAGGACGATGCCGCTCTTGGTCATCTCTTCGCGATCAGTCGGCTTGATGACGACTCGATCGCCAAGGGGCCGAAGCTTCTTGCTGGTAGCAGTGGCCGTTGCCAATGCGCTTCCTCCTGAGGACGGCGGCGCGAAGGCCTGCCGTCATGCTGTGGATGTGGATTGTTCGGGGCGCCGACAAGCGGCTGACAACCACGTCCAATTGGATGCCCGTCCGGTCTCCGCCCCGCTCCGGCGCCGATTCCGCCACGCACCGGATCGCGCGTGACCGGATGCATTAGCACTCTACCAATGAGAGTGCTAACAGCCTAGCGACGGCCGTTCGGACTGTCAAGCGCGACAGTCTTTCGATGTATCCTCGTGCCGTGGGTGAGATCGATCTGCCGGAACATGTAGCCCGCAACCGCGCCGCCTGGGACCGTTGGGCGTCCGATTGGGTCGGCCCGGGCGAGCGCAGCTGGGCCCGCCCAGACCCTGCCTGGGGAATCTGGGGCATCCCCGAGCCCGAGCTTCATATGATCGAGAACGTCGATGGTCTGGACGCGATCGAGCTCGGTTGCGGGACGGGCTACGTCTCCGCATGGCTGGCCAGACGCGGAGCTCGTCCGGTCGCGATCGATAACTCGCAACGCCAGCTCGATACGGCGCGCCGGCTCCAAGTCGAGCACGCTCTCGAGTTCCCCCTGCTGCTCGGGAACGCGGAATCGGTGCCCCTGCCGGATGCCTCGTTCGATTTCGCCATCTCCGAGTATGGAGCGGCGACCTGGGCCGACCCATACAAGTGGATCCCCGAAGCCGCTCGCCTGCTCCGGCCCGGCGGCCGGCTGGTGTTCCTCACGGGCGGCTACCTCGAGATCCTGTGCGAGCAGGAACTGGCCGACGAGTCGACGTCCGACAGGCTGCTGCGCCCCCAGTTCGGGCCCCATCGCTTCGAGTGGCCGGACGATGAGTCGGTCGAGTTTCATCTTGCCCATGGCCAGATGATCCGGCTGCTGCACAGCTCCGGTTTCGAGATCGAGGACTTGATCGAGATCCAAGCTCCGGCCGAAGCCGCCACCCGCCCCAAGTATGTGTCCGCGGAATGGGCCAGGAAGTGGCCCAGCGAGGAGGTCTGGAAAGCCCGCAAGCGCGGCTGAGCTTCCCGGGAGCCGCCGAGGGGCCGCCCTTGTCTCGCCGGCGGTGGCTAGATGGAGCCGTCCATCGTGCTCAGGATCGTATCGATCGAGCCGCCCAGAAACAGGAGGGCACTGACGGCGACGATCGCGATCAGGGCGAGGATCAGCGCGTACTCCGCGAGCCCCTGCCCTGCCTGACCGCGACTCAGCCCACCGATACGCATCTGGTCCGACTCCTGCAATGGCCCTCGGCCGACCGAACGGACGCGGCGAACCTGACTAGTGATGGTAAGACCGCGACGCAGACGACGCCGGTCATCGTCGCGGCTACGGGCCGCGCCGGCCCGCCAGCGCCACCTCGATCGCGTCGAGGTGCTCGCGGCGATGGATCGATCGATCCAGCAGGGCCGGCCTTTCGGCGAGGATGGCCCCGACCGGAGTCTCCGCCGGGAGGCCGGCGATGATGCCGTCGACGGCCCGCGCCGCTGCCAGCGTCTCCCCGATTGCGGCCCTTCCCGTGTCGGCGGCAAAGACCGCCCACGCAGGTGCCAACTCCGCGTTGAGCAGGCCGGACAGCTCGTCCGGCAGGTACGTTGGCTGCTCTCCCGGTCCGCGGACGAGGGCGGCACGCCAGCGGGCCGCCAGGAAGCGATCCCAGAATGAGAGGTGCCCCAGGACCTGGCCCACCGTCCAGTCCCCCGAGCCAACCGGCAGGGCCAGCGCCGCCGGGGTCAGGCGACCCGCGACCTCGGTCAGCCGTATCAGGCTCGCCTCGTTTCGCCCCAGGTAGGAGCGATCGGCGGGCGTAGCAGCCTGGAGGGACGCCGCGAGCACACGCTCGATATGGTCGAGATGTTCGCCGCGATGGCGGTGCCGGTGCAGGAGAAAAGCGCTCGGGCCGCCCTCGATCGAGTCGACCAGGGCGTCCGGCGCCTGCGCGATGAGAGCGTCCAGCCTGGCGGCCGCTTCCAGGGCGAGGGCCGGAATGTCAGCGGCGGCAATCCCAGCCCAGTAGGGGTGAAGCGCTTCGTTGGCCAGATGCTCGGCGGCCTGAACCGACTCGTCGTCGGCGGACCATTGGCCCGCCAGGACCTCGCTCCACCGCTCCGCCTGCCAGCGATCCCAGAAGCCGGCGTGGGCCAGGGAGGATGCCACCGTCCAGCCCTCGCCCAGGTCGGTGGCGAGCTGGGCCGGGGTGAGAGTCGCAACGAGGCGAGCGAGACGCTCGCGCGACTCGTCGTTGGCGCGCTGGAAGCCGCGGTCCGTCATGGTCTGCTCCTCAGGGCCTCCCGATCCTGGTGAAGCCCTCGGCGGCGAAACTCAACTCGGGGAGTGGCGTCGGAAAGTGGCGTCGTAGGCCGCGACGAGGCCTTCGCCAATGCTATCCGGGCTCACGTCGCGCCGCTCCGCGAGCCACTCCCCGGTGACGCAGACCCATTCCGGGGCGTTGCGCCGGCCGGTGAAGACGGGCCCGGACCCGGGGCCGCGCCCGGCCGCGGCCGCATTGCGCGCCACGCCCGGCGGCGCCAGATACGGGGCGTCCGTCTCGATGAGCAGCCGCTCCCGCGGAACCAGGCGCGCCACCTCTGCGGAGGCCTCTTCCCCGCGCCGGAAGACCAGGCCGCTGAAGGAGATCGCGAGGCCCAGCTCCAGGGCCGACGACGCGTAGTCCACCGGACCGGAGAACGAGTGCAGCACGGCGGGCGGGCGATCCCCGAAGGCACCCCGGGCGGCGGCTCCACCGAAGCCCGCAGCCCGTAACTCCGCGATCAGCGCATCCTGGGCATCTCGACGGCCGGCTAGGGAACGACAATGAAGGATGGCCGGCTTGCCCGACTCGAGGGCAAGGCGCAGGTGGCGTCGGAGGTTGGCGAGCTGCGCCTCCGGCGGGGAGTGCATGCGATCGAAGTCCAGGCCGGTCTCCCCTATTGCCGCGACTCGCGGATCAGCTGCGAGCTGCACGATCGCAGCCCAGTCGGCCTCCGTGGCGATTGAAGCGTCATGAGGATGAATCCCGGCCGCGGCGTCGACCCAGTCGTGCTCGGTCGCCAGCCGAACCGCAGCCTCGGATGAACCGGCGTCCCAGCCGGGCACGAGCACTCGCTCGACCCCGGCCCGACGCGCGGCTTCGAGCACCGCCGCCCGATCCGACTCGAACGCGTCCGTCTGGAGATGGGCGTGACTGTCGATGAGCCGCACGGCCGCGCCCCGCCCCTACCCGGCTGCCGGACTCGCGGCCTCGGTCTCGATGCGCGGGAAGAGCGGCTCGGCCGCGGCCAGCCTGCCCGGCTCACCCGCCCGCGCCCCCCAGCGCAGCTCCTCGAGGAGGGCCGGCCCGCCGTTGCCGTCGGCCGCGTACGGGTAGCCGTAGCCCAGCTGGGCCAGGGCCCGCGGCGCTGCCGCGGGGATGAACGGCGCGGCGGCTAGAGCGAGCACCCGGCAGGCCTCAACGAGATCGCCCAGGACGTTCCGCAGGCGCCGTTCGGCATCCGTGTCGCCGGCCTTCATCGCCTTCGCCAGCACCCAGGGCTGCTCGGCATCTACCAGCCGGTTCGCCGCCCCGACCAGCTCCCACAGCACAGACAGAGCATCGTGGAGCAGGCAGCTCTCGAGTCGCTGGCGATACGTTGCCAGCGTTTCGACCCAAGCCTTCGCCAGACCCGCCTCGGGTCCGGGCACCGGCCGTTCGCCGCCGAAGTAGCGGTTCGCCATGGAGACCGTTCGGTTCAGCAGGTTGCCGAAGTCGTTCGCCAGGTCCGCGTTGTAGCGGCGGACGAACGACTCCCAGCTCACGTCCGTGTCGCGGTCGAAGGCGACCTCGCGCAGGGAGACGTACCGCGCGCCGTCGCCGCCGAGAGTTCGGACTACGTCGATCGGATCGAGGAAGTTGCCAAGGCTCTTGCTCATGCGCTCGCCCTGGGCCAGCAGCCAGCCGTGGATCCAGACGTGGCGCGGCGCCTCGAGACCGGCGCTCCACAGCATCGCCGGCCAGTAGATCGTGTGGAAGCGGGCTATGTCTTTGCCGATGACGTGCAGGTCCGCTGGCCACCACTTGGCGAACGCGGCTGCGTCGTCGGGGAAGCCGGCCCCGGTGACGTAGTTGATGAGGGCGTCGTACCAGACGTAGATCGTGCCCGCGGCTGCATCCCAGCTGCCGTCCGGCCGCTGCGCCGAGGTCCCGTCCGGCATGAGGGGGAACGGGATTCCCCAGGTCGCCCCGGCCCGACTGATCGAGAAGTCCTCCAGCCCTTGCCGGATGAAGCCGAGCATCTCGTTGCGCCGGAAGTCGGGCTGGGCGAAGTCGGGATGCTCCTCGAAGTAGCGTTCCAAACGTTCCTGGTAGGACGACAGACGGAAGAACCAGTTGTGCTCGGACAGCCACTGCAGCGGCACGGTCGGGTGGTTCGGACAGCTAGTTCCTGCGGCGGTCTCGACGACGTCGGAGGCCGTCTTGAAGCCCTCGGCCGGGCAATACCAGCCCTCGTAGGTGCCGACGTAGATGTCGCCGTTGGCATGAGCTCGCCTGACCATCTCCTGGGCGGCGCGGATGTGGTCCGGATCGGTCGTTCGAATGAATCGATCGGGGCTGATCAGGAGGGCGTCCTCGGCCGCGCGGAAGAGTCCGACGTTCTCGTCGACCACCTGCCTGGGCGTCCTGCCGATCTCCGCCGCCCGCTGGGCGATGTTGACCGAATGCTCGTCCGTGCCCGTCAGAAAGCGCGTCTCGTCGCCCTTCATCCGATGCCAGCGCGCTAGGACGTCAGCCCCGATCACCTCGTACAGAGTGTGCAGGCCGGGCTTGTTGTTGGCGTAGGCGATGGAAGTCGTGACGTAGTAGCGATCGGCGGGGCTCATGGCGCCCGATGGTATCAGGCGCCGCGACCGACGTACCGTCGGAGGCGATCGAACGAACGGCTTAGACTCTGCCCCATGCCACCGACCCGACTGCCCGACCTGGATCGCGAGACCGAGCGCCGCCTTGCCGCTGGCCTCTACAACGACGTGTGGCGCCTGTTGGAGATGCCGAAGAGGCGGCCGGAGCAGGACGACGAGATGCTCCACGCCGCGCACGCGTCCCGGTACCACTGGGGCAACGTCGGCGAACATGTCTATCTGGCGCGTGGCGAGTGGCTCTGCTCCCGGGTCTATGCGGTGCTGCGCCGGCCGGAACCGGCCGTCTGGCACGCCCGTCACTGCCTGGAGTTGCTGACCGAGTTCGGCGGCGGCGAGAGCTGGGACATGGCCGCGGCCTACGAGGCCCTGGCGCGGGCGTACTCCGTCGCCGGCAACAAGGCCGAGACGAAAGCCTGGCTGTCGAGGGCGCGTGAAGCCCTCAAGGCAGTCCCCGATCGGGACGATCGGCAGCCGATCGAAGAGGACCTCAAGACGATCAAGTAGCGCCCGGACGGTGCGTCCCGGGCACCGGGATCAGCCGGCGATTGGTTCGCCAGATGTTGACGGTGGGGTCAGCGCTCCGGCCGGGCCCCGACCCGCCGACGTTCAGTGGCGGAAGTGCCGGACTCCTGTCACAAGCATCGTCGCGCCGGCCTTCTCGGCAACCTCTATGACCTCGGCGTCGTGCATCGAGCCGCCGGGCTGGGCGTAGGCCGTGACGCCGGCGTCGAGGCAGACCTGGACAGCGTCTGGGAACGGGTAGAACGCGTCCGAGCCGCAGGCTGCGCCTTTCAGCGCGTCGTCGCCGTGGAAGGCGATGGCCTTGGCCACGGCCTGGCGCGCGGCGTCGACGCGGCTCGTCTGGCCCGAGCCCAGGCCGATCTCCATCCCGTCCTTGACGAGCACGATGGCGTTCGAGACGACGCCGCGGCAGAGGCGCCAGGCCAGATCCAGGTCGCGCATCTCGCCGGCGGACGGAGCCCGCGACGTTACCAGCTTCCAGGCGGCCGGATCGTCCGGCACGACGTCAGGAGCGGTGACGAGCACGCCGCCGCCGGCTACGCGGATCGATCCGAGCGGGTCGGGCGCCGGGGCCGGTTCGCCGCTGCCAAGGACCGGATCCTCCAGCAGCCGCAGATTGGTCTTGCGGGCGAGGATGGCCAGGGCCTCCGACGAATAGGCGGGGGCCACGACCACCTCCAGGAAGATCGACGCGAGCCCCTCGGCGGTGGCCGCGTCCACCTCACGAGTCAGGGCGACGACCCCACCGTACGCGGAGACCGGATCGCCGGCCAGGGCCGCCCGCCACGCTTCGGCGAGGGTCGGCCGTTCCGCCGCGCCGCACGGGTTGGTGTGCTTGACCACGACGCAGGCTGGGCCGCGCAGCTGGCGGGCGATGGCATCCGCGCCGGACGCGTCCAGGACGTTGTTGTAGCTCAGGGCCTTGCCCTGCAGGATGCTGCCGCCCAGGGCGAACGGCCCGGCCGATCTCCCCGTCCCGGGGCGCCGGTACCGGGCCGCCTGCTGGTGCGGGTTCTCGCCGTAACGCAGCGTCTCGACCTTCTCCAGGCCAACGACCAGCGTCGGCGGGTACGGATCGGCCGAACCCGGGAGCCCCGGCTCCTCCGGCAGCGCCACCCCGGCCGCGGCCATGCGGCCCGGCAGCTCGGCGGCGATGCGGGCGTCGTACGCGGCGGTGTGGCGGAAGGCCTCCACGGCCAGAGCCGAACGCAGCCCCTCCCCCACCCGGCCGTTCGTCTCGAGCTCTTCCAGCACGGCGGCATACCGGGTCGGCGAAGTCACGATCGCGACCGAGGCATGGTTCTTGGCCGCGGCCCGGACCATCGACGGGCCGCCGATGTCGATCTCCTCGATCAGGTCGTCGAAGGAGATGGCCGGCTTCTCGGCCGCCGCGGCGAAGGGATACAGGTTGGCGACCACCAGTTCGAACGGGTCGATCGCGGCGGTGGCAAGCTGTTCGCGGTGGGAGGCCAGTCGACGGTCGGCCAGGATCCCGCCGTGGACCCGCGGATGGAGCGTCTTGACGCGGCCGTCGAGCATCTCCGGGAATCCGGTGACGGCGGCCACGTCGGTGACGGGCAGGCCGGCCGCGCGCAACGCCCTGGCGGTGCCACCGGTGGAGACGAGCTCGAAGCCAAGCCGAACCAGGCCGGCGCCGAGCTCGGGCAGGCCGGTCTTGTCGGATACCGAAAGCAGGGCTCGCCGCGGGACCGGCATCGTCTCCGCCGCCCGGGCGGCATCGATGCGGACGGTTCGGCCGTCCGGCTCGATCGTCAGCGCGCCCGCCAGGGCCAGGCCGACGGCGCGCGGCAGGAGCCGGTGTTCGAGCGCATGGATCCGCTCGAAGAGCGTTTCTTCCGTGTCTCCGGGGAGAACCGGGACGGAGTCCTGGAGCACGATCGGACCGCCGTCCAGCGAGGAGTCGACGAAGTGGACGGTCACCCAGGTGACCTTGACCCCGGCCGCCAGCGCATCGCGGACCCCGCGGGCGCCCGGGAACGCGGGCAGCAGGGCGGGATGGAGATTCAGGAGCCGGCCCGCGAAGGCCCCCAGCATGGCCGGCCCGACCACCCGCATGTAACCGGCCAGGACGACCAGCTCCGGCGAGACGGCCGCGACCGATTCGGCCAGGATGCGGTCCTCCTCGGCCCGAGCCGCATCGTCGCCGCGTGGCGCCGCCGGCACCAGCAGCGTCTCGATCCCCTGCCCCACGGCCCAATCGAGGGCCGCGCACGGCCGATCGGCGAAGACCAGGGCAACCTCGGCGTCCAGGGCGCCTCTCGCCGTGGCAGCGTGCAGGGCACGCAGGTTGCTGCCGGTTCCAGATACGCCGACGGCGATCCGATGAGCCACCGTCACTCCTCCTGCGCCAGTGCTCCGCCAGAACTTCACGACTCCGAATAGCGTGCCCCCAGGGCGTCGGTTGCGGCGACCTCGCCGATATGCCAGCTCTCGAGGCCGTCGTCCTCCAGGCTCGAGATGGCGTCTTCGACCGCGCCGGCTCGCAGGACGCAGACCATGCCGAGACCCCCGTTGAATGTCGATCTCAGCTCGACCTCCGAGAGGCCGCCCAGGGCGCCGAGCAGCCGCATTATCGACGGCATCGGCCAGTTGCCGGGATAAACGCTCGCACCAAGGCCGTCCGGCAGGGTGCGCGGTAAGTTCCCGGGCAGGCCGCCGCCGGTGATGTGGGCCACTCCCCGCAATTCGGCGCCCGCGTCGAAGAGGCGCCGCCGCAATCGCAGGATGGCCTGCGAGTAGATCCGTGTCGGCGTCAACAGCACCTCGCCCAGGCTGCAGTCCGCCGTCTCCGGTTCGGGCGTCGCGTCTGGGCCCAGGATCCGGCCGACCAGCTCGACGTAGCCCTCGCCAAGATCCACGTCCGCCTCGGCCACGATCCGCCGGACCAGCGAAAAGCCGTTGGAGTGGAGCCCCGACGAGGCGATCCCGACCAGGGCATCGCCGGCCTGGGCCGCGGTCCCGTCCAGCAGCCGGTCGCGCTCCACGACTCCCACGCAGAACCCCGCCAGATCGAACTCCTCGGGCTCCATGAGCCCCGGGTGCTCGGCCGTCTCGCCGCCGATGAGCGAGCAGCCGGCCAGGCGGCAGCCGTCCGAGATCGAGGCGACGATCTCCGCCACTCGCTCCGGGTTGACCCGGCCCACGGCCAGGTAGTCCAGGAAGAAGAGCGGCTCGGCACCGGCGCAGACCAGGTCGTCCGCGCACATCGCCACCAGGTCGTGCCCGATCGTGTCGTAGCGGCCCAGGGCCGTGGCGATCGCCGTCTTCGTCCCCACGCCGTCCGTGGAGCTGACCAGCACCGGCTCGCGCATGCCCGCCGGGACGGCCATTGCCGAGGCGAATCCGCCGAGCCCGCCGATCACCTCCGGCCGTCGAGTGGCCTCGACCGACGCCCGCATCAGCTCCACGGCCCGCTCCGCGGCGTCGATGTCGACTCCGGCGCCCCGGTAGGCGTCCCACGCGCCGCCCGACTTGGCGCCGGGGTGGCGACCTGCAGCGCCGCGGCCGGGCTCAGGCATGCGGCGTGATCTGGGCGGTGGCCTCGGCCTCGCCCTGCGAGACCGGCTCGCCCTCCGCGTCCTCGAGGACGAACTTGTGGCGGGCCGTGTCGTAGGGCACCGGGACCGGGTAGCGCCCGTCGAAGCAAGCGAAGCAGAAGCGGTCGTACGGCAGGTCCAGGGCCGACAGGACCCCGCCGATCGAGAGATAGGTCAGCGAGTCGGCGCCCACGAACTCCCGGATCTCCTCGACCGAATGGGTCGAGGCGATCAACTCGGTCTCGATCTGGGTGTCGATGCCGTAGAAGCAGGGGTGGTGGATCGGCGGCGAGCTTACGCGGAGGTGGACTTCAGTGGCGCCGGCCTTGCGCAGCAGAGCCACTATCTGGCGGGTGGTGGTGCCGCGCACGATCGAGTCGTCCACGACCACCAGGCGCTTGCCGGCCACCACTTCGCGCAGCGGGCTGAGCTTGACGGTAACGCCGCGCTGGCGCATGGCCTGGCTGGGCTGGATGAAGGTACGGCCGGAGTAGCGGTTGCGGACCATTCCCTCGCGATACGGCAGCCCGGAACCCTCGGCGTAGCCAGCGGCAGCCGGCGCACCGGTATCCGGCACGGGCATGACGAGATCCGCCGCGACCGGCGCTTCAGCGGCCAGGGCCAGGCCCATCCGGCGCCGCGCTTCGTAGAGGTTGCGACCGAGCATGTAGGAGTCCGGCCGGCCGAAGTAGATCAGCTCGAAGACGCACAGCTGCTCGTGCCCCTCGGCGAAGCGAACGGAGACCGGCTCGCGGCCCTCTTCGAGCACGATGATCTCGCCCGGCTCCACGTCGCGGACGACCACGCCGCCGGCGACCTCGATCGCGGCCGATTCGGAGCTGATGAGCCAGCCGCCCGAATGTGCCCCCTCCGGGTCGTCCGCGGCTGGCTCCAGCCGGCCCAGGACGAGCGGCCGGAAGCCGAATGGATCGCGCACACCTATGACCCGTTTCTCGTCGAGGATCGCCAGCGAGTAGGCGCCCTGCACGAACGGCAGCACCCGCTTGAGCGCCTCCACCGTGTCGCCGGTGGTGTCGTCGGCCAGGAGCGCGGTCAGGAGCTCCGTGTCCGTGGTGGCCGGCAATCGGGTCTTGCCGCCCTCCAGGCGCGAGAGCAGCTCCCGGGTGTTGACGAGATTGCCGTTGTGGCCGATCGCCAGGGCGTGGCCGTGGCCCAACCGGAAGGTCGGCTGGGCGTTCTCCCAGACCGTGGAACCGGTCGTGGAGTAGCGGCAGTGGGCGATGGCCAGAGAGCCGCGCAGGCTCGGCAGCCGCCGCTCGTCGAGAACCTGAGCGATCAGGCCCAGGTCCTTGTAGAGCATCAGCTGCTCGCCGTCGCTGACGGCGATCCCCGCGGACTCCTGGCCGCGGTGCTGGAGCGAGAAGACTCCCAGCGCGGCGATGCCCGCTGCGTCGACACCCGGCGTAACGGCGCCGAAGATGCCGCACACGGCTAGTCGCCCCTGTCGGTGGCGATGCCGGACGACGCGGGCTCGGACGCCGGCCCCGGCTCGTGTCCCGGCGCGGGCTCCAGGCCCAGAGCGTGGGCCAGGCCGTGGTCCCAGGTGTGTCGCAGGTCGGCCAGGGCCACGTCCAGGGCGTCCGCCACGCGCGAGCCGCGTTCCTCGGCCGCGCCCGTGGCGCCCTGGCCAGTCAGCTCGATGCGGAGCCGGTCGCCGCCAACCGTACCCAGCGTTTCGGCCGTCAGGCCGAACTGGCGAGCCAGCAGCTCTATCGCAGGGGCGTGGCGCGGACGGGACGACAGCACCAGCCGGCCCGGGCTCTCTCCGAAGAGCTCGATGGCCGGGGAGCCGGAAACGCCAAGTCTCAGACGTGCCCCCAGCCCGCTCCACATGCAGCACTCGGCGATGGCCACGGCCAGTCCGCCGCCGGAGACGTCCTGGGCCGAGGCCACCAGGCCACGCCCGATAGCCTCGCGGACGAACGACTGCAGGGCTGCCTCACGGTCCAGGTCGAGGGTTGGAGGTGCGTCCTCCGACGAGAGCCCGGCCAGCGCCGCGTAAGCGGAGCCGGCCATGCCCGGCGCACTGTGCCCGATGAGGACGACGCTGTCGCCCTCGGTCGTGAAGGGAGGCCGGACCAGGAGCGATATGTCATCGAGCAGTCCCACGACGCCGATCTCGGGTGTCGGCGCGATGGCTCCGCCCTGGTACTCGTTGTAGAGCGATACGTTGCCCCCGGTGACCGGGATGCCGAGGGCGCGGCAGGCGTCGCCCATGCCGCGGACCGCCTCCTGCAGCTGCCAGAAGGCCTCCGGCCGCTCGGGGTTGCCGTAGTTGAGGCAGTTGGTGATGCCCAGCGGTCGCGCTCCCGTGATGCTGACGTTGCGCGTGGCCTCGGCGACGGAGAGCTGGGCGCCGAGATACGGGTCGAGGGCGCTGACGCTCTGGTTCCCGTCGGTCGTGGCAACGAGCGCCTTCCTGGTTCCCTTGACGCGCAGGACGGCCGCACCGTGCCCGGGCCACTCGACGGTGTTGCTCTGGACGCAGGCGTCGTACTGCTCGTAGACCCAGTGGCGGCTCGAGAGGTTGGGACTGCCGAGCAGCGCCACCAGGACCGCGGCCGGGTCCATGCCGCGCTCGGGGAGCCCGTCCTGGGCCGTGAGCGGGATCCCAGGAGCCGGCGCCTGGCGCCGTCGCGTCGGGGGCGTGGCCAGGCGATAGTGGACGATGGCCTCGCTGGCGAGAGCCTTCGCGGGAATGCGGGCGATCTCCGTCGCGCCGGAGTTCGGCAGGCCGTCGGGGCCAATGCCACCCTCCACGATGGCAATGTCGCCGTCGATGGTGACGCGGCCGACGAGGGCGATCGGGATGCCCCACCGCTCGCAGACCTCGCGCACTGCCGGGTAGTTCTCCGGCCGGCAGGTGGCCAGCATCCGCTCCTGCGACTCGGAGATCATGACCTCCCAGGCCGCCATGCCGGGCTCGCGCCGCGGAATCGCGTCCAGGTCCAGGAGGATGCCCGTGCCCGCCTTGTCGGCCGACTCGGAGCTGGCGCAGCTGATCCCACCCGCGCCGAGGTCCTGGATCCCCTCGACCAGGCGACGGTCGATCAGCTCCAGGCTCGCCTCGATGAGCAGCTTTTCGGCGAACGGATCGCCAACCTGGACCGTGGGCCGCTTGTTGGGGTCGGAGTCGGCGAAGGTCGCCGAGGCGAGCACGCTGGCCCCGCCGATGCCGTCGCGGCCCGTGGTGGAGCCGAACAGGACCACGTAGTTGCCGGGGCCCGGCGCCTCGGCCAGGATGAGCATTCGCTCCTCGAGCAGGCCGATGGCCATGACGTTGACGAGCGGGTTGCCCTGGTATGACGGGTCGAACACGAGCTCGCCGCCGACCGTGGGCACGCCGACGCAGTTGCCGTAGCCGCCGACACCGCGGACGACGCCGTCGACGAGGAGGCGCGTGCGCGGATCGGTCGGGTCGCCGAACCGGAGCGCGTCAAGGACCGCGATGGGCCGGGCGCCCATGGTGAAGATGTCGCGCAGGATCCCGCCGACGCCGGTCGCCGCGCCCTGGTAGGGCTCGACCGCGGACGGGTGGTTGTGGCTCTCGATCTTGAAGGCCACGGCCAGACCGCCGCCGATGCGGACCACACCGGCGTTGTCGCCGGGACCGGCCATCATGCCGTTGCCGCGCGTCGGGAGGGTCTTCAGGAGCGGCTTGGAGCTCTTGTATGAGCAGTGCTCGCTCCACATGACGCTGAACATGGCCAGCTCGACGTGGTTCGGGTCGCGGCCGAGCTTTCCTCGGATCGCCGCCAGCTCTTCGTCGGTGACGCCGAGCTGGCGGTGCAGCGGCTCCGGTTGCGGGGGCCCTTCCGGGGTGGGCGAGATCGTCGTCACGTCGCTCATCACCGAGCCTCCGCCTTGGCCGGCGCCGTCGCGGCCGGTCGACCGGCTGCCTCCCACTCCCTCGCGCTCTCGACGACTGAGCGGATCAGCTGCATGCCATCGTCTGAGCCCAGGATCGACTCGGCCATACGCTCCGGATGCGGCATCAGCCCGGCCACGTTGCCGGCTGCGTTGCAGACCCCGGCGATGGCCCGCAGCGAGCCGTTGGGGTTGGCCGGCTCGTCCGGGTCAAGCGCCGGAGTCCCGTCCTCCCGGACGTACCGGAAGAGAACCTGGCCGGCGCGCTCCAGCTCGTCCAGCGTCGCCTCATCGGCGTAGTAGCAGCCCTCGCCGTGGGCGATCGGGATGTGGATCGGCTGACCGGACGCAGCGCGGGTGAACGGCGAGTCCAGGCGCTCCGGCTTGATGGCCACCAGCCGGCAGGCGAACCTGAGTGAACGGTTGCGCAGCAGCGCGCCGGGCACCAGGCCAGCCTCGGCCAGGACCTGGAAGCCGTTGCAGATACCGAGGACGGGGCCGCCGGCGGCCGCGAAACCGGAGACGCCGCGCATCACCGGGGAGAAGCGGGCGATGACCCCCGCCCGGATGTAGTCGCCGTAGGCGAACCCGCCGGGCAGGATCACGGCCGAGACGCCCTGCAGATCGGTCGACTCGTGCCAGAGGGTGACCGCGTCCACGCCGGCCACCGCCACCGCGTTGAGCGCGTCCACGTCCGAGTTCGCGCCCGGGAAGGTGACGACCCCGATCCTCACGCCAGCGTCGCCTTCGTCGAATCGGTCGACGACGTCCCTTCCAGCAGCTCGATGGCATAGGCCTCGATGAGCGGGTTGCTAAGCAGCCCCCCGGCCAGACTCTCGACCACCTGCCGCGCCTCCGCCTCCGATTCGGCGGTCACGGTCAGCTCGGCCCGGCGACCCACCCGAACCCGCGAGACGTTGGTGACGTTGAGGTGGGGCAGGCTCAACTCCACGGCTCGGCCCTGCGGGTCCAGGATCCCGGGCTTGGGCAGCACGTTCACGGCATAGCGAAACTCGCTCATGGGGCGATCACGTCCTCCTGAATGTACCGCTCGAAGCTGGCCCCGGTGATCCGCTCGAACGCCGCCACGTACCGCTCGCGCGTACCGGCGACGATCTCGGCCGGCAGCTCCGGCCCGGGGTAGGTCTTGCTCCACGGCTGGGCCTCGAGCCAGTCGCGGACGAACTGCTTGTCGAAGCTGGCCTGGGCCCGACCGGGCTCGTAGTCCGCGGCATCCCAAAAACGGCTCGAGTCGGGCGTGAGGACCTCGTCGATGAGGATCAGCTCGCCCGTGTCCAGGGCGGTGCCAAGCTCGAACTTGGTGTCGGCCAGCAGGATACCGGCCCTCTCGGCTATCTCCGCGCCGCGGCGGTAGAGCCTCAAGGCGGCCTCCCGGACCCGCTCCGACAGCTCGGCACCGACGAGATCGACCATGGCGTCGAAGCCGATGTTCTCGTCGTGCCCGACCTCCGCCTTGGTCGAGGGAGTGAAGATCGGCGCCGGCAGCCGATCGCTTTCGCGGAGCCCGACCGGCAGCTCGATGCCACAGATCGCGCCGGTCCGGCGGTATTCCTTCCAGCCCGATCCGGCAACGAAGCCACGGACGATGACCTCGACCGGGAGCACCTTCGCCCGGCGGCACAGCATCATCCGGCCGCGCAGCTCGGCCCGTCCCGCCTCGTCGGTGAAGCCGGCCGGGAGCGCCGAGGGGCTGGTGTCGAGCAGATGGTTCGGGATCAGGTCGGCGGTTCGATCGAACCAGAATCGCGACAGGCCGGTCAAGACCCGACCCTTGTCCGGGATCGGAGTCGGCAGGACGACGTCGAAGGCCGACAGGCGGTCGCTGGCGACGAGCAGCAGGCGATCGCCGACCTCGAAGAGGTCGCGCACCTTGCCGGAGCGGACGAAGCCGCGCGAGGCCAGCGTCGGGCCGGAGGCACGCGGATCGCCGGGCCGTTCGGGGGCGGCAGGGAGTTCAGCGGGCAACATTGGCGGCCTCCTGTCCGGCGGGCACGAGCTCGTCGAGTCGGGCCATGGCCGTGGCCACGTTGCGCAGGAAGTGGCCTTCGTCGAAGCAGGCGGCGAGGGCCTCGTCGGAGATGCGGGCGGCGACCTCGGGATCGGCGGCCAGGAGGTCGCGCAGCTGGCGGCGCTCGTCGGCGGCGCGGAGCGCGTTCCGCTGAACAACCTCGTAGGCCTCGTCGCGGGACATGCCGGCCTCCTCGACCAGGACCAGCAGGACGCGGCTGCTGCAGTGAAGCCCCAGGCCCCGCTCGATGTTCTCGCGCATCCGGTCCGGCCGGACGACCAGTCGCTCGATCAACCCCCGCGTCTTTACCAGCATGTAGTCGAGCAGGATCGTGGCGTCGGGCAGCAGCACCCGCTCGGCCGACGAGTGGCTGATGTCGCGCTCGTGCCAGAGCGGCTGGTTCTCCATGGCGGCCGCGGCGTAGCCGCGGAGCAGGCGGGCCATGCCCGCGATCCGCTCGCTGAGGATGGGGTTGCGTTTGTGGGGCATCGCCGAGCTGCCCTTCTGGCCGGCTCGGAACGGCTCCATGAGCTCGCCGATCTCAGTGTGCTGGAGGTTGCGAATCTCCGTGGCGATCCGCTCCAGGCTGCCGCCGGTGATGGCGACGGCCGCGACTAGGGCCGCATGGCGGTCGCGCTGCACGATCTGCGTCGAGATGGGGTCGCGGTGCAGGCCCAGATCCGCGAGCACTTCGTCTTCCAGGTCCGGGTCCAGGTGGCTGTAGGTGCCCACCGGCCCGGAGACCTTGCCGGTGGCCGCGTCGTCGACGGCGGCGGCGAGGCGGACCCTGTCGCGGGCGATCTCGAAGGCCCAGCCGGCGATCTTCATGCCGAGGGTCGTCGGCTCGGCATGGACCGAGTGCGTCCGGCCCATCATCACCGTACGGGCTTCGGCTCGGGCGCGAGCGACCAGGGCGGCGACGAGTTCGTCGCAATCGGTCAGCAGGCGCCGCCCGGCCGCCTGGAGCTGCAGGCCGAGGGCGGTGTCGATGACGTCGCTGCTGGTCAGGCCGAGGTGGAGGAACCGTCCCTCCTCCCCCACCGTCTCGGCGACCTGGCTGACGAAGGCAATGACGTCGTGGTCCGTCGTCTTCTCGATCTCGGCGATGCGGCCGACATCGACCCTGGCGCGGGTCTCGATGGCGCGGAGCGCCCCGGCGGGAACGGTGCCGCGGACGACCTGAGCGCGAGCCACGGCGATCTCGACCCGGAGCATCCCCTCGAAGCGGGCCTGGTCGGTCCACAGGGCGCCCATCTCGGGCAGCGTGTAGCGCGGGATCATGCTCTGCCCTCCGAGCCACCCCAGCCCGTGGCCGAGATCGGCGGCGGGGACGCCCCGGCGGTCCGTGAGTGCGCGGCGGGGGGCAACTTAGCCGCAATATCGTGGCGGCGCTGCATGCCCTGCCAGCCGATCAGCGCCGCGGCGCTCTCGGCGTGCTGGCGGGCGGCCGGGATGGTGGCCCCGAGACCGACCACGGACAGGACGCGCCCGCCGTTCGTGCGGTACAGCCCATCAGCCCCGCGCACCGTGCCCGCGTGGAAGAGCTCGGCCCCGGCTCGGGTGGCATCGTCCAGCCCGGAGATCGTGTCGCCCTTGCGCGGCGTATCCGGGTAGTTGGCCGCCGCCAGCACGATCGCAACCGCGGCGTCGCCGGTGGTGGGAAGGACTCGCCCGGCGAGCCCCAGGCCGGCCGCCGCCGCAGCCAGGTCGCCCAGCGCGGCGCCCAGCAGCAGCGGCCCGAGGGGCACGGCGAGCCGGGGCAGCAGCGCCTGGGCCTCTGGGTCGCCGAACCTGGCGTTGCACTCGAGCAGAACCGGACCCTCGGGCGTCAGGATCAGGCCGGCGTAGAGGGCGCCGCGGAACGGGGCGCCGCGCCGGGCCAGCTCTGCCAGGAGCGGCAGGTGGATCACGTCGACGAGGGTGGCGCAGAGGCTCTCGGGCAGGTCCGGCACGGGGCTGTACGCACCCATGCCGCCGGTATTCGGGCCCTGGTCGTCGTCCAGGAGCCGCTTGTGATCGCGCGCCGGCGGCAGCGCCAGTGCGGCGTGGCCGTCGCAGAGCGCGATCAGGCTGGCCTCCGCGCCGAACAGCCGCTCCTCCAGTACGACCACGGGTTGGGCCGGCTCGGCCTCGGGCGGTGCGGCTTGCCCGGCCTGCCCGACGGGCGCAGCCGTCGGCAGGTTCGCGAAGAGAGCCCTCAGCGCCGTCTCCGCGCCGGCGTAGTCGTCACAGACGGTCACTCCCTTGCCCGCCGCAAGGCCGTCCGCCTTCACGACGACGCCGCGGGACCCCGGCGCCCCCGCCAGCTCCCGGGCGAACGCGAGGGCCGGCTCCAGGGCCGTGAAGTCCCGGCCGCCGGCCATCCGGACTCCAGCCGCCGCGGCCACATCACGGCAGAAGGCCTTGCTCCATTCGATGCGCGCGGCGGCTCTGGTCGGCCCGAACACCGGCACGCCGGCGTCCACCAACGCGTCGGCCACCCCCGCCGCCAGGGGCGCCTCCGGGCCGACTACGACCAGATCCACGGCCTCGACCGTGGCCAGATCCACGACCGCGGCGGGGTCCAGCGGCGAGACGCCGGGGACGCAACGGACCTTGTGCTCGGCGGCTATGGCGTCGCTTCCGGTGGCCACGATCACTGCCGCCACGCCGGCCTCACGAGCGAGGCTCCAGACGAGCGCGTGTTCGCGACCGCCGCCGCCAAGGACGAGCACGCGGGCCGGGCCGCGTTGGGCGGCGCTCTGACCCGGGTCCGCCTGCGAGCTCATCGCTCCGCCGGCGCCGCTGCCGCGGCCACTGCCGCCGGGCGGGGTCGCAGCGGCCGGGCCTTCCGCTGGATCGTCTGGTGCCTTTCCGGCCCAACCGACACGAGGCAGATCGGAGCGCCGGACAGCCTCTCGACGGCGTCGACGTATCGTCGGGCGTTCTCCGGCAGGTCGCCCATGGAGCGGCACTCGTGCAGCGGCTCGGTCCAGCCCGGGAAACGCTCGTAGACCGGCGTCGCCCGCGCCAGGACGTCGGCGTCCGAAGGCCACCAGTCGACGCGCTTGCCATCGACCTCATAGGCCATGCAGATCAGGACTTCGTCGAGGCCCGACAGGATGTCGATCTTGTTGAGCATGATCGAGCTGACGCTGTTCACGGCCACGGCATAGCGGAGGGGCACGGCGTCGAACCAGCCGACACGGCGGCGGCGGCCGGTGGTGGTCCCATACTCGCGGCCGCGATCGATGATCCCCGCGCCTATCGCGTCGGTCAGCTCGGTCGGGAACGGGCCCGCCCCCACGCGCGTGGCATAGGCCTTCATGACGCCCAGGACCTCGTCGACCTGGAGGGGGCCGATACCGCCGCCTGTGCACGCCCCTCCGGCGATCGGGTTCGAGGAGGTCACGAACGGATAGCTGCCGTGATCGAGATCGAGAAGCGTCCCCTGCGCGCCCTCGAACAGGAGGTGCTCGCCCCGGGCCAGGCCCTCCTGGACCAGCCGGGTGGTGTCGGCGAGATGCGGCTCGAGTCGGCGGCCCCACTCGGTCGCCAGCCCCACGAGCTCGTCGAGATCGAAACCTTCGACGCGGTGCTGGCGCTGCAGGGTCGCGTTCTTCTCGGGCAGGATGCGGGCCAGCTTGCCGCGCAGCGCCGGTCCGTCGAGCAGGTCCTCCATCCGGATCCCGATCCGCCAGGCCCGGTCGGCATAGGCGGGGCCGATGCCCCGACGCGTCGTGCCCACCGCCGCGCTGGCCAGGCGGGCCTCCATCGCCCCGTCCAGGGCAACGTGGTAGGGCATGATCACGTGCGCGTGCCTCGCCACGCGCACCCGATCCACCGCAATGCCTCGGGAGGAGAGCATTCCCAGCTCGGCGATGAGCGTGGCCGGGTTGACCACGACGCCGTTGCCGATGATCGGGGTGATGTGAGGGTAGAGCACACCCGATGGGACGAGGTGGAGCTTGAAGACCTCCTCGCCGAGCACGACGGTGTGGCCGGCGTTGTCGCCGCCCTGGTAGCGGACGACCGCGGTGACGTCCTCGGCCAGGAAATCGGTGGTCTTGCCCTTGCCCTCGTCGCCCCATTGCAGGCCGACGATCACGGTCGCGGTCACCGCTCGTCACCTCGCCCCTCTGCCCGGCACGCCCCCAACGATGCCCGGGATACCAAAAAGCCCTCGGCCGGCCGGCCGGGGACCTGGTTAGACTGCCCCTCCGTCGGAGCGGCGGCTCCTGGCGGAGCGAAGGTGGTGGTCCGTCTCACGGGGCGAACTGCACGCCTTCCTGGGGCAACGTGCACTCCTTGGCGGTGTGGTCTGTGGGGCCCATCGGCACGAGGCCTCGGGCAGCCGAGAGTATAGCAGGCCCCAACCCCCGAACCGGGCCTGGAGCGGCTCCTGGGTGTCGCCGGCGAACAGTTCGCTACTCGTCCTCGCTGGCCGACGGTCCGGCCGTTGAGGCGCTCGCGGTGAGCAGCGGAGAGAGGGCGACCGGAGACCAGCGGTGGCCGCATAGCTGCGGCTTATACGCAGACGCATCGAGGGGGCCCGCCCGCAAGCGGGCCCCCTCGATGATGCGGGGGCACTTAGGGAACGAGGTTCGTAATCCGCTCGTGGCCCCCTATCTCTCTTCAGCCAGCGGGGGGACTGAAGCTGTACGTCCCGTCCCAGTACCACCCAAACGGTATGTTCGAATCAGGCGTAACAACGACAGTGCCAGTGAACCAGGTGAACTTCCCGGTCCCGCCCGCGAACGTGACCCATCCGACCTTGGTCACAAGATTGAGGTGAACATGGCCGAACGCCATGTTGTTGCCCGGGCCCGGCGGATCGAGGACGACGTCAGTGTCCAGCACCGTTCCGACCAGCGACTGGAGATAGTAGACCCTCGAGCCGGGCTCGATCGCCGGGAGATTCGAGGACGTGATCGTGCAGAAGCCACCGGCGAGGTGCGTGTATTGAGAGCACTCCTTAGTGACGTGGAGGTCCCCGCTGCGCGGCGACGCCGCCGACACCGATGGCCCGATGGCGGTGAGCGCTACGATCGTGGCAACCACCACAACGAGCCTGCGAACCGAACGCATTCCTCTACCTCCCTGCGCGATGGCGGGTCGGTCTCGCCAGTGGCTCGGCGCGGTCCCGGCGGCCAGAGTTGTGGGCCGCGCGTCAATGCCTCCCGTCGGCGCGCGCAGTCTACGCGTGCCTCGGCGAAATAGATACTCCCGCGCTTAGGATTCAGGAACGACGGGGGCACGCGCCACTGTCAACCTTGATCACGGCCGGGATCGTCGGCGACC
>JBGQBD010000036.1:0-21750 GCA_041494645.1 Candidatus Limnocylindria bacterium
CGGCCCTCCCCTACGAGGTGGCGACGCCGCGCGCCGGCTCGCCGTTTCGGCGCCGCGTGGCTGCCTGGACGCCGATGCCGACGTAGCGAACGCTCGCTGGCAGCTCGACCTCGCGCAGGCTGTTGCGTCCGTCGAGGATGATCTCGAGCCGCGGGAAGAGCCGGAAGTCCAGGCGCTCCCACAGCTTGTCGGCGGTCTGGGTGACGATGGCGCGGAACGGCCCCGGCTGGCCCCACCGATACGTCGTGGCGCAGCAGCGCTCGATATCCTCGGGCGCAAGGAGGGGATCGTAGGCCATCACCTGGGCGCCGTGGAACGACAGCCGCTCGATCAGCGGCAGGGCCCGCGAATAGGCCAGCTCCTTGACGTTGGCGCGGTAGGTAAGGCCAAGGACGAGGATCGGGGCGTCGTCGAGGCCGCCGAGTAGGGCCTCGAGGGTCTTGATGGCCGCACCCACCTGAGCGTCGTTGGTCCGGCGCGAGACCGCCACCACCTCCAGATCGGGGGCGCGGCTCAGCAGGAGGTGCGGGTAGACGGGGATGCAGTGGCCGCCGACTCCGATCCCCGGCTGGTGGATGTGCGAATACGGCTGGCTGTTCGCGCCGTCGATGACCTCCTGGATGTCGACCCCAACGCGGTCGGCGTAGCGGGCGAAGTCATTGGCCAGGGCGATATTCACGTCGCGATAGGTCGTGTCGGCGATCTTGGAGAACTCGGCCGCCTCGGCGCAGCTCATGGCCACGATCTCGGCGTCCAGCACCGAGTCGTAGAAGACGGCGGCTCGGCGTCCGGATTCGGGGCCGATGCCGCCGACCAGCTTCGGATAGGTCGCCAGATTCGCGAAGACGGCGCCCGAGTAGAGCCGCTCCGGCGAGAAGGCGACGAAGAAGTCGGTCTCGGCGCGGAGGCCGCTGGCCGCCTCCAGACGGGGCGCGAACCGCCCGCGCGTGTCCCCGACGGGGAGAGTGGTCTCGAAGATGACCGTCAGGCCGCCGTGGACGCCGCCGGCGATCGAATCGACGGCCGAGTCCATGTAGCGGTAGTCCGGCTGCTGGGCGTCGTCGAGCATCACGGGCACGATCAGGACGGCGACGTCCGCGTCGCGGACGGCTACCGCGGCGTCGGCGGTCGCCGCCAGAAGGCCGGCGGCGTGGGCCTCAGCCACTCCCTCGGCCAGCCCCGGCTCTTCGGTGACGTGGGAACGGCCCTCGTTGATGGCCGCGACCACGGCATCGTTCACGTCCACCGCTGTGGTGTGCCAGCCGTGGCGGGCGAACTGGACGGCCAGCGGCAGGCCCATCTTGCCCGCGCCGACGACGACGGCTCGTCCCACCGTGCCCGGCTCTGCCGTCCAGGGCGTCACGACGCGCTGCGTTCCGTGCGAGCAAGGGTTGACGGGCGGAGTGATGGAGCCTCCCAGGAAGCTGACGACACGCGAAGGGCGGGCGACGATTGTCATTCGGCGGCTAGCCTCGATGAAAGGTCGGACAGGTCGATGGGCCGTCTTTCGGACGCCGCGGTGAGGAGAGCGTTCGCGATCGCCACCGCCCAGAGGCCGTCTTCGGCGTCGACGTAGGGCCGGTCGCCCGTTCTCAGCACGCGTACGAACTCGTCGAGCTGGGCGCGCAGTGGCTCGATGTTCCGGATCGGAATCTCCGCCACGTCGCCCGTGAAGGTCGTGGCGTAGCCCCCGATCATCTGGGGGTGCTCGACGTTGGAGCGCGTGAAGGTCAGCTTCTGGGTCAGGTAGTCCAGCTCGAACATCCCCTCTTCGCCGACGGCAATGAGGCTGCGTCGCTTGGCCGGGGTGAGCCAGTCCACGTCCAGGAAGCCCGTCGCGCCCGACGGGAAATGCATCAGGCCGAAGGTCAGATCCTCGTGGCTGGCGTGCAACCGCTGGGCCGTCTCGGCATAAACGCGGACGGGTCGTTCGCCGGCGATCCAGCACAGGATGTCGACGTCGTGAGTGCCCAGGTCCACGGTCACGCCGACGTCGCGGATGCGAGCCGGAAAGGGGCCGGCCCGGCGGCTGCTTATGGCGTATATGGTCGATAGCCAGCCCGCGCGCATGAGGCGGCCCATCTCCAGGACGGCCGGGTTGTATCGCTCGACGTGGCCGATCTGGACGCGGACGTTCCGCTTGCGCGCGGCGGCGACGATCGCCAGCCCGTCCTCGACGGTCGCGGCAAGGGGCTTCTCGACGAGAACGCCGATGCCGCGCTCGATGGCGGCCAGCGCCAGGGGCAGGTGCGCGGTCGTCGGGGCGGCTATGACCACGCCGTCCAGGTCGGCCCGTTGGATCATCTCCAGCGGATCTGCGAACCCCGTCGCGCTGGTTTGGGCGGCCGCGGCCTCCAGGACGGCGGCATCGGGGTCGGCGACCGCGGCGAGGGTCGTGTCCGGGTGATTCGAGATGACGCGGAGATGGTTGCGGCCCATCGAGCCCAGCCCTGCCAGACCGAGCCGCAGCGGCGAGGTCACGATTTGCCGCCCATTGCGCCGACGGCGTGGCGCAGCACCGAGGCGCGCAAGGCTTCGATCACCTGTCCTTGCTCCTCCTCGGTCAGGCCGGGGTACATCGGCAGGGACATGCTGCTGGCGGCGGCGGCGTCCGTGTTCGGCAGATCGGCTTCGATACCGAGCTCCATGACGTAGGCCTGGCGGTGGCATGGGATCGGGTAGTAGATCCCGCATATGACGCCGGCGTCCTTCAGCTCGGCCACGATCTGGTCGCGGGCCGAGCCGACGCCGATTGTGTACTGGTGGAAGACGTGAGTCCGGCCATCCGGCCAGCTCGGCAGCTGGATTGGCAGATCGGCGAAGGCCTCGTCGTACCGGCGCGCGATCGCCTGGCGCCGGGCGGTGTTGCGCTCGAGCTTGTCGAGCTGGACCAGGCCGATGGCCGCGGCGATGTCCGTCATCCGGAAGTTGTAGCCGAGAATTTCGTGGTGGTAGCGCTCCCGCATGCCCTGGTTGCGATAGAGCTTGATCCAGTCGGCCAGCCGGTCGTCGTTGGTGGTGACGAAGCCGCCTTCGCCGGTGGTCATGTTCTTCGTTCCGTACAGGCTGAAGGCCGCGTAGCCGAAGCTGCCGGCGCGCCGCCCTCGATACAGCGCGCCGTGGGCCTGGCAGGCGTCCTCGACGACGGTCAGGCCGTGCCGGTCGGCGATGGCCTGGATGGCGTCCATGTCCGCCACGATGCCGAACAGGCTCACCGGGCAGATGGCCCGCGTTCGGGGCGTGATGGCAGCCTCTATCCGGCCCGCATCCATGAGATACGTGTCCGACTCGATGTCCACGAACACGGGCGTCGCGCCCGTGAACAGGATCGAGCTGACGGTCGCGTTGAAGGTATGGGAGACGGTGATGACGTCGTCGCCCGGGCCAAGGCCCAGGCCGGCGAAGATGGACATGAGGGCGACCGTCCCGTTGGCGAGGGCAATCGCGTGCCTGGCTCCGCAGAACGCGGCCCAACGCTCCTCCAGCTCGGCGACCTTGCGGCCCTGGGCGATCATCCCGCTCTTGAGGACTTCGGTGACGGCGGCGATCTCCTCGGGACCGAGATCAGGGCGCGCGGGAGGGATCATGCTGGACTCCTGTGCTCTACGCCGGTCGCTCTGTCAGCGAACCGCTCTGGGGATGGAAATCGTAGCCGCGTCCGCATCGGGTGCAGGCGAGGGGTGCCTCGGTGGTGGGATCGGCAGGTGCGGTGGCGCCGGTCGAGTCCGCCAGTCGGGATCCGCAGGCGCAGACCCAGCCGAGGCGGCGGGCGGGATTGCCTGCCACAAGGGCGAAGTCGGGCACGTCGCGCGTGACGACCGCGCCGGCTCCGATCGTGGCGAATCGGCCTATCGTCGTGCCGGCCACGACGACTGCCCCGGCTCCGATCGAGCAGCCGTCTCGGAGTTCGATCGGGCTGACGGTCCAATCGTCACCCCGAGCAAGATCGCCCGTCGCCGTGATCGCCCGCGGGTATCGGTCGTTCGTGAGGATCGCGCCGGGGCCGATGAAGACGCCGTTGCCAACCGTCACGCCGTGGTAGACGAGGGCTCCGTTCTGGACCTTGACCCGGTTGCCCAGGTGAACCCCCTCGTCGATGAAGGCGTCCCGGCCGATGATGCACTCCGCCCCAATGCTCGCGCCGTTGCGCAGGACGGCTCTGTTCCAGACGCTTGACCGCGGTCCGACGGAGACGTCGGACTCGAGGTCTGCCGACGCGTGAACCCGCGCCGTGGGGTCGATCACGAGGATCTCCTGTGGCCGATCGGAGTTGGCGGAGGCATCTCGGGGACCCCGCTCAGCCGGCCCCGGAGTATACCGAACGGCCTCCCGGCCGGCCTCGCACCGGCACCGCCCCCGGTCGTCGGAGCCGGTGCCCGACCGCGAACCCCTGCCTAGCCGCGCTTTCGTCTGGCCAGCAGGCCTATCCCGACGGCCAGAGCTGCCCCCAGGGCCAGCGCGCCGCGCCAATCCAGAACGGTGCGGACGTTGCCCTCGACCTTCCTGGCGAGGACCACAAACGCACCGCTCTGCCGCTCCATGGTGACGTGGCCCGCCACGACGGCCTGAGCCCCGCCCTGGCGGATGCGGACGTCACGCGCGAGGACGGTCCGGGCGAAGCCCTGCCTGACCGAGACATCGCCGCCGACCGCGAAGGCCACCCCGCCCAGCTCGACGGAAACGCGCTCGCCCCGGGCAACTCCGACGCCGCCGATCCGAACGGCAATGTCGTCGGCCTGGGCCTGACCGATACCGCCCATGAAGACCGTGATGTCCTCGGCGGACGCGGCCCCGATTCCGCCCTGGAAGACGTGGACCGTGTCAGCCTCCACCTCGGCGACGCCGCCCCGCATGACGTTTACCGTGGACGCGGCGACGCGTCCCTCGACGGGCTCCGAGCTAGCCTGCTGGGCCGCGCCTGCCGCCGGCCTGGCCGGCGCCGGGGCACGGGCCCGTCCCGCGCGAGCGGCTGGGGACGTGGCGGCGCGCCGCCGCGACTGCCTTGCCGGCACTGCCGCCGGCTTGGCCGGCACTGCCGCCGGCTTGGCCGGTGCCGCGGGCGGCTTGGCCGGTGCCGCGGTCGCCTTGGCCGTCGTCGCGGTCGAGCTGGCCGGCGGCGTCGGAGCCCGCCGGCGGGTCCCGGGTGCCGGGCCCTCGGACGCCGGCTTGACGATCCTTGGGGTCGGGCGTGCCTTCGACCCGCTGCCCGGTTTGTTGATTGGGCTGCCGCCCGGCTGCTCATTCATGTCGGTCTTCTCCCCGCCTCAGATGCGCGACTCTGGCCGGCACGAGGCGACTGCGTCTGCCAGCCTACAGCGAGCGGCCTCTTGCCGCGAGGCCCGGCGGCGAGCCCTGCCGCAGAGGTTGCCGTCAGGTGTTCCGCAAGCCCCGAACCAGCACGGCCAGAGTGGGGTTCCTCCGGTCTCGGTCGGAGAGGATCGGCCGTCCGTCCGGCGTGCCGGGAATCGCCGGCCACGGCACTCCAACGGCCGGATCGTCCCAGGCGAAGCCCAGTTCGTCACCGCCGTCGTACTCGTTGGTGACGAGGTAGAGGAGCTGCAGCGGCTCCAGTGCCAGGAAGCCGTGGGCCACACCGGTCGGGATCGTCACCGTCTCACCCACGCCAAGCTCGCGGGTCTCGACGACGGCATGTGCTCTGAGATCGGCGAGAACCGGCCGCACGTCCACCAGCGCGACCAGCGCCCTGCCGCCGACCACGGTCCAGTAGTCGAACTGGCGGCGGTGGTAGTGGAGGCCGCGCAGCACACCGGTCGCGGACGTGGACAGATTGGCCTGGACGAAGCGGGCGTCGGGAAGGCCGGTGGCTTCCCGGTCCAGATCTCCGAAGGTGGAGGCGCGCCAGATCTCGACGAACGACCCGCGGGCATCGGCCACGAGGTTCAGGCGACCGTAGCGCACGCCAGCCAGTCTCGACTCGATCCCGGCCCCGCTCATCGTCCAGCCTCCGCGTTCGAGGTCACGACTCTCACGTAACCCGCCAGGGCATCCCGCCAGTCGCGCAACGGCCCCTGAGGCAGTGGCGTGGTCTCGAGCACTCCCCACAGCGGTGGCGTCGAGGGGCGGGGCCACGTGCTGGAGGGTACGTCGTTCGTGGCGACGTCGACGCCCGCCAGGCGTAGAACCTCGCGGCCCCAGGTGGCTCTGGAGGCCTGTCCGCCGTTGACGACGTGGTGTATTCCGCCGAAGCCACGTCCGCCGAAGCCACGTCCGCCCGGCCGCGCGGCCTCGCCCAGAAGGCCGGCTATCGCGGCCGCGAGGTCGGGAGCGTAGGTCGGGTTGCCCATCTCGTCGGACACGAGGGCCAGACTCTCGTGCGCTGCTCGTGCCCGTTCGGCGGCGGCGAGGATCTTGTGCGGGAAGTCGCCGCCGGGTGGTCCGAACAGCCAGGCCGTTCGGACGATCGCAAGGGCCGGCGCCGGCCGGCCGCCGTCCCGGGCAAGTGCGGCCGCGGCGAAGTCATCGCCGGTTGCCCGGAACGCGGCCCGGGCGGCCAGCTCGCCTGCCAGTTTGGCGGCCCCGTACGGATTGGCCGGATGCGGCCGATCGGTGGGGCCGTAGGGCCTGCCGTCGGTCCGCCGGCCGTCGAAGACCTCGTTCGTGGAGATCATGACCATTGCCGCTCCGGTGCCGACGCAGGCCCGGGCGAGCTCGCCCACCGCCGTCCCGTTGCGGCGCATGGCCAGATCCGGATCGCGGGCGCAGCCATCGACATCGGTCCAGGCGGCACAGTGCACGACCGCGTCGGGCCGGTACGTGACGACCAGTCGCCGGGCGGAATCCGGGTCGTCCAGGTCGTGCTCCGGCAGATCCCAGGCCAGCACCTCGTCGACGAAGGCGGAGCTCTCAAGGGTCGCCACCAGGGCGCTGCCGAGCCGTCCGCCCGCCCCGGTCACGGCAACGCGCATCAGCCAGCCGCTCCCATCACCTGGCCTCACGCGAGCCGGCCAACCTCGCCCCGTACTGCCGCCGGTAGTAGTCATCCCACTCGCCGGCCTTGATCGGCCGCCACCAGCCCTCGTTATCGCGGAACCAGTCGACGGTCGCGGCCAGGCCTTCCTCGAAGGTCGTCTTGTTGGTCCAGCCAAGAGCAGAAAGCTTGGAGCCGTCCATTGCGTAGCGCCGGTCGTGACCGGGCCGGTCGTCCACGGTGCGAACCAGGGACCATGGCTTGCCCAGCCGCTCCAGGAGGGCCGCCGCCACCGCCCGATTGGTGCGTTCGTTGCCGCCCGCAATGTTGTACGTCTCCCCGGCCAGGCCGTGCTCCAGCACGTGCCCTATGGCGCCGGCATGATCCGCGACGTACAGCCAGTCGCGGCGCTGCAAACCGTCGCCGTAGAGCGGCAGCGGCTGGTCGTCGAGGGCGTTGGTGATGAACAGCGGGATCAGTTTCTCAGGGTGATGGTAGGGACCGTAGGTGTTCGCGCCGCGGGTGACGGCCACGTCCAGGCCGTAGGTGACGAAGTAGGAGTGGACCAGCAGCTCGCCGCCGGCCTTCGCCGAGGAGTAGGGCGAGCGCGGCTCGAGTCGGTCTTTCTCCCGGCTCGCCCCAGTCTCCACCGAGCCGTAGACCTCATCCGTCGAAACCTGGAGAAAGCGCGGCGCCGCAGCTCGATCGCCGGTTCGAGCGCGCTCCAGTTCGATCCGGCAGGCCTCTAGCAGGACGTGGACGCCCAGAACGTCGGTCCGGAGGAAGGCCTCGGGGTCGAGGATCGAGCGGTCCACGTGCGACTCGGCCGCGAAGTTGATGACGGCGTCGGACGCGGCGACCAGCGGCGCCACTACGGCCGGGTCCGCGATGTCGCCGATGACGAACCGGAACCTGTTCGCCTGCTCGGGATCGGCCTCGACAGGCGCGAGGTTGGCCCGATTGCCGGCGTAGGTCAGCTTGTCGAGGACTGTGATCCGGCTCCCGTCGCGCCGGGCAAGGAGGTCGCGAACGAAACACGACCCGATGAAGCCCGCCCCTCCGGTCACAAGCAGCCTGCTGAAACGCGGCCGGCTCGGCTCCTTCACGATGTCGGCCTCGCAGGCGGCGGGATCAGGCGGCCAGAGCGCGATTCCTGCTCGGCCAGCTCGGCGGCCCGAATCAGCGACGTGGCGGTTCCCGCGTCGGTCCACAGCCCGTCGAAGCGGCGGGCGAAGAGGCTCCCCGGCAGGTAGTGGTTCAGGAGGTCCGTGATCTCGAGCTCACCCCGGGGGGACGGGACGAGGTGGTCCACGACGGCGAATGCGTCGGGCCGCAGGAAGTACACCCCGATCGGGATGAGGCTGCTCTTGGGCACGGCCGGCTTCTCCTCGAATCCGACCACGTTGCCGCCTTCGTCGAGCTCGGCGACGCCGAAGCGCTCCGGGTCCGCCACCTCGTAGAGAAGCGTGCCGGCGCCCCAAGGCCCTTCTTCGAACTCTCGGGCGACGCTGGCCAGCGGCTGCCCCAGAAGGACGTTGTCACCGAGGACGCAGCAGAAGTTGTCGTCGCCGACGAAGTCCCGGGCCAGGCCGATGGCGTGGGCGATGCCGAGCGCTCCCCGCTGATAGCGGTAGGTGAGGTCGAGCCCGAAGTGGGCTCCGTCGGCCAACAGCTCCACCACGTCGCCGACGCTCTTGCCGCCGACGATCACCATCACCTCGCGGATGCCCATGCCGGCGAGGGTGGCGATCGGGTAGTAGATCATCGGCCGGTCGTAGATCGGCAGGAGGTGCTTGTTGGTGACGATGGTGAGCGGGAATAGGCGAGTGGCTGTGCCGCCCGCGAGCACCAGACCCTTCACGACGGCTCCGTCGGCGATTGCGGCGAGAGCGTATCAGGTTCGGTGAGCCGGTCGCCCGGCCGCCCGATCGTCAGCACTGGGGCGTGGGCTGGGCCGATGGCTTAGCCGTGGGTTTGACCGATGGCTTGGCCGAGGAGCCCGACGGCGAAGCCGACCCGCCTGGGCTCGCGCTCGGGAGCGGCGGCCCGAATCCGCCCTGGTAGTCGGTGATGATGAGAACGAACGTGGCGTCGGCGAGGTGCGCGGCCGGCTGGAGGTCGGCGCTCTGGACCACGGCGTTGGGGTCGGTCGAAACGTCCACGATGGTGCCGATGAGCAAGCCCGGGGGGTAGGGCGAGCGGTCGTTGGTGCACGGCAGGGTCTCGCCCGCGGTGACCACGGCATCACCCTTCTGGAGCTTGGCCGACACGTCTACATATTGCATCTGGAGCAGCCCGCCAATTGTGCCGCTGATCGTGCCCGTGGCGCCGGTCTTGGCCTCCTTGCCGACCACGACCGCCGTCGGATCGCTGAGGAGCAGGACGGTTGAGACCGTGGCGTCCAGGTAGATGATTCGACCGACGATGGCGCCGCCGGCGTCGATCACGACCTGGCCCTCCGTCAAGCCGTCGGTGCTTCCCCTGTTGAGGATCAGGGTGCGCAGTCGAGTGGTTGAGATATCGCGGACGATGACGCGAGCCGATATCGTCCGGTATGGCAACGCCGCCGCAGCTTGGGTGATCTGGGTCCAGTCGTCGCTGAGGTGGGAGATGGCCGGCATCCTGTTCAGCTGCTCCCGGAGGGTCAGGTTCTCCTGGCGGAGCTGCTCGTTCTGCGTCCGCAGCCTGTCGATCTGGGTCAGCGCGGAGAAGTAGGACCCGGCCGTGTCGGCCGCGTTGTTGATGACCGTCTCGATGGGGCTCAGGGCGAAGTTGACCGAAGACTCGGCGTCTCGGGCGACGGACGTCCCGGACACGCCCATGAGACCGACGCTGAGAATCAGCAGGACGCCGAAAGTGGTCCACTCTCGGCGGATGGTGCGGCGCGTCGCGGTGATTGCGTCCATCGGGCCGCCATGGCCTCGTGTTCTTGGTCAGCGCGGCGTGCGGGCGTACGTGTCCGCCACGAGGACCTCTTCCATCAGGTCAAGCTCCTCGAGCACCACGCCGCAGCCGCGAACCACGCAGGTCAGCGGATCGTTGGCCACGTGCACCGGCATCTGTGTCGCCTCGGCGATGCGGCGATCCAGGCCGGCGAGCAGGGCCCCGCCGCCCGCCAGGACGATGCCCTGGTCCATGATGTCGGCCACCAGTTCCGGAGGGGTCTCCTCGATCGTGTCCTTGACCGTGTCGACGATGAGCGAGACGGACGACTCGATGGCTTCGCGAATCTGCTCGCCCCCGACTTCGACGCTGCGGGGCAAACCGGTCAAAAGGTCGCGGCCCCGGAGGGTGACCCGCTGGCCATCCCACTCTCCCGGGCTGGCCGAGGCGATGGCGATCTTGATGTCCTCAGCGCTCCGCTCGCCCAGGAAGAGGTTGTACTCGCGGCGAGCGTAGGCAACGATGTCGGCGTCCATCTCGTCGCCGCCGACTCGGATGCTGCGGCTGACGACGATGCCGCCCAGGCTGATCACGGCCACTTCCGTCGTGCCGCCGCCGATGTCGACGATCATGCTGCCGGTCGGCTCGTTGACCGGCAGGCCGGCCCCGATAGCTGCGGCCATGGGCTCCTCGATGAGCCCGGCCCAGCGTGCGCCGGCATTCATGGCCGCGTCGCGCACGGCCCGCTTCTCGACCTCGGTGACGCCCGACGGGATGCCGAGCAGAATGCGCGGCCGCGGCACCATGCCGATCCGGTCGTGAACCTTGCGGACGAAGTAGGCGATCATCTGCTGGGTGACGTCGAAGTCGCTGATCACGCCGTCTCTCAACGGACGGACCGCGATGATGCTCGCCGGAGTCCGGCCGACCATGCGCTTGGCCTCGGCTCCGACGGCGAGGACCTTCCTGGTCTTGGCCTCCAGGGCGACCACGCTCGGTTCGCTGATGACGATGCCGCGGTCGCGTACGTGGACGAGGGTGTTGGCAGTGCCGAGGTCGATCCCGATGTCGCGCGAGAACAGGCCGAGCAGAGCGTGCAGGCCGAACATGATGCGGGGCTGGTCCTTCTACAGTGGCGCTGGCTTCCCCGCCGGCGGGATGAGGGTCGCCAACCTGGGTCTTCCGTGCGATCGAGTGGCTTCGTCAGCCTGGGATCGGGACGATCTGCCCCAACCTCCTCCACGGAACGCGGAGTCGGTCCGCTCCGATCCTGGAGAGCCTGAGCAGTATACCCGCCAGCGGCTCCGGGTCTCCCGCGTGGGTGGAGCCACGCGCAGCGGGCTGCGGCAGTCTACTGCTCCCGCGCCGGAGCTGGCACGGCACATTCGCCCGGTTCGGCGCTAGGTGGGCCGATCGAAGGCGACGCCGCGATCCCGAAGCGACACGAACTCGTCGCCCGCGACGATGAGGTGGTCCAGCAGCTGGATGTCCATCAACCGGCCCGCGGCAAGGGCCTCGGCCGTTAGGCGCAGGTCGTCCGGGCTTGGCGTGGGGTCGCCCGATGGGTGGTTGTGGACGAGGATCAGCCCAGCGGCGTTTAGGCGGACGGCATCCCGGAACAGCTCGCCGATCCGGACCAGGCTGGATGAGACATTGCCCTGGTAGACGGTGACGAGCCGCAGCACGGCATTGCGAGCGTTGAGCAGGACCACGCGCAACTCCTCCCGCTCCAGGTAGCCCATCTGCGGAACCAGCCTCTCACCAACGTCACGAGGAGCCCGGACGGTCCAGCGGCCCTGAGGCCAGTCGGTGACGACGCGGCGGCCAAGCTCGAATGCCGCCGCCAGCTGAGCCGCCCTGACCGGGCCCACGCCCGGCACCTCCTCCAGCTCCACGTCCGTGGCCCTGGCCAGGCCGATGAGGCCCTCGTGGCGTCGCAGCGCGTCCGCGGCCGCGTCGACGGCGCTCAGGCCGTGTGTTCCCGTGCCCCACAGGACCCCGATCAGCTCGGCGGCGCTGAGCGCCGCGGCGCCGTGAACGGCCAGTCGCTCGCGCGGGCGTTCGCATGGTGTCGCGAACTGGATCGCCCCGACCGGACGCTCCGCCGTGAGAGGGGCCGCCTCAGCCTCGCGGGCGGAGCTCGACCCGACAGAGTGGTCCCGCCTGCCCACGCGCACGCGCTCCTCAAACCCGGCGAAGCGATGGTAGAAACCGCTCCCGGAGCCGAACGACGGGAGCCCGCCGATTCCCCCCGCCATCTGGCTCCGGGAACTCAGCGAGCCTACCCAGACCGAATCAACCGCTGACCAACTGTGGCTTACCAGCGGCTTCACGACGGACAGTCGGGCGATCCGCCCCGGTGCTTCCGATGGCGCGTCCGCGACGGGTCCGAGACCAGGGGTCCGCCCCGCCGTCAGGACGTCAGGATCGCCACCAGCTGGATCAGGCCGTTGAACGAGGCGTGGAGCGTCCCCGACGCGACGATCGAACGGCGGCGGAAGTAGAGCCACGTCAGGGCGATGGCGACCGGGATGCGCGCCCCGAAGTTGAAGGCGGCCGCTCGCATCGCGATCCCGGGGTCCGTGCTGGTCACGTTGAAGACATGGATGAAGGCGAAGAAGAGCGCCGCCCGAAGAATGGCCGAGCCTCGCCCGAGAGACCGGCCCCAGGCGTTCGTCGCGAAGCCGCGGAAGAACACCTCTTCCCCTATGGGCACGATCACCGCAGCGGCGAACAAGGTTATCCACGGGTCCAGACCTGTCGCCGGGCCTGGCACCGGCGAATAGAGGTCGCTCACCTTCATCCCCAGAAATAGCAGCAGCACCTGATTCAGGATGCTCGACGCAAACAGGACCGCGGGCAGCATTGCCAGCGCCAGGAGGATGTCGCCGATCGGACCTCCGGCGACGCGCGACCGCCAGCCGCGGGTGGGTGGGGCGGCCACCTCCCCGAATGCCGTCGCGGGCGCTACCGATGCCCAGTCGTCCGGATCCGGAGCCAGATGCGTCGGCCGCATGATGTCCCGCCACGTAAGAGATCCCTGTCTCACGGCCAGGAAGTGGACCAGGCCGAGGTAGGCCCCGAGGTAGACGAGGAGCAGGAGCAAGGTTCCCGGCGCGGCATCCATGTCCACGCCGGCTGTCCTGAGGACGCCCGCGATAGGCAGGCTGACGCCCGTGACCACGGCCAATAGCGCGGCCACCACGAGGAACGGCGACGGACCGGCGTAGTCGCGCCAGCCATCGGCGCGCCGCTGCCGTGACTGCGCTATCGCCGACACGGTGAGCCCGATGGCAGCCGCGGCGCAAATGCTCTCCACGAGTATCCAGGCCGGGGCTGCGGCAAGCCCGAGCTTCCAGCCCGTGCGAGGCGCCACCTCCAGGAAGAGGAGGGCAAGCAAGCCAGGCAGGCCCAACGCCAGGCCCGCCGAGTAGAGCATTGGCGAGGCGCGACCTCGGAGTGAGAAGAGGCTCCGCCCAGGCATGCGCGGATGGAATCTGCCCGGTGGCTCGAGCACGGGCAGGACCGCGGGAGGGTTGGAGTAGCCCCACGGCACGTAGACCGCCGGCACGGCCCTGGGCGAGGGAGCCCAGGCGCCGGGATATGGGGCAGCCGTCCAGGCGCCCCAGGGTCGAGGCTGCCATGCGGCGGCCGGGAGCCACTGGCCGGGCTGCCCGGGGGGTTTGGCGGATTGCCACGGCCCTTGACCCGTAGCCGGCGGGGTCGGATAGGCAGCCTGGGGCGGCGGGTAGCTCGGTGCGGGGCGGCAGGCGGCCTGTCCGACCAGGGCCGGGTGAGTGGATGTCAGGTCGCTGGGCTGGGCCCCCCGGGTCGCCTCGGGTCCTGTGCCCCCAGCGACGCCGGCCGTATCTGCGTCAGGTTCCGGGCCGTGCCTGTCCTGCTCCCGCCGATCGTCGGCCATGAGGCGCTTTGGAGCCTCCGAGGATCGTTGCCTCAACCGCCAACGGCGGGCTTTCTGTCGGTGATCCTACCGCCGGTGGGTTGCCCGCGTACGGCGCCGGTGGCTGGGCTGGGAAGAGGCGCCGTCTGGACCGCCACGGGCTCGACCATGGGAGCCCGCTCGAAATCCTTGCCGCACCAGGCGCAAATCGTCCAGTCCAGGCCCACCAGCCTGTCGCAGTTGGGGCAGACCCGATTCAGCCGCGTTCGGCACCAGGGGCAGATGATCCATTCGGCATCGACCCGTCGATCGCAGTTGCGGCAGGTCTTGAGCGCCTCGACTTCGGCCAGCAGCGCCTCCTCGGCCAGGTTCCTCTCGTACACCTCGCCAAGTCTCTCCGACGGTCGAATGACTCGGTAGACGACCACGCCGAGCACGAAAAGGAAGGGCGTGCACAGGATGATCAAGCCGGCCGCCAGGTACGGCAGGACGGGGTTCTCGCTCCGCTCGTGCATGTCCCGGAATGCCCAGTAGGCAGCCGCGAGCCAGACGACGAAGAGGTAGAGGATGACCGACGTCAGGAATAACTGGACGATGGTGCTCGCAAAGAACGCGTTGAAGGCGTTCCCCACCTGGCCCGTCAGATCGCTGGACATCGGTACTCGTCTCGCTCGGTCTATCTCTTCGAGGCTTCCGCTGCGCTTCGCAGGGCGTTCAGGCAGTTTACCAGGGCCCCGATCTGGCTCCGGCCCCGATTCTCCGGGTGTGACGCCGCGGGTCCGGGAAGGGTGACGCGCCCGGCTGGCAGGTGGAACCGCATCAGCCCGCGGCCGAGCCGTCTCCGGGCGGGAAGAACAGGGCCACCATCGAACCGGCGACGAGCAGGCACGCCGCGACGGACAGGACGAAGATGCCCGTCCCGAACCCGTACGAGGGCGGCAGGGTCACGTAGAGCAGGCTGACGCCGAAGTAGAGGCCGCCCAGGAGCATCGGCAGGATCAGGTCGGTGACGCGCCCGATGACCGAAGCCAGGCCCGGCAGTCTTTGCTGGGCCCGATCGCTGCCTGCCGACGCAGCCAGGACGATGCCGGTCAGCAGAAACAGCGGGATCGCGGCGGGCATTCCCCACGCCCACTGGTTCACTTCTGACGGCGAACCGGCCATGGCAACCGTGCCGATGCCGATGCCCGTCGAACCGGCCCACGGTAGGAAGAAACTGGCGATTCCGAGCACTCCGCCCGAGGCCACCAGGCCGAACGCCACGAGCTGGACGGGCTCCTTTCGGGCGGGCGTGGCCGAGGGCATTGCGGGTGGTGTGGCCGTTGGTGTGGCCGCGGGTGTGGCCGTTGGTTTGGCGGCGGATCGATCGGGCGAGGGTTCCGCGAGCGGTTCCTGGGCCGGCGCAGCGACGAAGGCCGGGATCGGCGGCGCGACCGTGGCCGGCGTGGGCCCGGGCGCCTCCGCGCCCGGCCTCAACAGCGTGCCGGGGCGTGCCAATGTGACCGGCACCGCACCGATCGACAGGCTCATGCTCGGAGCGGCCGATCGCTCGCGCGGGCCGGCCTGACCGCGCTCCGGCGCCGCCAAGCCGGAACCTCGATAGACCGCCGACGGTGCGAGGTAGCCGCCAGGGACGTGGTCTTTAGCGTCGTCGGCAGGTTCCGGTTCCGGTTCCGGCTCCGGTTCCCGCTCCCGCGGCCGAGGCGCGGCCGGCGGCTCGGCCATCGATCTCAGGTCGAGCGGCCAACCCGCGGGCACGTGGACCGGTAGTACGGCTGGGGCCAGCGGCTCGGGCTCGTCGGACGCGGCCGACGGCTGGGGAGGCGGAGCTTCACCGGCGTCGCCCTCGCCGCCCGTCGCGTCCCTCGGATCGGAGTTTCGAATTGTGTCCTGGCGGACGCCCGGATCGCCGTCATGGGCCTCGTCTTGGGCGCTGGCGGCCAGCGGCGCGCCACAGTGGGCGCAGGAGATCTCGCCGGGCCGGGCGGGCCAGGAGCATCTCGGGCAGATCGTCGAGTCGACCATGCGGATTCCTCAGCTCGTACGGCCGGAAGGATTGGCCGTGCAAAGCCGAGGTTCCGCGCGGCGTGGCATGCGGGTCAATCCCCCGATCTCTCGTCGGGCCCGCCAGATAGTCCCGGGTCGGCTGGGCCAGGGCCGATTCGGGCATCGGGCATGGCTGCCACGACCTCGCCGGTCCAGGCCGCGCTTCGGCAGGCCGAAGCCACTCCGGACAGGGCCGCTGCCGCCAGCCAGGCGAGGGCGAGGATCAGGGCGGTCAGGATGAACAGGACCGGTCGGAAGTCACGAGTGGTGCTCAACAGGCCAAGGCCGAGGGTGACCGCGATCGGCTCCTGGCTCCTGGCCGCGATGCGGCACCAGTCGAAGGCCGTGGCCGTGGCGGCGAGAGCTACGGCCGTGGCGAGCACGCTCGCGCCGGTCGATGCCAGCACGGTCATCGCTGTTGAAAGCGGTCTCCGGACGGTCTGGGCGAGCGCTCCGGCCATGGCTCGCCCCACCCCGCCGTCAGAGAGGACCAGCCGTCGAACGGCTATGGCGGCGATGGTCTCCATCACCAGCCAGCCGACGGCGACCAAGATCACGGCGTCGGCGGCGTTCTCGACGACCCTGACCGGCAGCGGCGTGGACAGGTTGCTGGGCGTGGTCAGCTCGTTGTAGGCGGCCGTGTAGATGCGCGTGCTGGCCCACGCCAGGGCGCCGGCGAGGGGCAGGAGACAGATGCCCCTCACCGCGACGATGTCCATCAACAGACCGATCCGGGGCAGAGGTCGCCCCCGCCCGACCGGCCGGCCGCTGGCGTCGACCGCCGCCTCGATCAGCCAGACGTCGATGAGCGATCCGATGAGACTGGCCAGCGCCAGCCACACGACCACCGCGCCGATGACGATAGCCACCATCTCGTACAACCAGGCGGTGGGGCGGCCGTCGATGCCGAACGCGTCGATGCCGGTCACGCCGGCCAATCCGATCACCGACGGCAGAACCAAGCTCGGCAGCGCCAGCAGAAAGATTCCGCCCCGCGCCAGGAACCCGGCGAGCGCTACGATGACGGCGTCCGGCTCGCCGACGCCGAACGCCAGGGCCCAACCCATGCGCTCGGGCCAGGCTCGCCCGGCCCGAGCATCGATTCGCGCGCCGGCGAGCCGCTCCGCTCGCTCGACCACCGGCTAGGGCCCCGACGGAGCGGGCGTTCCGACCACGGTCTGGAGTTGCGTCAGCAACTGCCCGACGATGTCGATCTCCTTCTGGTACGTGGCCAGGTCGCCGTTGCGAAGGGCCTGCTGGGCCGCGTCGTAGTGCGCGTTGGCCTGGGCGATCAGCTCCTGAGCGCTGCCGCTCAGCGAGACGCTGGGGAGGGCGGTTGGCGTGCCGGCCGCGGTGGCCGTTGGGCCTTGGCTGGGTGAGACCGCGGGGGACGCCGACGCGCCCGGGGAAGCACCGGGCGACCCGCCGGTCGCGCCCTGTCCCGCGTAGATCTGAGTCAGCGCGTCATTGAGGGAGTTGCCCCACACGATCTGGCTAGGCGTGCCGACGATGACCTTCTGGAATACGGGCAAGCCATTGGTCGACGCCTTCAGGTACACCGGCTCGATGTACATCAGCGAGTCCTGCAGAGGGATCACGAGCAGGTTACCCAGGATGACCTGGCTACCGACCTGGCCCCACAGCGTGATCTGCTGGCTGATGCTGGGGTTCTGGGCGATCAGGGCCTGGATCTGCTCGGGGCTGAAGACGTTGGAATCGCGCGGGAAGTCGAAGACGCTGACCTGGCCGTAGGAGCTGGGATAATCGTTGTGGGCGGCGACCCAGGCGATCATGTTCTTGCGGCCCTGCGGAACCATCGGCTGGAGAAGCATGAACTCGGGCGTGTCCTTGCCCGGGACTCGCATCTCCACGTAGTAGGCCTCTAGCGCCAGCTGCTGAGGGCCGGTGGTGCCGCTGGAGTCGGCGGTCTGAGGGACCTGCCACACGTCGTTGCCCTGGTAGAAGACTCCGGGGTCGGTGACGTGGTACTTCGCGAACTGCGTGGCCTGGGCGTTGAACAGGTCCTCCGGGTACCGGATGTGGGCCTGCACGTCCGCGGGCATGTCCGTCAGCGGGGTGAACAGGCTCGGGAAGACGCCCTGCCAGGCCTGGATGATCGGATCTTTGGGATCGGACACGTAGAACTTCATGGTGCCGTCGTAGGCATCCATGACGACCTTCACGCTGTTGCGAATGTAGTTGAACGAGTCGCCGGCGAGGCCGTTCCTGGTTGGGTCGCTGCCCGGGTCGTACGAGTTCGCGTCCGGGAACGCCGCGCTGGTCGTATAGGCGTCGAGCACGTAGTCGAGTCGCCCGCTTGCGGTCACGATCAGGTACGGGTCTTTGTCGTAGCGCAGGAACGGCGCGATCAGCTGAACCCGGTCCGTGATGGACCGGTTCATCAACAGCTGGCTGCTGCCCGTGATCTGATTGCTGATGAGCATGTTCAGATCGCCGAAGCGCGCGGCGAACAGGATTCGGGACAGCGGCGTGTCCAGCTTGATGCCCGTCGTGCCGGTCCAGTTGTTGTAGGCGTCTCCGCCCGTGCCCGTTGCGGAGGGATAGTCGAACTCCTTGCTCTGGGCGCCGACGATCACGTAGTTCGACTGCTGAGTGCCGAAGTAGATGCGCGGCTCGCTGATGACGGGCGCACCGCTCGTGGACACCGGCGGGAAGTTCTTGATCAGCACGTTCGGCTGCCCGCCGCCGGCCACCTCGTTGACAGGGACCATGACCAGGCCGTAGCCGTGGGTGTAGGTGATGTGCTGGTTGACCCAGCTCTGGTCGCCGCTGGTGAGCTGGGCAAGCTGGGTCTCGGAGAGCTCGCGGCCGGCGATCATGACCTGCCGGACGCACGGAGCAGGCTGCGGCGAGCAGCTCGCGGCATCCTGGAAGGTGTACCGGTCGGTGTCGACGTCCGCGAAGCGGTAGTACTGACGGATCGCCTGCAGCCCGTCGAGAGTCTGGCCGAGCGGCCGGTAGTCCCACAGGCGGACGTTCTGGATCGTCGAGGCCTCGGTGGCAACGGTCGACTGCGTGACGGTTGAGCCTGGCGTGTACGTCTTGCCGGACCAGCCGGTCAGGTTGAAGGCCAGCCTCGTCATGTCGATGTTGTTCTTGATGTAGGGCGATTCCTGGGCCTGCTGGTTGGGAACGACGGAGAAGCGCTGGACGACCTGCGGGTAACCGACATCGAGAACCATGTAGGCGCCGAGCCACACCACCAGGGTCAGGATGAGCGGGACCCGCAAGCGGGTGTACGCGAACCCGAGGAGGAAGGCCCCGGCGAAGGCCGCCAGGACGGTCATCACGCTGAGGGCCATGACTTTGGCCAAGACGTCCGTGTAGCTGGCCCCCTGGAAGATGCCGCTGGTGCCGCTGTAAACGAGCTCGTACCGGTCCAGCTGGTATCCAATGGCGATCGACCACAGATAGAGCATCGCGAGGAACCCGAGCTGTACGCGGGCGGGGGTCGACATCGAAGCGCCCGAGACGACGGCCACGAGGTAGCGGATGCCCACGAGGGCGATCGCCACCAGCAGCACCGCATTCGCATACGACTGGGCGAGCCGGTAGAACGGCAGCTCGAAGATGTAGAAGCTGATGTCCCTGTTGAAGGTGGGGTCTACCTGGCCGAACGAAACCCGATGCAAGAAGAGCTGGATGGTCGTCCAGCCGCCCGTCACCAGGCCGCCCATGGTCAGGGCGACAAGCAGTCCGATCGCGATCAGGCTCCAGAAGACGGGTCGGCCGATGTCCGGGACCTGGACCGTTTCGCCGGACCTGGGGACGGTCCGAGCCGGCGGGGCACCGAAAGGCCCGCCGCCGATCGTTCCGCCGCTCATGAAGCGGTCTACGTTGAAGCGATCGAGAAAGTCGTCCAGGGAGAAGCGGCGAACCTGGCCCTTCGGGATGAAGCGTCCGGCGAGCCAGATGTTGAGCCACAGGAAGAGGAAGGCGACCAGCGCCCCGCCTACGAAGCAGACGATCTGTGTGCCGAGGCGAGTCCAGAAGACACTGACGAAGCCGACGCTACCGAACCAGATCGCGTCGGTGGCCAGGCCGATAGTGAGAGCGAAGACAGACAGAAGAATGGCGAACGCGAGAGCGACAAGGCCCAGGATGATCCAGCCGCGGCCCACGTGGAACTCGGGCATGTCGTTCGATGGGCCCCTGAATCTGACGCGTCTGGGACCACCGCCCCAGCCTCCGCGGCCGAAGACTGGACGTGGGCCCTGGTCGTCATCGCGATCCGTCTCGTCCGGTTCCGATCCTTGTGAACGCACGTAGTCGTCCTCCCGTGGTCCCTCGGTGGGTGAGCCGCTATCGGCCTTCTCGCCTTGGTCGGCCGTCTGCTTGCGGCGGGCGGCCTGCTGCTGGGCCTGGCGACGACGCAGCTCCTCCTTGAAGTCGTCGAACATGTTCCGCATGCGTCGAGTCTAGCGACCCCGGGTCGATTTGAGGTATAGCAACTCCGCCCTGAACGTCCGCCTCGGCGACGCCGGAGCCGACAAACGCCCCTCGGCAGCCTCAATACGAGAGCCGGAGCAGGGCGTCGCGGAAGGCCCGGAGGACCGTCTGCGCCAGCTCGTTGTCGCGCATAGTCAGGGCCCGCGCCGGTTCGAATCGGAGCCCCGCCAGCACTACGAGCGGGGCTTCCCAGGGCGCCTCCTCGTCGGCGGGCGGCTGGCCCAGCCGCAACCGGAGCTGCTGCCTCCCGTCTTCCTCGAGTATGAGGCCGGACATCGTTCCCGACAGTCCGGGGCCGAGCCGCATGAGCGGCGATCCGGGCGGAATGCCGTATTCGGGAGCGAGATCGGCGAAGGTCGCCAGAGCGTCGTCCCGCTCGCACCACAGCAAAGCAACCCACCACCCGTCGGCGAGAGTCTGAGGCCGCGACATGCCGACGCGGTGGGGGTCGCCGGGGCGGAGCTCGAGTTCGCGCAGGTAGGACGGCCCGGGGACTACAAGTCGTCCGGTGGGGTTGGTCACGCCGGCGGCCGGCCGCGCCGCCGCCGTGTCGGTGGTGGCGCGGCATCCGGCGCGGGCTCGGCTGCGGGGGTGGGGGACGCGGGCGGTGACTCGGTCGCCAAGGGGGCCGGAGCCGGGGCGGGAAGGGCGGACGGATCGGCAGCTGGCCGAACGACCCCGGCCGCTATCTCCGCGTCGATGCGGGCCATCTCCGCACGAACGGCCCCGCTCGGCGGACGAAGCGCGTCGGGTTCGCTCGGATCCAGCGCATCTGCCGGGGCCGGCGGACTGGAGTTGCTCAGCAGCATTGACAGCAGGCCGCGCTTCGGTTTGCCCGCCCGAACCCGCTCGGCGTAGGCGCGCAGCTCCGGCGAGACCTCGGTCAGCCCCGGCAGGGCGATCGCGTCCGAGGACTCGTCCGTGACTATGGTTGCCCGGCAGGCAGGGCAGGTTGAGACGCCGGCCGGCACACGGGCCGAGCACCACGGACAGGTCTGCTCGGCGCCTGCCTGGCCGGGTCCGATTGGCGATCCCGACCCCTCGCTCATCGGCTCATCCTCCTGCGTCGATAGTCGGTCCGCTCACTCCCACTCGATAGTGGCCGGCGGCTTGGAGCTGATGTCGTAGACGACCCGGTTCACGCCCGGCACCTCGTTGACGATTCGGGAGCTGATCCTGCCCAGCAGCTCGTATGGAAGCTTCGCCCAATCGGCCGTCATGGCGTCCTCCGACGTGACAGCGCGAATGGCCACGACGTTGGCGTAGGTCCGGCCGTCGCCCATGACGCCGACGGAGCGGAGCGGCGTCAGGATTGCGAAGGACTGCCAGATGCTGCGGTAAAGCCCGGCGGCCTTGATCTCGTCGATGACGATCCAGTCGGCTTCGCGCAGCGTATCGAGTCGTTCGGCCGTGACCTCGCCGATGATTCGGATGGCCAGGCCCGGTCCCGGGAAAGGCTGGCGCCCGACCATCGAATCCGGGAGGCCCAACTCCGTTCCGACGGCCCGGACCTCGTCCTTGA
>JBGQBD010000037.1:0-20954 GCA_041494645.1 Candidatus Limnocylindria bacterium
GGCTATTGCGTCAAGGACAAGAAGAAGGTCGAGATCAAGAACCCCGTCAAGACCACGATGAAGAACGGCAAGCCAGCCACTCAGGGCACCTGCCCGATCTGTGGCGGCAAGGTCTTCCGGATCGGCGGCTGACCCTCAGACTCGAGATCGCCAATTGCGACCCCCGCCGCCGGCGGGGGTCGCGGCATTTGGCGAGCGATTCGGCCACGGTCGGTCCCAGGCCCCGAGGCCGTGGCCGAGCTCTCAGGCGAGCAGCCCGGACCAACGGCCTGAACCGCCCGCCAGTGGGGTGAGGGGCGTCACTCCTTCCCGTGCCAGAGCAGCCGGCCCGAACGGGCCGACCGGCACGCCGGAGGCAGAATCCCCTTTGCTAGAATTGGCGAGCATCCCCACCAAATCCGATTCGACGAGGTTCTCCGCTGTCAGCACGACCTGTCCTCGCGCTCGACCTGGGCGGCACGCACATTCGCGCTGCCGTCGTAGTTGACGATGGAACGCGTATCACTCAGGCCAGGAGCCGAACGCCGGTGGCCGGTGGCCCGTCGGCGATCCTGAGCGCCTGTCGGGAGGCGTTACGCGTCGCCCGGGAGGGGGCGCCCGCCGAGGTGCAGGCAGCGATCGTGGGCATCGGCATCTCCAGTCCGGGACCGTTGGACCCATGGCGCGGGGTGGTGCTCGAGTCGGTCAACATGGGGGCCGACTTCGTCGACGTGCCGATCACCGCTTCTCTAGGTGGCGCCTTCGGCCTGCCGGCCTTCCTTGACCGCGACACGAACGTCGCCGCTCTAGGCGAGATGGCTTTCGGCGCGGCGCAAGGCTGTGCGGACTTCATCTACCTGACCGTCTCGACCGGTCTAGGGGGAGCCATCGTCTCCGAGGGGCGAATCCTTCACGGACCCGACGGCACTGCCGGAGAGCTCGGCCACACGCCCGTGGCGATGGAAGAAATCTGCACATGCGGCGCGGTGGGCCATCTCGAGGCGTTCATCGGCGGAGCGGCCATCTCCCGGACCGCTCGCCAGGCCGTCGCCGACGGCAGGAGCCCCTATCTGGCGGCCTGCGCGGCTCAGAAGGGAGTCGATGCCATCGAGGCCCGCGACATCGCGGCCGGCGAAGATGCCGGCGACGACTTCTGCCGGTTCATCATGGAGCGAGGTCGTCGCGCCTTTGCCGTCGCTTGTGTCGGCTTCGTCGACGCGCTGAACCCCACCAGGATCGTGGTCGGCGGCGCGATCTCCGACGCTCAGGGCGAGCGACTCCTCGGTCCGGCACGGGCCGAGGTCGCCGCCACCGCCTTCCGAACTCCCCGCCGCCGGGTTCAAATCGTCCCCGCCGAATTGGGCGCGGACGTGGGTCTGGCCGGCGGCCACCCACTCGTGATCGCGCGTCTCGGCGACCCGGCCTGGCGCGGCGGTCGGGCAACCTCACCCCCCGCGCATACCGGTTGACCCGAGCGCGGCATCTCTCTCCTGGAGGAAGGACATGGCAGTTCGTGTCGGTATCAACGGTTTCGGTCGCATCGGTCGCCAGTCGCTGAAGGCCATCCTCGAGCGCGCCCCCGGGCTCGAGGTCGTCGCCGTCAACGACATCGTCGACGTCCCGACCAACGCGCTCCTCTTCGCCCACGACTCGACCTACGGCAACTTCCCCGGCACGGTAACCCACACGGACGATTCCATCGTCATCAACGGCAAGGCCGTCAAGGTCCTCCAGGTGAGCGATCCGGCCCAGCTGCCGTGGAAGGATCTCCGCGTCGACATCGTGATCGAGTCGACCGGCCGCTTCACGGAGGCGGACAAGGCCCAGGCCCACATCGCCGCGGGCGCCCGGAAGGTCCTCATCAGCGCCCCGGCCAAGAAGGAAGACGTGACCATCGTCCTCGGTGTGAACGAGGGCACGTACGATCCGGCCAAGCACGTGATCATCAGCAACGCCAGCTGCACGACCAACTGCCTGGCTCCGGTGGCCAAGGTCCTCAACGACTCATTCGGGATCGAAAAGGGCCTCATGAACACGATCCACAGCTACACCAACGACCAGCGCATCCTGGATGTCGCCCACAAGGATCCGCGCCGCGCCCGCTCGGCCGGCCTGAACTTGATCCCGACGACGACCGGCGCGGCCCGCGCCCTCTCCCTGGTCATCCCCGAGCTCAAGGGCAAGGTCGACGGCTTCAGCCTCCGCGTCCCGACCCCCACCGTGAGCATCGTCGACTTCGCCGTCGAGCTCCGCGACGAAACCTCCGCCGAGGCGATCAACGACGCCTTCCGCAAGGCCGCCGCCGGTCCGCTCAAGGGCATCCTCGGCGTCTCCGACGAGCCCCTCGTGTCGGTCGACTTCCGCGGCGACTCCCGCTCGGCGATCGTCGACTCCGCCCTGACGATGGTCGTCGGCGGGACGGGCAAGTTCGTCAAGGTTCTGGCCTGGTACGACAACGAGTGGGGCTACAGCTGCCGCGTCGCCGACCTGACCAAGTTCATCGCCGAGCGCCTGTGACCACAGCCTCGCAGTCGGAATGGGGCCGGCGGACAGCGCCCCCGGCCCGTCATCCGGCCTCAGATAGCCCGAGGTAACGATGAACAAGCTCACCATCAGGGACCTGGACGCGACAGGAAAGCGCGTCTTCGTCCGGGTCGATTTCAACGTTCCACTCGAGGACGGCAAGATCACGGACGACAGCCGGATCGTAGCCGCCCTGCCGACCATCAAGGCTCTGCTCGCACAGGGCGCCATCGTCATCCTGGCCAGCCATCTGGGGCGGCCGGACGGCAAGGTCCAGGACAGCATGCGCCTGCGGCCCGTGGCGGAGCGGCTATCGCATCTGCTGAAGATGCCCGTCCCGGTCACCGGCGACGCTCTCGGCGCCGGCACCGAGGACGCCATCAAGCGCCTCAAGCCGGGCGAGGTGATCCTCCTCGAGAACCTGCGGTTCCATGCCGAGGAGGAGAAGAACGATCCCGGGTTCGCCAAGGCGCTGGCCAGCTACGCCGACGTATATGTAAACGACGCCTTCGGCACGGCCCACCGCGCCCACGCCAGCACGGAGGGTATCGCCCGACTGCTGCCGTCCTATGCCGGCCTGCTGATGGAGAAGGAGATCGAGTTCCTCGGCAAGCTGATGGAGAATCCGGAGCGACCCTTCGCGGCCATCATCGGCGGGGCCAAGGTCTCGGGCAAGATCAAGGTCCTGCGCAATCTGGTCGACAAGGTCGATGTGCTCGTGATCGGCGGCGGGATGGCCAACACCTTCCTGCTCGCCCAGGGCAAGCCGGTCGGCAAGAGCCTGGCCGAGCCCGATCGCATCGAAGATGCCAAGGCGATCATGGCGTCCGCCGAGCTGCACGGCACCAAGATCGTCCTCCCAACCGACGTGGTTGTGGCCAAGGAAGTCACCCGCGGCAGCGAGTACAAGACCCTACCCGCCGACAAGGTTCCAGCCTCCTGGAACATCGTCGACATTGGCAAGGCCAGTCTCGACGCCATGCGCAAGGCGCTCGAACCGGCCCGGACGGTCTTCTGGAATGGACCCCTCGGAGTCTTCGAGATCCCAACCTTCGCGGTTGGGACCAAGGAGATCGCCCGCTTCCTGGCCGGACGGGCTCAGGCTGGCGCGACGGTCGTCGTCGGGGGCGGCGACTCCGTGGCCGCCGTCGAGCAGCAGGGTCTGGCGGACAAGATGACCCACATCTCCACGGGCGGCGGCGCGTCGCTCGAGTTCTTGGAGGGCAAGGAGCTGCCCGGCGTCGCGGTGCTGCCGGATCGCCCCGGAGGGAGCAACCGATGACGACAATCGATCTGATCGAAGCCCGCCAGATCCTCGACTCGCGCGGCAATCCGACCGTCGAGGTCGATGTCGTCCTGGTCGATGGGTCCGTCGGGCGCGCGGCCGTCCCGTCGGGCGCCTCGACGGGCGCGAACGAGGCGGTCGAGCTGCGCGATGGCGACAAGACCAGATATGGCGGCAAGGGCGTTCTCAAAGCCGTTGCCAACGTCCGCGAGATCATCGCGCCCGAGCTGCTCGGCGCGGACGCGGCCGACCAGGCCGGCCTTGACGCCGCGCTGATCGCCCTCGACGGAACCCCGAACAAGGGCAAGCTCGGCGCCAACGCCATCCTGGGGGTCTCCCTCGCGGCGGCGCACGCGGTGGCGGCCAGCTACGAGATGCCGCTCTACCGCTACCTCGGTGGCGTGGGCGCGCGGATCGTGCCCGTCCCGTTCTTCAACATCCTCAACGGCGGCAAGCACGCCGTGAACTCGACGGACTTCCAGGAGTTCATGGTCGCGCCGGTCGGCGTGGCGACCTTCGCCGATGCGCTTCGGGCAGGGGCCGAGGTCTTCCACGCGCTCAAGGGGATCCTGAGTGCCGAGGGCTTCTCGGTGGGTCAGGGTGACGAGGGCGGCTTCGCCCCGTCGCTCCCGTCGAACGAAGCGGCGGTCGAGGTCATTCTTCGGGCGATCGAGAAGGCCGGCTACAAGCCGGGCGACGAGGTCGCGATCGGCCTGGATCCAGCGGCGAGCTCGGTCCTGGTCGAAGGCACCGGCACCGGCAAGGTGACCGGGCAGTACCTGCTCGAGCGCGAAGGCCGCACCCTCGACTCCGGCCAGCTCATCGATCTCTGGGAGAAGTGGATCAACAAGTATCCGATCATCTCCCTGGAGGACGGCCTGGCCGAGGACGACTGGGCCGGTTGGGCCGAGCTCACCCGGCGCATCGGCTCAAAGGTCCAGCTCGTGGGCGACGACCTGTTCGTGACCAACCCGAGCTTCATCGCCCGCGGCATCCGCGAGAACTCCGCGAACTCGGTCCTCATCAAGCTCAACCAGATCGGCACGGTGACCGAGACGGTGGACGCGATCAACATGGCCCGACGTGCCGGCTGGACGGCCATGGTCAGCCACCGCTCGGGTGAGACGGAGGACACGACGATCGCCGACTTCGTCGTCGCGATGGGCACGGGCCAGATCAAGACGGGCGCCCCGTCCCGTTCCGAGCGCGTGGCCAAGTACAACCGGCTCCTCCGCATCGAGGAGGAGCTCGGCAGCGCCGCCCTGTACCTGGGCCGCCAGGCCCTGGCAGGCGCTAAGCCGTAACGGGTTCCGCGCAAACAAGGAGGGCCGGTCCCTCGGGACCGGCCCTTCGATTCCGTGGCGGTTCCGCGGGGAGCTCACGGAGTGGCGTGGATCAGCCGTTCGGAGGTCAGTGGGCGGTCCCGGCCCGCCCAACGAGACCGCCGGCGAGACCTGCCGCACGGTCGATAGTGCCCCCCTGGAAGCCCTGTCGAGCCCTCGAGTCAGGTGAGACGGACTGCCGACAACTCGATCCAGAGCCGCGCCCCGCCCTCGACGCGGTTCTCTGCCCCGACACGCCCGCCATGAGCCTCGGCCAGGGCCCGGACGATCGAAAGCCCAAGACCGCTCGTCCCTGTGCCGCGGCTGCGCGATGGATCGGCCTGGTAGAAGCGCTCGAAGACGCGCGGGAGCGCCTCCTGGGGAATGCCCGGGCCCGTATCCTCGACGGCCAGGCGAACGACCAGCCGGTGCGACCCCGTCCGGGCTGGACTCATCGAGGCCGAGGCGGCCATCCGCACCGTGCCCCCTTCCGGCGCGTGGCGCAGGGCGTTGTCCACCAGGGCGCCGAGCATCTGGCGCAGCCGATCCGGGTCGGCCTCCACGACGATCCCTGGCGGCGCCTCCACGGACAGCTTGATGGACGTGGCCGCCGCCCGCGCCTCGAACCCGGCGGCAACAGAATCGAGAACCCGCCGAACGTCCTGTGGCCGCCGGTCCAACGGCAGGTTCCCGCCTTCGGCCAGGCTGATCGTGCGCAGGTCGTCGACGATCCTCGCCAGCACGCGCGACTGGTCGCGGATCGTCTCCAGGTGGCGCCGCTCGGGTGTGTAGACGCCGTCGAGGATGGCGCTGGAAGTGGCGTCGATCACCGCCAGCGGGGTCTTGAGCTCGTGAGCCGCGTCCTGCAGGAAGCGGCGGCGCGTCTCGTCCGCCAGCTGCAGCTGGCCGGCCATCGAGTCGAAGGTGCGGCCAAGCTGGCCGAACTCGTCACTGCGCTCCGCCAGGCCGGAGCGTCGCCCCAGGTCGCCGCGGGCCACGGCGATGGCCGCCTCCTCGAGCCGAGTGAGCGGCCGGACCAGCCGGCTCGCGCCCAGCAGTCCCAGCAGCGAGGCAGCCGCCGCGGCTGCGGCGGCCGCGAGCAGCAACCGCACGATGGTCGTCTGCTTGGCCTGCCCCGGGGTCGAACCGCTCGGGCTCGACGGGGCGGGGGGCAGGGTCACCGTGGTGCCCGCGTCACCGGAGTCCTCGCCGGTCGCGAGGGTCCCCTGGGCGGTGGCCGCGGTAGCCGGCCCTCCCCCGTCGCTGTCCAGATCGACGTCGGAGAAGCCCTGGAGGACGATTGGCGGCGTCGCCAGAGCGATGACCGCCGCCGTGGCCAGGGCGACCAGCGCGAAGCCCAGTGCAATCCGCCAGCGCAGGCTCATCTCCCCCTCATGGCCCTAGGTCGCGTCGACGGGTCGGGCGGCCCGGTAGCCCACGCCTCGGACCGTTTCGAGGTACGGGCCTCCGTCGGGCCGGACGCCCAGCTTTGCCCGCAGGTTCTTGACGTGGCTGTCGATCGTCCGGTCGAAGGTGTCGAACGATTCGCCGAAGACCTTCTGGCCGATCTGCTCGCGAGTCCAGACCCTGCCTGGCTGCTCGGCCAGCGCGGCCAGCACGTCCAGCTCGGTCCGGGTCAGAGGCAGGCTAACGTCGCCGCGCGTCACGTCCCGCGTCTCGAGATCGATCGTCAGATCGAAGAAAGCCGAGGCCGGTCGGGCCTGGTATCCCTCGGCCCCGGCCGCGGCCGGGGGAGCGACCGTGGTTCGTCCGAAGCGCCTGAGAATGGCTCCGACCCGAGCAACGACCTCGCGTGGCTCGAACGGCTTGACGACGTAGTCGTCTGCCCCGAGCTCGAGCCCGGCCACCCGGTCTATGACGTCGTCGCGGGCCGTCAGCATCAGGACGCCAACGCTCGAGCCTTCGCTGCGCAGGGCGCGGAGGACATCGAAACCGGATCGGCCCGGGAGCATGACGTCGAGGACGAGCAGGTCGAGACCGGCCGTTCGGCCGTGCTCGAGGGCCGTCTCGCCGTCGGCTGCCTCGAGCACCTCGTAGCCCTCGCGCTCGAGGTAGGCGCGGACAACTTCGCGGATGTGCGGTTCGTCGTCGGCGACGAGGATTCGCGAGCTCATGGTCGCAACGATAGTCGAGTCGGCCCAAGGACGGAACCACGGCTCGGACGGCTGGGGCCGCGGCACCGTCACCGAGCTGCTCACCGGCGCCCTCGTCAGGCTGCAGCTGTAGGGAAGTAGCCGTTGATTTCGTCCCGTACCCGCTCCGGCTTGAGGTACCAGGTCGCGTCGATCCGGGCGAAGGCGGCCCACTCGCCCGGGAGCTCCTCAGCCGGGAAGATGGCCTGGTTCGGGCATTCCCTTTCGCACGACCCGCAATCGATGCAGTTGGCACGGTCGATGAAGAACTTGCGGTCGGCGGACGGGTCCGCCGAGATGCAGTCGACCGGCAGACGGCCACGCACGACTGATATGTTGTCGATGCAGGGTTCCGCGGTCACGTAGGCCAGTGGAGACCTCCAGGGGCGGGCGGCGAATGGCCGCCGATCGGTCAATCGCAGATCGGTCCGGCGATGGTGCGATCGGACGAAGCCGAAGGCGGGATGTAGAGGCGAGCGCCGGGACGGTCGAGCTGGCCGCGAGGCACGGTGGGAACCTCAGGGGTGCCGGCCCGCTCGACTCGAGGACGATGGGCCACGTTGGAGAGGCTGATGACGATGCGGTAAGTCAGCAGGAAGACGCCTGCGGTCACCGGGACCAGGTAGACCCAGTAGGCCCACGGGCTGCCGCTGTCCGAACCCGAAACGATGCCGTGGGCGGAGGCGCCGATGAAGGCGAGGAAGGTCACGTAGTGAAGGAGGCGCCAGGCGCGCTGGCCGATCTGACGGCGGACGTAGAAGCTGGCCGTGGCGATCGCCGTCGCGTAGAAGGTGACCTGCCCGATGCCGACCCAGATCGGGGAGTAGGGCGAGGCGAAGGGGAGGAGGATGGCGCGAGGAGTGAAGTTGTAGCTCTGGTCGGCCACCAGCAGCGCCCCGTGCAGTGTGGCGAGGATGAGGGCCACGATTGCCAGATCCTTGTGCAAGGCGAAGCTCACGGGGCGGTGGGCGATGGCGTCGAGGATCTTCGTCGAGAGCAGTAGGCCGTACAGCACGGACGCGGCTAACACGCCGTAGGCCAGGAAACCGAGGGCCCGCACCGAGTACCAGGCCAGCAGCCCGGGCTGGAGGGCGGCCACGGCTCCCAGACGGCGCAGGGCGGTTGGGGCGGTGGCTCCCAGGACGATGCCGACAACCGCCGTCAGCGTGACCCAGCCAAGCACCCGCACCGGCCGCGGCAGGCCTCGGTACACCGGGGGACGAGCCTGCGGTCGCGGAAGGGGTCTGGCCTCGGGACGCGCGACGGTCGCCCCGGCGGTTCGAGGCTCGTCGTCGGTTAGCATCTCGGCCTCCTCAGCCTGCCAGCAGCGACAGGGTGGACGGCAGCGCGAGGGTCTCGCCACGGTCCGTCAGCAGCAACGCGCCGAGCACACGAGCGCGCTCCAGGAGGGCGAAGCCTTCGACGGACCCAGCAATGACGGCGGCCTTGGCCAGGGCCTCGGCCCGTAGCGAGGTCCCGGCCACGACCGTGGCCTGGACGACGTCCGTCTCGGCCGGGCTGCCGGTCCGCGGGTCGATCAGGTGGTGGCGGACCTTCCCGTCGGCCTGCCAGCGGTGGATCGAGACGCCGGACGTAGCCACTCCCCAGCGAACCGGCGACCCGCCGGCGGGGGCCGCCAGGCGCAGGATGGCCAGGTGCGCGTCGGGCGTTCTGGGGTCATCGATGCCCACGTCCCAGCATCTTCCGGGAGCGCAGCGAATGGCCAGGTCGCCGTCCGCGTCGATCACGGCGCTGGGCCACGAATTCAGCATCTCCAGGGCCCGGTCGGCGATCCAGCCCTTGCCGACGCCGCCCAGATCGAAGTGGAGGCCGGCGGGACGGCGGAGGATGGCCGAACCGCGACGCCCTCGCGAGAGCCGCCACTCCCCGGCGCGCGAGGCCATGCCCAAGTCTGTTCCCAGCTCCGCGGCGAGACGGGCATCGAGCAGCGTGACGTCCGCCAGCCCCTCGCTGGCCTCGTTCGCGAATTGGCCCTCCCGCAGGGCGGCCGCGAGCGTGGGTCGGACGGAGACGGCGGGCCGCGGGTCCGCGTTGAGGACGGACAGGTCGGATTCGCTCGTGTATCTGGTCAGGCGGGCCGCCCAACGATCGATGCGGGCGGCCACTCGCCGGCTGGAGTGCGCGGCCTCGGATGCGCGACCGTCGGCCTCCAGGTGCACGGCGAGCCGCCCGCCCATCGACTTGGCCACCAGGCTGACGGGCACGATCGGCTCGGCTTCTCGACCTGGTCGTGCCTTCCGGAACGTCCTCTCGTGCGGCGCGGCGATCAAGGCACGACCTTGCCGGATTGGGTCGTCTTGATGGTGATCGGCTGCGGCGCCGGGGCCTGTTTCTGAGCGGGCGCAGGGACGGTCACGACCATGGTTATGGGTGTCGGAGCGGTTGCCGGGATCACGGTCGCGCCCGGGGGCGCCGTCTCGCCCGCTGACAGCTGGACGTAGCGGATCGGCCGTTGCAGCTGGAGCGGCGTGCCCGTGGCCGAGGTCGTGCCGGTCTGCTGTTGCGGGACCACAGCCGGCGCCTGGGTCACCGGCCGCGGCGGCATCACGATGGCCGCGGCCAGGGCCGAGAACGCGGCGAGTCCGCCGGCGCCGAGGGCCAGCCTCATCGGCCGGGCATCAGGCCTGGCTTTGGGAGTGTGGGCTGCGCCGGGGACTCGGAGGGGCTGGGGCGCGTCCATCAGTTGTCATCGCCCCCGCCGTCGTCACCACCACCGTTGGTCGGTGGCGGGACGATGATGTGAATCGGCGTAGGCGTCGGTCGCGGCCTGACCACGACAGGGGGCGCCGTGCGGGTGATTCGGATCACCGGGGGCGTCGGCACCGGAGCGACATAGATCGTCTGCGGGTCGAGCGTGAGGTCGGCCGTTGCGGTCGGTGACGCCGTCGCCTGCGCGGAAGTCGCCTGCGCGGCACTCGCCTGGGCGGCCGCCTGCTGGGCGTTCACGTAGCCCTGGACCACGAATGCGCCGGCCACGACAAGAAGGGCGACGATTCCTGCGATCGTCAGGCCGACGCGATGGATCGTGTTCATCGCTCATCTCCTGCTGCGAGAACCGAACTCGGGTTCGTCGGGGTTGCGACAGCCTGACCTCGTTATCGGCCTGACTGCCGGCCGTTCGGTCGAACCAGAGTCTCGACGGCGGGGGTGCATCGTCGGTGGAGCGGGTATGGAGGCTGCGTGGAGATTCTGTGCAGTGGGCGCCGTGCGGAACGGAACGTGAAGTTCGGATTAGGAATCGCTTGATGCGCGCCAACGGAGGCGGCGTCCCCCCTTTTCGGCGCTCCAGGCGGCCAGTCATGCCGGTCGGTCGCGCCGGAGCAGGCCAGAGGAGCTCGGCCCGCGCGGGCATCGTGGAGTCGCTCTAGGCTGTCTCCGCCGATCCGGCCGTCCAGTAGTGCTCGCGGATGACCGCGGCCTCGGCGAAGCCCCGCTGGCGCAGCGCTCCCGTAACGGCCTCGATCATCCCCGGGTTGCCGCAGACGTAGGCCACGCTCCGGCCCGGATCGATCTCGAGCTCTTCGCACACGCGCACCAGGACCGTCTCGGTTCGACCCGTCGCTCCGGTCCAGCCCGCGTTGGCTGGATCCGCCGGCCGCGAGAGGGTGGGAACGTACGACAGCCGGCCGGCCCGCGCCCAGGCCTCGAGGCGTTCGCGGTAGGCCAGCTCTGCCCGGTGCGAGACCCCGTGCACGACCACGACCCGCGCTCCCTCGGCCGACGCGGGCTCGGCCCCCAGGAGGGCGTCCGCCATCGAGATGAATGGAGCCAGGCCCGTACCCGTGGAGACCAGGAGGTGTGTTCGACGGTCGTCCGGCCGAAGAGTGAAGAGGCCCCTGGGGGGCCCGAGCCAGATCCTGGCCCCGGGATCGATCCTCCAGAGGCGTGGCGTGAACGCCCCCGCGGCTATGCGCCGGATCAAGAACTCCAACTCGTCAACAGCGCCGGCGGGAGAGGCCGTGGAGTAGGGACGCTGGAGAAGCGTCGCGCCGTCGACGGGAAGCCCGAGAGCGAAGTACTGCCCCGGCTTGAACGGCGGCGCGCCGCCATCCGGTCGAACGACGAAGCGGGCGATGGACGTCGTAAGGTCTCGGCGGGCCACGAGGGTGGCGTTGGCGACGAACTCGCGGGCGGGGCGCCCGGGGCGCGCGCCGGCGATGACGTGATCGACGGACGGCGGGGCGGGCGGCGCGAGCGGCCCGAGGGTCCGCCGGCCCGGATCCGACACTGGCGAGCCTGGCGTTTCCATGGCTGGCTCAGCGGGCCGCGATCGGCGTGTAGGCGTCGATGGCCTCTCGGGCCTGGCCTGGGTCTGAGTACCAGATGGCGTCGACCCAGGCGAAGCCGGCCCACTCCTGGGGGAGGGCCTCGCCCCGGAAGATCGCCTGGTTGGGACAGGCCTGCTCGCACGAGCCGCAGTCGATGCAGTTGGCGGGGTCGATGAAGAACTTCCGGTCGAGACCGGGCTGAGACGAGATGCAATCGACCGGGCACACGGCCACGCAGGACTGATCCATGTTGTCGATGCAGGGTTCAGCGATCACGTAGGCCATCGGAGACCTCCATAGTCAGCGGAGCGAGGCCGAGTTCAGTCGAACGTCGGTCCCGCGAACGGCGGGTTGATCGAGACGGCCGGGCGGCCCGGAGCAACGCGGCCGGCCGAGGGTGGCAGTGGGGCACGAGCGACGAGAACCGGAACGGCGGGGCGCTCGGCCGAAGGATGGAGCTGATGTGCTGAGACCGACAGAACAATGCGGTACACGATGAGGAAGATGGCGAGGGCACTGGGGACGAGATAGACCCAGAGCGCCCACGGCGCCCCGCTGTCGGATCCGGACATGACGCCGTGGACGGTCGTGCCGACGAACACCGCGAAGGTCAGGTAATGGACCAGGCGCCAGGCTCGCTGACCGATCTGACGGCGAACGTAGAAGCTGGCCGTGACGACCGCGAGCGCGTAGATGGTGAGCTGGCCGATGCCGACCCAGACGGGCGCGTACGGAGAGGAGAACGGCACGAGGATTGCCCGCGGTGTGAAGGCGAAGCTCCGGTCCGCAAGCAGCACGACCGAGTGAAGAACGCCCAGGAAGAGGCCGACCAGGGCCAGGTCCTTGTGGAGAGCGAAGCTCACCGGCCGGTGAGCTATGGCGTCCAGGATCTTGGTGGAGAGCAGCAGGCCGTACAGGACCGAGCCGGCCACAACCACGTACGCCAACAGGCCGAGCGCTCTGGCCGCGTACCAGGACAGGAGGCCCGGCTGGATGACCGCCACGGCGCCCAGGCGCCGGAGTGCTGTCGGGGCGGTGGCGCCCAGGGCGCCGCCGATGACGATGGCCGCGGCCGCCCACAGGGCCACCCGGACGGGCCCCGGCAGACCCTTGTAGGAGGGACCGGCCGCACGCGCAGCCCCTCCTACAGGTCGGGAGCTGGGAGGTGTGGGTCCAGGAGATGCAGGGCCGATGGGCCTGGGACGCAGAGGCGAGTAAGGGGCCGCCATTCCGCTAAGGGGAGTGGTGTCGAACGGCCGAGGCCCCAGAGGCGCCCCGGACGAGGGCAGCGGTCGATGTCGTTCGGGCTCCTGCGGACGCCCGCGCGGACGTGCGTCGAGGCCGGTCCGCGGGTCGTCGGCGGCGGTCAAGGGATCACCTTGCCGGACTGTGTCGTTCTGACGACGATCGGCTTCTGTGCCACCGGCGGGATCGTTGACACGATGGTCAGAGGCGTTGGAGCTGCCTGGTCGATAACCGTTGCGCCAGGAGGGGCCGTCTGGCCTGGCAGGAGCTGCACGTAGCGGATGGGCTGCTGGGCTGTCACCGGCGTGGCCTGTCCGGTGTACGTTCCGGCCGGGAGGACCACGGCCCTCGGTGGGGAAACGATCGAGCTGACTATCGCCGAGAGGACCGCCAGTCCGCCGGTGGCCAACGCCACTCGCATCGGAGTGGCGTTGGGCTTGCCTTTGGCCTTGGGGACGTGCGTGGCAGGCGCGGGGACGGCCGAGCGCGCCGCTCTGTCGACGGGCGAAAGGGGCAGCTGAGGAGAGTTGGGATCGTCCATCAGCCGTCTGAACCTCCGTCATCGCCACCCTGTGCGGGCACGATCACGTGAACTACCGGCGGCTGGCCCGGAGGGCTGGTCTGGGTCACATGGATGACCGGCGGAGTGGGAGCCGGGTTGACGTACACGGTCTCAGGGACGCCGGTGGCTCCGGCCGCCGCCGGCCCCGCAGACTGCGATGTCGCCTGAGCGGGGGCCTGAGCGGCGACGTAGCCCTGGGCCACGAAGACTCCCGCCACGACGACGGCGGTCACCAGCGCGGCGATCGTGACGCCGATGCGATGTATCGAGTTCACGCTTCACCTCGTTTCCGACCGGCAGGGCCGGCGGGACGCAGGCCGTATGCCACTGCCGGGCTGAAGCGAATCTCGACCGGGCGGGTGGAACGACCGTGGAGCGGCCGTGGAAGGTAGGTGGAGGTTCCGTGGAGCCAGACGCCGGCGCCACCCCACCCTCGGCCGGCGATGCGGACCGTACCAGGCGTCGAGCTTCACTTCCCCAGCGTTGCCATTTGAGCGGCCGAAGGCGCGGCGCGGGACGAAACGGCCGGGGTTTCCATCGAGGCGCTCGACTGAGCCTGGAACTCCGCCACGAACCGAGAAACGGGCGGGTCAGCGGCCTCGAGCAACCGTTACGTCGCCGCGGGCTATCGCTTCCCGGGCGAGCCATCGAGCCCGGGCCCTTGGATCGGACCTCCGCCTCCGAATCACGAGGGCCAGGTCGCTGGACCTGGCCCTGCATTCACTCTGGATCGAAGGGGTCAGGACTTGGGCTTCTTGGGCGGCGCGGCCTTGGGAGCGGGCTTCTGGGCGGCCTTGGCCGGGGCCTTGGCGCTGGCCTTGGCGGGAGCCTTCGGCGCCGGCTTTTCGGCGGCCTTGGCCGGAGCCTTGGCGCTGGCCTTGGCGGGAGCCTTGGCCGGAGCCTTGGCGCTGGCCTTGGCGGGAGCCTTCGCCGGGGCTTTCGCCGGAGCCTTGGCCGGCGCCTTGGCCGGAGCCTTGGCCGCCGCGGCCTTCACTGGCTCAGCCGCGCCCGACGGCGCGGCAGCGGCCTCGGCCCGGGCGGTCTTGGAGAGAGCGGCCTTGGCCTTGCCGGCTGCCGTCTGCGGACCCTTGGCCTTGGTGGCCTTGGCCGTGGCGATGCGCGTCCGAGCGGCCTTCACGGCCGCGGCGGTGCCGGTCGTCTTCGTGGCGCGGCCGGTCGACTGAACAGCGACGCCCTCGGCCATCGCGTTGATCTTGATGGCAAGGCGCGACTTGCGGCGGGCGGCGTTGTTCGGGTGAATCGCGCCCACTTTGGCGGCCTTGTCGAGGGCGCTCATGGCTTCTGCGAGCGCCACGGCGGTTTCGGTCTCGTCCACGCCGCCGGCGACATCCATCGCGTTGGCGATGTACGTCTTAGCCGCGCTCTTGCGAGGTTGATTGATGGCCCGCCGGCGCTGTGCCTGGCGGACCCGCTTGATCGCTGACGGCGTGCGGGCGCCGGTCCAGCCTCGGGGCGTCTTGGCCAAGTTCGAAGACCTCATGCTGCGAACGGAAGGGGCGGCAGGCAGCCGAGACGGGGCAGACTGACGCGACGGTTGATGGTAGCAGAGTCGCACATCGCAACGCAGGAGCGCGATTCGCCGGGATGGCCGCGGCCGATGCTGCAGGCCTGGCCGCGACGGTCGCGAACTAAAACTCCCCGCCGCCACAAGGCGATGAGGCCGCATAATCGGAGCCGCTCATCCAATCGCCTGCCATATGGAGGGATCCCATGAACATCATCGACGTCGAAGGGATCGGTCCGGTGTACTCCCAGAAGCTCGAGGCGGTCGGGGTCAACACGACTCAAGATCTACTACGGCGGGGAGCCACCCAGAAGGGCCGCGAGGAACTGGAGGCCGCGAGCGGCATCGGCAACACCCTCATCCTCAAGTGGGTCAACCGAGTGGACCTCTATCGCATCGACGGCATCGGGTCCGAGTACTCGGATCTCCTCGAGGTCGCGGGCGTAAACACCGTCCCGGAGATCGCCCAGCGCAATCCCGCCAATCTGGCCGAGACGCTGGCCGAGGCGAACGCCGCCCGCAACCTGGTGCGCCGTCTCCCCACGCTGGCGATGGTCGCGGACTGGATCGAGCAGGCCAAGCGGCTGCCGAGGGTCGTCGAGTACTGAGCGCAGCGGCCGGACCGGAAGGCTTCGGGCGCGTGCTACACTCCCGCCGCCCAGTGCCGGCCAGCGCCCGCGTGGGCCCCCGCGCGGCCTCTGACATCAGCACCGGCCACGCCCCGAGGACTCAGTGATCCCGCAGGAACGGCTGCGCAACTTCTCGATCATCGCCCACATCGACCACGGCAAGACGACGCTCTCGGATCGGCTGCTGGAGCTGACGCACACCATCGACGCTCGCCAGATGACGAGCCAGGTGCTCGACTCGATGGACCTGGAGCGCGAGCACGGGATCACGATCAAGGCTCGGGCGGTCCGGCTCGAGTACACGGCGTCCGATGGCCTCGTCTACGGCCTCAACCTGATCGATACCCCGGGCCACGTCGACTTCAGCTATGAGGTCAGCCGCTCCCTGCAGGCCTGTGACGGTGCGATCCTGGTCGTCGACGCGACGCAAGGGATCGAGGCCCAGACGCTGGCCAACGTCCACCTGGCGCTCCGCCAGAACCTGACGATCATCCCCGTCCTCAACAAGATCGATCTCCCATCGGCCCAGGTGGACGTGGTCATCGAGGAGCTGGAAAACGTCCTGGCGATACCCCGCGAGGAGATCCTCCTGGCGTCAGCCAAGGACGGGACCGGCGTCCCCGAGATCCTGGAGGCGATCGTCGCGCGTGTTCCGGCTCCCAAGGGCGATCCCGAGGCGCCGCTGAAGGCTCTGATCTTCGACTCCCACTACGATCAGTACAAAGGAGTGGTCTGCTACATCAGGCTCGCCCAGGGGACGCTCCGCCAGCACGACATCATTCGGCTCATGGGCTCCGGGGCCGAGGCCGAGCCGGTGGAGCTCGGCATCTTCCGGCCGCAGCTCGTGCCCGTCCCGGAGCTGCGTGCCGGCGAGGTCGGCTACGTGGCGACCGGCCTCAAGAGCGTTCGCGAGGCGCGGGTAGGCGACACGGTCACGACCGTGGCCGCTCCGGCGTCGCAGCCGCTGCCGGGCTACCAGCCGGCCAAGAGTCTCGTCTTCGCGGGCATCTACCCGATCGTCGGCTCCGACTACCCGCTCCTGCGGGACGCCATGGAGAAGCTGCACCTCAATGACGCCAGCTTCAGCTTCGAGCCCGAAAGCTCGGTCGCGCTCGGCTTCGGCTTCCGATGCGGCTTCCTCGGCCTCCTGCACATGGAGATCGTCCAGGAGCGGCTGGAGCGCGAGTTCGGCCAGGAGCTGATCGCCTCGGCGCCGTCGGTCGAGTACGAGGTCGTATTGATCAACGGCCGGGGAAGGGTTGCCGTGGACAACCCATCCAAGATGCCCAACGCCGGCGAGATCGAGGAGATCCTGGAGCCCTGGGTGAAGCTCGGCATCGTCACTCCGGCGAGCTACATCGGCACGCTCATGGAGCTGGCGAAGAACCGGCGCGGCACGTTCCTCGAGATGGAATACCTGGACCCGCAGCGCGTCCTTATCAACTTCGAGCTGCCGCTTGCTGAGGTCATCGTGGACTTCTACGATCAGCTCAAGACCAGGACGCAGGGCTATGCCTCGATGGACTTCGAGGAGATCGGCTATCGGCCGGCTAACCTTGTCAAGGTCGACGTCCTTGTCGCGGGCGACCCGGTCGACGCCCTGTCGGTCATCGTTCACCGGGATCGGGCGCAGGCGATCGGCCGCGAGCTGGTACACCGCTTGAGGGGTCTCATCCCGCGCCAGATGTTCGAAGTTGCCGTCCAGGCCGCCATAGGCTCGACCGTGATTGCCCGGGAGACGGTCGCGGCGATGAGGAAGAACGTCCTCGCGAAGTGCTACGGCGGTGACATCACCCGCAAACGCAAGCTGCTCGAGAAGCAGAAGGAGGGTAAGCAGCGCATGAAGCGGGTGGGGTCCGTCGAAATACCCCAGGAAGCGTTCCTGGCGGTACTCCGAATGGACGAGGTATGAGCGCAGAGTCGATCCGGGTCCTTATTGCGGCCGGCTTCTTCATGCTGCTGCTGCTGCTGCGCCTCGAGGCCGAGCGATTCGGCGCCGCCGAGTACGACGAGCCGGGTCGCCGGCGGAGCTTCTGGACGAGGCTGTCGTGGTATCTGATCGGAGCCGTCCTGCTGACTGCTTTGTATTTCGTCCATCCGTCGCCGCATGACGTTCTCTTGCTGCTGATCGGCCACCGCAGGGAGGCCGTGGCCGCCGGGCTTGCGCTGGCGGCTCTGGGCGTGGTCCAGGCGGCCGCATTTGCCCGGTTCTGGTACGGCCACATGCGGCTGCCGCCGGCTCGTTCTTATCCGAATGCGGCCCTGAACGCCATCGGCACGGCTGCCATCGACGAGGCCACCTTCCGGGGAGCGCTCCTGGGCTCGCTCGTCGCGATTGGGGTTCCGGATGGCGTAGCCATAGTCATGGCCACGATCGTCTATCTCCTGGCCACGCGGCTGGCCGCTCCCGGCCGGCATCCCTACATGCCGCTCCTCGGGGCGGGAATCGGACTGTTTTGCGGCTGGGCCACGCTGGCCACCGGCGGTCTGGGAGCGGCGGTCATCGGCCATGCCGCCACCTCATTTGCGGTCTTCGCGTTCACCGGGCACCCGGGTCAGGTGCCGATTGCCGGCAACGAGCCCGAAGAGATGGCGCTGCGGCGGGAAGTGCCCGCCGGCTGGCACGATGTGCGCCGTCCGGCGGCCGCCGGTGGCGGCGCCGAGCCGCGCGGCTTCGAGGCCCGGGGGCCGTCCGGCTACGGCGATCGGTCCGTTCCCACGACGGCCCGAGACGGCGCCGCGGCCCGTGCCGCGGGCGCGCTGGCCACCTGGGTCCGTCCGAAAGCCCGTGCTGCGGGCCGTGCAACGGGCCGTGCCGCGGTCGCGCTGGCCACCTGGGTCCGCTCCATGGGCTCCGGCGTCGCTCGCCGGACCTCTGGGCCCCACGACCGCTAATCGCAGCTGGGCTGAGGCGGATCGCTCGGCTACCCTCTGTGCGTGAGCCAGTCTCAGCCGCCCGTCGCCCTCTATCTGCATTTGCCGTTCTGCGTCGCGCGCTGCCCCTACTGCGATTTCGTCGTCTACGCCGGGGCGGATGCCCGAGGACGAAGGGCGCGGACGGAGCGGCTGTACGAAGCCCTGGGTCGGGAGCTGGAGCTGCGGGCCGAAGCCCTGGACGCCAGGTTCGGCCCCCCGGGCGCCGGTGATCGGCCCCCGCTCGCGAGCGTCTACCTTGGGGGCGGCACGCCGTCACTGGTCTCCGGGGAGTGGCTTCTCCGGCTGCTCTCGACGGTACGAACGCGCTTCGGCGTGGCGCCCGATGCCGAGATCACCCTTGAGGCCAACCCGGGTCCGGACGAACGTGGCGACCTGGCCACGTTCCGGCGGCTGGGCGTCAACCGCGTCTCGTTCGGCGTGCAGAGCCTGGACCGCCTCGAGCTGCGGCGCCTCGGCCGGCGCCACTCCCCGGAGGACGCGGCATCCGCCGTGGAGGAGGCCCGGGCGGCAGGCATCGACTCCGTGAATCTGGATCTGCTGTACGACGTGCCGGGCCAGTCAGTTGAGAGCTGGGAGGCGACGCTGCGCGCGGCGCTCCGGCTCGCCCCGGACCACCTCTCCTTGTACGCCCTGACCCTGGACGACCCCGACGCCGAAGGCCTCACGAATGAAGCCGGCGATCACCTTCCGACCCCGCCCGGAGCCCGGCGCTGGCGCGAGCGAGCCCGCCTCGAGCAGGACGAAGATCGGGCCGCGGAGCAGTACGGGCTGGCATTCGACCTTCTGGCGGCCGACGGCTGGCGCGGCTACGAGATCTCCAACTGGTGCCGGCCGGGCCACGAGAGCCGTCACAACCTGGCCTACTGGGAGCGGCTGCCCTACGAGGCGGTCGGTCCGGGAGCCCATGCCTTCGATGGGGCCACCAGGCGTTGGAATGCCGCGGCCATGGAACCGTACATGGCCGCGCTGCTGCCGGTGGGCGGTCGGGCAGCCGAGCCTCCCGGCGGTCGCGAAACCATCACCGCCGAGACCGAAATCGCCGAACGCCTCATCCTGGCCCTGCGGATGGACACGGGCATTCCCGCCGCCTGGGCGGAAACCGGCCGGCTGGCCGGTCTGCAAGGCTGGGCGGAGTCGGCCGGCCTGCTCGAGGCCGCCGAGGTTGACGACGAGCCGCGCCTGAGATTCACGGTCCGCGGCCGCCTTTTGAGCAACGAAGTTTTCAGGAAACTGGTCTAGGCTCCAGCCGGCGGACGGATTTCGCCACAAAGTATCTCGACGGCGGGCCCCGAAGAGCGCCGCCTGTGACGCACTCCGTCAACGAGATGGATCAGGAACGCCTCTACCCGTTGTTGACAGGGGTACTTGTGTGGGCTAGGGTGAGTTGCGTGTGAGGTGCCGCGGCTCTCGCGCACCGAAGGATTGCTGTGTTCGGCCTGATCGCCCGGAGGACGGCCGGCCCAAGAAGCCTCCCCCGTTACGATTTGCGGCGCCCATTCTGAGGATGTGAGGCACGGATCACCCGTTGGCCGAGAGTTCCGATTGTCTGGTGTGGTCTTCCGCGTCGTGGCCTAACGACCGGATCGCTCTCGGGTTGGAGGCCGAACTGCCGCGCCGCCTGGGCAACGGACTGGCTGCTCCGGGAACTCGACTCTTGGACGATGCCGCTGCCCCGCCGCGGCGGCTCGGACGGCTGCCTGGTCTGGCGCCGGCGCCCTCGTGCCCGGTCCGGGCGAGCCTGGCCAGGCCCCATTTATACGGCTGGACGATCGTTCCTCTGCTGGACGGTCCGGCCCCAATCGATCCCGCCGGCGCTCCGGCTCACCTGCTTAGTGGAGGAGTGGACGTCGACCAGTCACAAGGAGGCGATAGCAGGCGTGGCTTGTCCCTGAACCTTCTCAATGAGGCCTCTCCCGCGACGGCCGATGAGGGCCGCGTCGGGACGGAGGCAGCCACCAAATGACACGGAGGACTCTGATTTGGAAGCCAAGAAACTCGTAGTTTCGATAATCGCAGCGGCCGCGATCGTGGCCGGTTGTTCGTCAACAGCGGCTAGCCCCACGGCGCCACCGGTCGCTTCGGCGCCCGCCGCGAACCTCACCATCGGGTCGTTCGACGCCAGCTTCTCGGCCATGGCTCAGCTGAAGAGCATTACCCCCAGCACCGGCCTGGTCGGCGTGATCCTGCCCGACGTGACCACGTCGGCTCGATACACCAGCTATGACCTGCCGTACCTGACGAAGGCATTCGATGCCGCCGGGTATACCAAGAGCCAGTACAAGATCGACAACGCCTCGGGCACCACCAACACCGAGGTGGCGATCGCCCAGGCCGACATCACCGCCGGCGCCAAGGTCCTGCTGGTGGACCCGCTTGACGGACCCACCGGCAAGCAGATCCAGTCGCTGGCCGCTGCGGCCGGGATCCCGATGATCAGCTACGACCGCGCCACGTTCCAAGGCGACAAGACCTACTACGTCAGCTTCGACAACGTCCAGGTGGGCA